>NZ_JACEGA010000001.1:730000-1090000 GCF_014174405.1 Variimorphobacter saccharofermentans | reverse complement strand
AAGGTCAGATAAAGCTTCGAACCTGTATCGATAGCCAGGGCGCTTCTATTCGTGCCTGATCGATCAATATTAACATCGCTTAATGTAATATTTACATTAGTAAGACCGGATGTGATTACAATTCTATTCTGTGTAGCCGTGCCGTCACCTTTAATGATGTAATTACCATTATTATAAATATAAACTTCGCGTTCATTAATATTATAAGTTGTTATATCAGCTGCATTTACAGTATTCTTATCCGTCAACCCTGAAATCACCACTGCAAGAGCAATCAGAAATAATACGGAAAGTTTTCTAATTTGCTTATTCATAAGCTTCCTCCTAACGTAACGATACAACCTTGTTAATAATCCCCTGTACTTATACTTACTGTAACATACAACTCAATCCTTTGTCACTGTCCTTAAGTACAGTCACTTGTACAATTTTAGAAACTATCCTTCTACAAAACAGAAGTTATATTGTATAATCATATCTAGAAGTGCATCGAGATGTTCGTCTATATCACACGAGAAGCACGAACTATAAGCAGTTATCAAATTAATCTTTAAGAAGGGAAATTATATGAGAACTGAGAAGGAAATGTTTGATTTGATATTAGGTGTAGCGGAAAAGGATCCTCGGATACGGGCGGTATATATGAATGGTTCCCGTACAAATCCCAATGCACCAAAGGATCTCTATCAGGATTATGATATTGTCTATGTGGTTAAGGATTTCGAGACCTTTACTGCTGATAACAGCTGGATCGATGTATTTGGTGACAGGCTGATACTGCAAATGCCCGAAGCAATGCGTTATCCCAGTGGTAAGGGATATTTCAATTGGATGATGTTGTTTACCGATGGAAATCGTCTTGACTTAACGCTTATTCCCATCCAAAAGCCAGAGCTTATTGATAATGATAGTCTGACAATAGTCTTACTCGATAAGGACGGAATTCTGCCGTCATTTCCTTCTGCATCGGATAAGGACTACCACGTAAAGCCGCCCTCGCAGCTTTTCTATTTATCCTGCTGTAATAATTTCTGGTGGTGCTTACAGAATGTTGCAAAAGGCATTGCTCGTAAGGAAATGCCTTACGCGATGCTAATGTATCATAATGTGGTACGTGAGGATTTGCACGATATGATTTCGTGGTACATTGGTATTCATAATAAATTCAGTGTCTCTGCCGGTAAAATGGGTAAATACTTCAAAAGATATCTGCCGTCAGATATTTACGAACAGTACTTACTAACCTATTCCGACAGCAATGAAAATAATATGTGGGAAGCGATACTAAAGGCCTGTGACCTTTTCAGCAGGCTTGCTATTGAGGTGGCTGAACATTTCCGTTATGAGTATAATCAACAGGATGAAGATAATATGAGAATATATATCCACAAGGTGAAAAATAATTTGTGGGAATATCCACATTAAAGCTAATTTTCTTAAGGTACCTGTAATATTCCTTGAGTTACTATGAAACAGCAGGAATGCCAACGTGACAGGCTTTCCTGCTGTTATATTATGCTGCTTTTATTATGGCTTTAATAATATTCTCCTAATTATTCGGCCTTGCTTATCCTAATCAGCCTCCATCAGTGTAAGCTGCTCCCACTCCTCGTAAGCCTGCTCCAGCTCCTTTTCTACCAGCTCCTTCTTCTCAAAGATTTCCCTAAGCTGCTCCGCATCAGAGTTATAGGAATTCATCTCTTCCTCAAGGCTTTTCATCTGCAGCTCCATTTTTTCAATTTTTCCTTCAATCTCCGCAAGCTTTTTCCTATAATTAACTTTTACGATGGGCTGCTCCTTAGCCTTATTGCTAATCTGCTTATTATTGATCTGTCTATTGTTGATCTTCGTATTTCCCTTCTTCTCATTCTCCTGATTTTCAGCAGTTCCTTTCCGCAAAATTTCCTTTTGATGCTCTTCCTGATAATACGTATAATCACCGGGATAGGCTTTTATTGTTTTATCTTCAATCTCCATTATCTTATCTGCGATTTTATTGATAAAATAGCGATCATGGGATACAAATAGTATGGTACCCTCAAATTCTGACAGGGTATCCTCCAAGACCTCTCTTGAGGTTATATCCAAGTGGTTGGTCGGTTCATCCAGTATCATAAAGTTCACTCTCTGAAAGGTGAGAGAACATAATCTCAATCTGCTTTTCTCCCCGCCGGACAAATGCTTAATTTTCTTATGCACATCCTCTTGAAAGAATAGCACCTTAGCCAATTGGGATCTGGCCTCCCCGGTTGTAATATCATGAGCTCTGGAAAAGTGTTCTAATAAGGTTAAATCCTCATCCTCGAAAATTACATGCTGTGGTAAATACCCAATCTTTAACTGCGAGCCATACTTTATTACGCCCTGATCCGGCTCCAGCTCCCCAAGTATCATCTTAAGAAGCGTTGACTTTCCGCTTCCGTTTTTACCGAGAATACAGGCATGATCCTGATAGAAAATGCTGATATCCACACACTCCAATAGCGGCTTCTCATCAAAGGCTTTACTTAGGTTCTGTATTTCAAGAACAATTTTCCCGGTTCGGTTGATGTCATTCTGATTTAGCCGCATTTTTCTTTTCTCTAGGATTGGTCTGTCTAATACCTCTATTTTTTCAAGACGTTTTTCCAATTCTTTGGCACGTTTGAACATCTTTTCACTATCCCTCATCTGCCCCCAGATTCGGTAGCGCTTAATCTGTTCCTCCATCTGTGCAATCTTTTTCTGCTGATTCTGATAGTTCTTGAATTCTAATAAGAATCTTCTCTCCTTTTCCAGCACATAGTAACTATAATTACCATGGTATACACTGATGTGATCAAACTCTAGTTCATATATCATATTTGCAATACTATCCAGAAAATAACGGTCATGGGATATAATAAATACCGCTCCCTGATATTCCTTCAAAAAGCCCTCCAACCATTCAATGGAGCTCAGATCCAAATGATTGGTCGGCTCATCCAATAGCATGATATCTGGCTCCTCCAACAGGATTTTTGCAAGAATGACTCTTGTTTTTTCACCTCCGCTTAAAAGGTGAAAGCTCATATTCTTCATAGTATCGTTAATCTGAAGACCCTCGGTAATCCGATTAATCTTAGTATCGATTTCATAACCTCCGGATAATTCATATTGCTCCGTCAGCTTTCCGTAACTATCGATCGCTTTCTCCAGCGCGGAATCCTTCAGCACTTGAAATTGCTCCTCCAAATACTTCATTTTTCTTCTAATCTGATCAATATCATCAAATGCAGATTGCAGAACCTCCAGCGTCGTTATACCTTCCTCATATTCAGGAATTTGATCCAGATAACCTAATCTGGCCCCCTTTCGAAGATAGATATTCCCTCCCTGGTACTCTTCTACTCCCATAATAATTTTCATGATCGTAGTCTTACCGCAACCGTTCTGTCCGATTAAAGCTACTCGGTCTCCGGATTTTACCTCGAAGGAGATGTTTTGAAATATTTTATTCGCTCCATAGTATTTCGTTAAATTTTGTACACTTAATTCTATCATTATATTCTACCTCTCTTTATTTTTAAGTAAATTTATGCATAAAAAAACCCAAGGCATATAAGCCTTGGGATACATTCATCATATAATTATCATTAAGATTATATTCTAATATGAATTCACCAATTCACCTATATGGACCTTATCAAAGCTATTAAATTTGGACGCACTTATCCCCTTAACTGAAAATAGTGCGATCATAATAGCCTCAAATTTAACCCATCTAAGTGTATTGTTCATGTTATTACCTAAGTTCCTTTCGTCATCCCATGTATAGCCATAAGGAGATACACAGATAGAAATTAATTGATTAATTAATGTAAATATATATATTTCGGTATTTACCTTTCTATATCATAATCGATAAGATCATTATCGTCAACCAGAATTTTTATATGCAGGTCTCGCTGAGAAGAAATTATTTTTCATAAATGTGCAAAAGTTGTATACTTAATGAATACATGATCTGCTCAATATTAAGGGGCTGTTGCAAAATGGTTTATTAGGAATTATGACTTACCATAATCCCTGTTTATATATTTTGCAACAGCCTCTTTTCATAATGAACTTTATGTAACCACATATCGGTGTATGTTGTCAATAAAAATAGTGTATGTTATAATAGGCACTGAATTCAGAGCTTGATGAATTATGCCATAGCATTGTTAATTTATGCTACCAGAAGGTTGGGAGGATTTATTTTGGATAACAGCTTAAGTTTTAGTGGGGAAGATGCTGCTAACTACTTAAAAGTATTTTTGCAAAAACTAGTAGATTTAGGAGTGGATATTAATAATAGAGAAGACTACAAAAAAGGTGTCTTTGAATTATTTCATGTAGAATTAGTCAATATGCCCGACTTAGACAGTAATGATTATATTCTGGCATCCAATCATGTAAGCGATTTTGACGCTGTCATTCTAGGTCTATTACATGACAGGATACGAATACTATCTAAGAAAGAATGGGTAGATAACGAAAAGCTTATGTCCTTTGTCTCAAAATATTATGAATTAATCGGAGTAAATAGAAACTCCTCCGGTGATATGACAAAGGCTTTAATAGATTTGACGAAATACTTAAAAAATGCAGCTTCTCCAAAGCATGTACTGATATTTCCGCAAGGCACAATATCCGATATCAATAGGAACAGCATCGATCGAATATATCATGGTATATTCAGCTTGTCATATTTAACACAGAAACCAATATTGCCAATCTATTTGGAGCAACCATCAATGACAGATCGTACACGTGTTGTATTTGGTAAAGCATTCGTTATTAACGATAAAGAGGACCATCGTCATGAATGGCTGGAGGCGTTAAAGCATATGCAGAATACATTGGATCCACTACCAAGAACCCCAATATTATCATATAAACATCAAAATAATAATAAATTAGGTGATCCATTTTTCTAGAATCACTGATACACATATTATAGGAGGATAAATAAAATGAAGCAGAAACGTTTACTTAAGCTCCATGCGATTCTGTAACCGGCAAATACGTGTGGAGCGTAATTCTAGATTTGCCAATTCATTCATGAATAGTACAGAATCCGCATTCTAACGCATTATTAGAATAAGGAGCAAGTACAGAATGAAATATTTAAATGCGACAAATGTTTTTCCCGACGAGTTACTTGTTGAAATACGAAAATATATTTCGGAAGGCTTTCTATACATACCCGGAGCTGAAAAGCGAAAAGAATGGGGAAGTATCTCAGGTCATAAATCTGAGTTAGCTAGTAGAAATAAGCAAATTTACAAGGATTATATATACGGGAAAACAGTTTATGAGCTCTCAAAAGAGTATTATCTATCAGAAAGTTCGATTTATCGAATACTCAATAATTACAAATAAAAACACAGGGTATTTACATAATAGAGTAATCAGCGCGATCTTCTCTATTATGGAATACCCTATTTTATTATATTTGATTTAAAATGTTTGTTATAATCCATCTTCATATTCTTATGATACAATTAGCTGGTGATACAAGCGAATGACAAACCCATATATAATGGTATAATTTGGTGGTATAAGGAGATTATAACATGGAATTCAAAAATTATAATACTCTTTCACCTGATGTGAAAGAGCAAATCAAACAAGTAACGGATATATGGTTGGACTGTATCGGAGAAGCAGTAGTTGGAATCTACTTACACGGCTCCATGGTATTAGATAGCTTTGTTGAAGGTGTAAGTGATATTGATATCATAATAATATGTGACAAACGCTTAAGCCGGGAGGAAAGATTATCAGTTGCTGAAAAAATAATTGAGATTGATTGTAAACCCTCTCATCTTGAAATGTCCGCCATATGGATCAATGATTTGAACCCCTGGAAGCATCCGGTACCTTGTCAATTCCACTATAGCGACTCATGGACTGAGCGTTACAAGAATTTATTAAATGGCACACTCAAAGAATGCTTTATTGTAGATGAAGATTTTTGCGATCCGGATATTGCCAGCTATATTCATTTAATTAATCAAAGTGGTATTTGTATCTGGGGACGACCTATAAAGGAGGTTTTTCCTACGATTCCTGAGAAGGATTTCTGGAATTCAATCAGCAACGATGTTGCAGAATATGATTTTCGTGCCTATAACCCAAGATATTTCGCAAGTAATATTCTGATCTTAGGACGAATTCTATCCTATAAATATGAAAAACGGATTTTATCCAAATATGATGGTGCGATATGGACGCTCAATTTTGTCCCTGAAAAATACCGATACATTATAGACCAGGCGATTAAGGAATGGTATTCTGAAGAAAAAGATCTGGAATATAAGGAGGAAGACTTAGAGGAATTGAAGGAGTTATTGATTAACGAGATTCAAAGAAATTAATGCGAGGATTCTATGATATTACATGATAAGTGCTTACCCTGTGTGGTAAATCAGGCAATCAAAGTTGCAAACATTTCAAATGTAAATAACAAAGAAGCTTTATTCAGAGAAGTCTTTTCGTACCTGAGTAAAATTTCGTTTGACCAAACCACTCCGGAACTAATTGGTGAGATATTTGATTTAATTAAGAAATATACGAATAATCCGGATCCGTACAAGGATACTAGAGCCTATTATAATGCTCTGTTTCTAGAATTATTACCTGACTTTGAGTACAAAGTAAATCAGTCCGACCATTCCTTTCGAATGGCTGTCAAATATGCAATTGTAGGTAATATCATAGACTTTAATCCCATACACAATACTCTATTAGAGGATATCTATGATTACTTTGATAAAATGGATGAATTAGAATTCGCCATAGATGATTCACAGTCATTGATAAATGATATTCTAGCTGCAAAATCCCTGTTATATCTGGGAGATAATTGTGGTGAAATCTGTTTGGATAAGCTTTTATTAAAGAAAATCAAGGAGCTCAACCCAAGCATTCATCTACTATTTGGTGTACGTGGTAAACCCGTTGTAAATGATTCCATCGCTGAGGATGCATATGCTGTTGGAATCGATGAATATGCAGAGATTATTGATAATGGGGACGGATCTCTTGGAACCGTTCTTCATCGTACCAGCCAGAAATTCAAGGAACTCTACGAGAATGCAGATGTTGTTATTTCCAAAGGACAAGCAAATTATGAATGCTTAAGCGAAGAGAAAAAGAACATCTATTTTTTACTTATGACAAAATGTAATGTTATTGCAGAGGATATTGGTGTTGAAGAAAAGAAAATGATTTGTATGCAAAGCAAAACAAAAAGGAGGGAATAAGAATGTCTTTTTCAGAGGTTAAATTATTTCAGGTAAAGCCTGAAAGGCTTGAAGAGTTCGAAAGCTTAGTAAAGGAAATGCTCCCACAACAAAAGGAACTGGCCGGTAATATTGATATCAAATATTTGAAAAGATTTTATATATTTGATAAAATCGGAGATTTACCTAGACCTCTTACTAAGATCGTTAAGTGTGTTAAGTACTACTCCTACTGGCAATTTGACACAATTGAGAACTATTCCAATGCAACCACATGGTTTTTTACTGAATATGAGAAACGGTTAAGCAAGCTATTAGTCATGCCATTTGATATCATGTGTGGTGAAAGCATAGAATAAGCATATTCCTGCGCAAACCCGCTACTTCCGCTATGGTTTGCTTCGGAATATGTATCCACTGTATACACAATGGCCACAATTATTCAGGACAACAGAAAGTTCGCAAAGCGTACTTTCTGTTGTATAGTTTCGCAATTATCTAACTATATTTTATAATGAGAGGAAGATACATATGCGTTATGAATTCAGTTTTTATAAAGATGAGGATTTTGATGAAATAGAGCAATTAATCATCGCTTCCTATCAATGGGAATACCCTGTCTGGAATCTCAGTAGACACGAATTTTCAAAAGGGCTGCATCCGGCTTTTACAGGCCATTATAAAGCTTGGTATCATACGGTTGGTGTCTATAGGGATAACGGGAAAGTTGTAGCCTGTGTCATCAATGAAGGTAATTATGACGGAGAAGCTTTTTTCTTATTTGATTCCAAAGAACGCGGAGGCGACACAGAGCTTCTTAAAGATATGATTAAGTTTGCTAAAACACACGCTACTGCAATCAAGGAGGATCAACGAACCAAGTATGTAAACATCTATGTGCCGGATTGGAATACTACTCTTAAGGAAATGGTTTTGCAGTCAGGATTTCAAAAATTGGATTTTGGCGAGGACCGATATATCCTACCCTTTGGAGATAAGTTCTATGACGTAAAACTGCCTGATGGCTATTCCATCGTCGACGGCAATACTACTCCGGACTTTTACCTATCCAATACTCATCGTTATTCCTTTGGCTATACCGGAGATAGGCATGCCTGCGAACATGGCGAACAGGCCTTCCATGATTTGCGAAAAATGAAGCACTATCGAAAGGACCTTGATCTGTGTGTTCTTGATGAACAAAAGAGACCTGTCGCTTTTGCAATCATATGGTATGACGAAAATATGCCCTATTGTGAACTTGAACCATTAGCTGTCGTATGGTGGGAAAGAAGAAAAGGAATTGCAACAGCTATTCTACATGAAGCTGCAAACAGAGTACAGAAAATGTTCCCGAGATGTAATGGAATGCTAGGTGGTAATCAGACCTTCTATCATAAAATCGGATATGAAAATAAAGCCTTTATTCCTGTCTATCATTGGGAATTGGAAGTCTTCATCTCCTGGGAAAAGGAGTCCAATGATAAAGACTATGCAAAAGAGGTATAAGTAACGTTCAATAATCGCTAATCCTTATTAAGGGTTAGCGATTTTGTATATTATTCTACCATAATCTACACGAAATATGTAGACTTTTGACGAATTAGAATGTAAAATATTGAAAAAGGGGTAATATAGGTTGTTTTTTAATCTTCAAAGTTACATCTTATTTTTATACCGAGAAAGGATGCATACTATTATGAAAAAGACAGGGCTATCACTCGTTTTAGAAATTGTAGGTATTAGTATTGGACTATTATTACTATCATCAATTACATTATCCATCTCCTCATACAACAGGGCAAAGACCACTATAGTAAAATCGGTAGGAAATACCCTTCTTACTATGATAGAATCAATGGCAGGCAATCTTAATGTCGATATCTTTCAGGAATTACATACAGAAGGGGATATGAATAGTGAATCTTATACCCTATTATATAATGATTTACGTAATTTGAGACGTTCATTGGGATTACAGTATTTGTACACCATGAGAAAGACTTCAATCGATGAGTATATCTATGTCGTTGACGGTACAGAGGAAGATGATCCGGACCGTTCCTATTTGGGTGACATGGAAGATGAAGCTATTATGAGTGACGCTTGGATAGATAGCTTTCAAGGCAAGAAGTCCTTTGAGCTTGACTATTCTGAGTGGGGAGACATGATCTCCGCTTATGTTCCCATCCTAGACAAATCCGGCAATATAGTCGGAATTTTGGCTGCTGATCTGGATGCCACGGAGATTACCGCAGAGATCACTGTAATGAGAAATCAGTTTTATCTTCGTACTATTCTTATATTGCTATTTGGAATTCTGATAGCAGGTACATTCTCAATCAGACTATCAAAAACTTTAAAGGAATTAAAATCAAAGGTTGAACAAATGCAACAAGGCGACTTAACTGTTAAGATAGAGAGTAAACGTAAAGATGAATTAGGATTATTAGCAAGAAGTATGAATGAGCTTGGCGACAACCTAAATCAGACGATAAAAGCGATTACAGTTACATCAGAAGAAGTGGCTAATCTGGCTACTAATGTTTCTTCCATATCCCAGCAGATTGCTGCCTCTTCGGAAGAAACCACCTCTGCTATCGGCGAAATAACCCAAGGCACCACTACCCAAGCTCAGGAGATGAGTGTAATCTTATCGGAACTTGAGCATTTTGATAAAATGGTTCAAAACATATATATCTCATTGGAGGCTGTGAAGGAAAACTCTGAGTTAACCGAAAGTATATCCTCCACGGGAAATGATCAGATGTCTACATTAATACAATCCATACAGGATTCGAAGGAAACCTTTGATCATGTCTTCCACAAAATTAATGAGTTGAATGAGAATATCATGCAAATCAATGATATCAACAATGTCATCGAAGCAATATCCGAGCAGACCAATCTCCTATCCCTTAATGCGGCTATCGAGGCTGCGAAAGCAGGGGAAGCCGGTAGAAGCTTTTCAGTTGTGGCCGATGAAATAAGAAAGTTAGCGGATCGCTCAAAACAGTCAACAGATAGCATTAAGCAGATGATCGACGTAATACTATCCGGTGTTAAAAGTGTCGTAACAACCAGCGATGAGCTGAGGAATCGATTATCCACTCAAATCGAGATTACGGATACTACCAATAAATCCTTCCATCAGATATTGGATTCATTAAAAGAATCTACTCCAAAGATTAATCAAACCTATGAAGCCACCAATACCATTCTGCAAAGCAAGAATGACATAATCGGAAGGGTCCAAACCATATCCGCCGTAGCCGTCGAGACCTCTGCATCTGCAGAAGAAATATCAGCCTCCTCAGAAGAATTAAATGCTACCACAGAAGAGACTGCCTCCATTTCTCAGGATCTGCAACAAATGTCATATGCTCTATTAGATAAAGTTAAGATATTTAAAGTACAGTAAAAATCGCAATAGCATTAAAATGAGGAACTTACTAATCGGTATATAATCAGGTGATAAAAATGGAGAAAAGAGAAATCAAATATTACCACTCAATGACATCCGAAATAGAGATGGTTTACTGCAAAAACTCTCATATTTCATATCCGGAACACAATCATATCTCCGTATATACCATAGTTTTAGTTATTGACGGTTGCATTGAGCTTAAAAAGAAGGATGGAACAATAATCCATCATATAAATGATTTGATTATTATCCCACCTTATGAGCCTCATACTATTATCTCTGGTAAAGAAGGCTATACCACACTTACTGTATGCATGAAGAAAGAGCTATTCTCAGATTTTGATAAAAATAGCCAGCTATCTATCTTTACAGAATTAGCAGACTATTTCATAAGTAAAGGTATTCTATATAAGGAACAAGTAAGGATGTTATCTGATACGATTGTTACGTTATACGAAGGTATCACGGATCAGAAGTATAAGTCGAATGCTACATTTGCTTCAACAAAAAAGTTACTGGAGACCTCCCCAGAAAGAGAACTAAAGCTAGACGAACTTTCACAAGTAAGCTACCTAAGTAAATATCATTTTACCAGACAGTTTAAAAAAGTAGTCGGTCTTACTCCCCATCAGTTTCAATTACAAAATCGAATTCGTAAGGCACAGCATTTGCTTAAGCAAAAGTATCCTATCATAGAAGTGGCCTTGGCTACCGGCTTTTATGACCAAAGTCACTTCATTAAAACATTCAAAAGAGTAGTTGGCATTACCCCTTCCGAATATTTGCAGGCTTATATATTTTTACCGAATAGGGATTAGCATAGAGGCGGGAAGAATTTAGCAAATATAAATAATCCTTCTTCTCCCGCATTCACTTCGTGTGGTACTCCGGCAGGAAAGATGGATATGGTACCGCTCTCATACACCAGCTTCTTCCCATCATTGATGCAGATGCCGGAGCCGGATATTACTTCATGAGTCTCTAGCTGTGTCCCATGTATATGTCTACTAATACTTCTACCCGGTGCAATACGTACTAAATGATAGCTAAAGAGCCCTTCTGTATCCTTCGAGGTAAGGATGTGTTTTAGCTCAACCCCCTCGAAGGTCGGGTGCTTGGACCATATGATTTCTTTAAAGCTTTTCTCCTTGTCTGGCAGGCGCATTTGCCCGTTGCTGAAATTTTCAAATATTCGATTTTGATTCATTTCTCATCCACCTTTTTGATATTGATACAGCTAGCTTAGCATAGCTAGTGCAAATATTATTGTATAAAATTGCTTTTATATCACCGAACTAAAGAAAATCCTCAGCAGTGCCGGCATCCTTTGCACTCAAATCCATTATAACATGCAGTATGATAACAGGAATTATGGAACCAATACTGATATAGAACAGACTAAAGAAAATACTAATCAAAAAGGTCATAAACATACCTTTTAGCCCTTGATAAGTATGCCATAATCCAAAGACAAATGATATTATGATGATGACAATTATAATTGATAGATTGGGAAATAACTCACTAACAAAATGAAGTAAGAAACCCCTGAAAAGAATTTCCTCACACACTCCGGCAACTAAAGAGACAAAGCCCCATAATTTCTTTTCCTTGGATGTAACCGGGAGCAGAATATCCAGAACTGCTTCAGATGAATTTGATTGTCTCACTTTTGCATAATAGGCCTTCCTATATTGAACGCTTATTTTCATACAGATTATATGATAAATAATGCAAATCATATACAAAGCTGACACTAAGAGAATAACATAAGAAAACCATATGTTGAATAAATCCTTTCCGATGTGGATCGGTTTTAATCCCAAATCGGATAAGGTAATTTCACGAATAAGTACTAATAGGAGTATCAGAAATATAGGAACACATAAGCCGATTACCGACATATAGTAATACTTCAATCTGCGATTTGGTTCCTTTTTTACTCTTAACAACTCAAAGTGGTTGAAAATGGGTTCTAGTAGAAAATTAAGAAATAGAATGGTGTATACAATATAGCTGATCATCATATGAATACCTCCTTAGTCAAGAATGTTATGATTCAGTTTACCATTCTCACAACTTTTTTCCCGACTTTTGGAGCACATAATCAGTAGGGTAGCTTTTTTACCGGTACGAAGTATTCAAAACGTGATACCCTACCATCCGGCATAACATGATGAAGCTGAAGCTCAGGTGCATCTGCTTCCTCATAACCTGAAGTAGATAGCCATTCCGTATAGAATTCGGCTAAGGATTTTTCCAACTCTGGAGGTATTATGTATGTACGAAAGGAATTATCTCCTACTATCTCTTTAGCATAGGAAAGTAAACTGGGCATTTCAAATACTGCCCAGATAGGTGAATATATCTCTACTACCTCATACCCTGGTAAGATCGGTTTGCCGCAATACTCACAGCCAATATAATACATAAAGCATTGGGGATTCTTTGAAAGATAGCTGATAACACCGTATAGCTTCCAGTTTGGATTATCATTCTGCAGTTCCTCAAGAGTTCCATTATGTCTCGCATCTTCAATTACTTTTGCGATTTCAATATTGGCACTGCTTCTATTTAATTCATATCCCTTTAATAACAATTTGAATCGCTGGTTCAATATAATTCTGTGTGAAATCTCATTATTACTTATGCTTGGAGTGGATAGCTTGATCTTAGGATATAGTGATAATATCGCACTTTGCTTTCTTGCCTCGGTAGGAGTCATACCATGTAACTTATGAAATGCACGTGCAAACGCATCAGGAGATTGATAACCATATTTTAAGCTGATATCGATAATTTTGTCATTGCTATGTTGTAACTCCATAGCAGCTAAGCTTAGTTTTCTGCGCCTAATATAATCCGACAAGCTAGACCCGGTAATAAAGGAAAACATACGCTGATAATCATATACGGAACAAGCAGCAATCTTGGCAAGCTGTTCAACCTTTATTTCTTCCATCAAATGGGCTTCAATATAATCTATGGACTCATTCATTTGCTCAATTCTTTGCAACATAATACCCCCAGGATAGTTCCTTTTATTGATATATTAACATAATAATACATTATTTAACAGACCGTATATTCAAGCCTAACAAATCTGGTATAATTTAATAAAATACGAATTTTAATATCTATAATCTCAGACTCTACGGAGCGTTGATTGAATTATTTCTTATCTATGTTATGCTTAAAAATGGAGGTGATCAATATGGATTGCTATAAAGTAGGAAATCTTATTTCATGTTTGCGGAAAGAAAAAGGCCTGACGCAGAAACAGCTAGCTGATGTCCTGAACATTAGTGATAAAACCATATCAAAATGGGAACGTGGTTTGGGATGTCCGGACGTATCCTTATTGCATGAATTATCTGAAGCATTAAACGTAAATATAGAAAAAATATTGTTAGGTGATTTGGACCCGAATAATACCGATGGAGGAAATATGAAGAAAATTCGTTTTTATATTTGTAATACCTGTGGTAATATTATTACATCTACAAGTGATGCAGAATTGTCTTGCTGCGGTCGCAAATTATCCCCATTGATAGCCAAACCGAGCGATGATATCCACAATATCAACGTGGAAATCAATGAAGATGATTACTATATCACTTTTTCACATGAAATGAGTAAAACACATTATATTAACTTTGTTGCCTATGTGAATTATGATAGAGTTTTATTGATTAAGCTTTATCCCGAACAAAATGGTGAAGTACGTATTCCAAGGATGGGTGGCGGAAAGCTATATTTTAGCTGTAATCAACATGGATTGTGGGCACACAAAGGATGATAGGAGGCATTCGATGAATTTATTCATTAACAAACTGGTGAGCAGTATCATTCAAATCATTATGTTTACACTTATTCCATTTATATGGTGGCTGGTTACTGCGAGAAAGAAGGAAAACTTTTTCTCATGGATAGGTCTTAAAAAAGCAACATCCGATAAGAAAACGGAATTATGGGTCTATTTCTGCTTAGTTACAGTTGGGTTTATGATAATTTCATTATTTGTATTATTTATACTAAAAGATACGGAAACTGCAACTTCCGAATTCTCAGGTATGGGTATAATTGGATTACCGGCCGCATTAATCTATGCATTCTTTAATACCGCACTACCTGAGGAAATCTTATTTCGAGGATTTTTATTAAAACGCTTGGAACATAAATTAAGCTTTTTCATCGCTAATATAATCCAGAGCATAATTTTTGGTATTATGCACGGCATAATGTTTATTTCCTTGGTTGGCACAGGAAAGGCAGTTATAATTATACTATTAACCGGTTCCATTGCATGGTTTATGGGATATATAAATGAAAAGAAGGCCAATGGTTCCATATATACAAGTTGGCTTATTCATGGATTGTCCAACGTCTTTTCTGCATTGATTTCTATGTTTTCCTTAATTTAACTTAATATTTCTGACAATCAAGAGCTTCCTTCGTATGTATAGTCGTCATAATCTCAAACTTAATTATAACGATGTTTGAGGTAGAGCTTAACCTGGTATGATGTTAGAATGAGCAATATCAAAAACGAAGGGAGCTTTATCATTATGACTACACCCTATTATTTTGCATAGCAAAGGCTATTGCAAAATTATTGACGCAGCATACAATTTCATATTGAATTCGTAAGTAGCCCCACTCCTACATGAGGTTGGGAGCATGTCACTATACAATGTAATAGCCTTTGCATATCCGAAAGATTTTATAAGGAGATGCAAAATGAGCTATTTACGAATATTTAACTTTATGCTTACCCCGATGGAGTCTTATACGATAACTCGAAATTGCTCTGTATGTGGATGTAAGTCTGACTATATTAATACGAACAATTTTCGTATTAATGCCAATGGGAATCTAATTGATGTATGGTTAATCTATCAATGTAATAAATGTAAGCACACATATAATCTTACGATTTTTGAACGTATGAAGGCTAAGAATTTATCACCTGAGCTTTATTCCAGATTTATGGAAAATGATAAAGAGCTTGCTCTGAAATATGGAACAGACAAATCCTTTATGCTAAGTAATAAAGCAGATATTAACTGGAACGATATAAGGTATCAGATCTGGGATACTGAGACACAGAAGCCTATTGAGAATACAATCGCCTTCCAACCCGGAGATTTGATACAGCTATCAAACCCATATGGGTTGAAATTCAGAACGGATAAAATCCTTGCAGATATATTGCATTTGTCAAGACAACAAGTAAAACGTTTAGAGAAAACCGGAGATGTTGAGATTATGAAAAAGCATCCTAGTCCGGATATTGATATTATACTTCGAGGTGAAATTAGCTTTCAACAAACAGGATAACGATAGAGATCATTATAAGCTAAGGGGATGTCTCATAATGTATCAGCGGGGATAATTACTTACCATAATGCACTGTCGGAAGGACATATTGCTGTATTTTGCATGGCTCAGGCGAAAATTAATGTTCGAATGAGCCATGCAAAATCAGTAATATGTCCTTCCGTCTGTGTGAGGTAAGTAATTGTCCTCGCGAATGTATTATGAAACATCCCCTTTTATAATATAACTATTTAGAATTTTCTCTAAATAGCTCTTTACATTTTAAGCAAATATTGTTATAATCTATTTAGAAATATATCGAAATACATTGCAAAGGAAGTGAATAAATGGGATTTACCGATACCTTTAAAGCCCTTTCTGACCCGGCCAGGCGAGAAATTTTACTTATGCTGCGAAGCGGAAGTAAATCGGCTGGCGAAATTGCTTCAAGATTTGACATGACGAATGCAACCATCTCCTATCATCTATCACAATTAAAAAAGGCAGGATTAATATCCGAGACAAAGGAGAAGAATTTTATTTTCTATGATTTAAATACGTCCGTATTTGAAGAAGTAATGCTATGGTTTTCCCAATTCTCAGTTAATAAGGAGGAAGATAAGTATGACAAAGATCACTAATTCAAAATTTTTTAGATTAAATGTTGTTACCAGCTTAATGTGTCTGATACCATTGCTAATCGGGGCAGTCTTTTATAATCAGCTACCCGATTCCATACCAGTACATTTTAACATTTATAATCAGCCGGACAATTACGCCAGCAAGTCCTTCGCACTATTTGGAATCCCGTTAATCCTACTGCTTCTTCAAATTGTATGCTGTGCTGTGGTTAACTCAGATCCCAAGCAAATGAATGCTACTCCTCAACTTCAGTATATCTCTCGCTTTATCATACCCATTCTCGGAATAATGACGCAATGCCTTATCATTCTCTATGTGTTAAATGATGGCATCAATGTTGGTAAAGTTATTACGGTAGTTCTTGGTATCATTTTCTTACTGATTGGTAATTACCTGCCAAAATGTAAGCAAAATTATACGATAGGAATACGGCTTCCTTGGACTCTGGCAGATGAAGTGAACTGGAGGAAAACACATCGTATGGCCGGTATACTGATGGTAGCATTATCCATTCTTATAATAATCATTAGCCTTGCCGGTTACGAAATATGGACATTTGCCATTCTCGCCATAGCCGTCATCACCCCATGTATCTATTCATATACTCTATTCAAGAAAGGGAAAAAATAACTATGAACTATACTGCAGGAGAACTACCCGTTAACGTAATTGTAATGATTGCACTTTCAATTATATTATCCATTGGAACCCCTATAACTTATCTGATCTGGTATCGTAAGAAAACACGTGCTTCTTTGGCCGGAGTAGGCGTAGGTGCTTTAATCTTTGTTAGCTTTGTCATTGTAGAAAAGCTCATTCAGGCCGGTGTACTATATGAAGGTCATTCGGTGGGTAGCTTTATTCAATCAAAACCACTGGTGTTTTCACTGGTAGCGGCTTTATTTCCTGGTGTATTTGAAGAGGTCGGAAGATTTGTTGGCTTTCATTTCCTCAAGAAAAAGCATCCCGAGAAGGAAAGCGCTGTCATGTACGGTATAGGACATGGCGGAATTGAAGCCCTCTTACTAGGGGGGTTAAGTGGAATTAGCAATCTGGTCTCCGCCATTATCCTCTATGTGGCAGGAATGAATGCATTCACTGCCAGCTTAGATTCTGCAACAGCACAGATTGTTACAAATACCTACTCTGCTTTTTATACCACTGCTCCGCTTTTATTCCTTGTCGGTGGTGTGGAACGTATCCTTGCCTTTGTGGCTCATATGGGATTAACCATGATCGTATACCGTAGTGTCGCTGATAAGAAGCTTCGCTATCTCTTCCTTGCAATCGGACTGCATGCCGCACTGGATTTCTTACCGGGAATGTATGTTACGGGAATGATTACAAGTGTCTGGATAATTGAAGGGTTCGTTCTGATTATGGCTCTGGCGTTCGCATGGTTCGGATATAAGCAATATAAAAAGGGTTCGGATATAAGCAATATAAAAAGGTTGACTTCCTTAATTAGGAAATATATAATGGATAAATCAATTTTAAGGAGTGATAAGGTGAAATTAATAACAGAACGTCTGGTATTGGTACCCTTGGGATTGAATTATCTACATTCGACTCACGAATATGCAAGTGATATTGAAAACACCAAATTAATGATCTACTTACCTAATACGAGTCTAAGAGAAACCGAAGAATTCTTAGAAAAGGCACAGGCAGAATGGCAGAAAGAGAATCCTGATTTTTATGAATTTGCTATTCTTCTTGAGAATGAACATATTGGTGCAATTGGAATTGATCTTGACAGGGAGAGGCATACGGGTGAACTAGGCTGGATCATTAATAAACGCTATTGGGGCAATGGATATGCCACAGAAGCAGCCAGAGAGGTAATGAATTTTGCAATAAGGGAATTGAAGCTTAAGAAAATTATAGCTCACTGCGATAGTGAAAATATCAGCTCTTATAAGGTAATGCAAAAGTTGGGTTTATCCTTGGTGTCAATAACAAAAGGTCGAAAGAACAAATCGTCCTATGAGGAACGGGAAGAAATGTTGTATTCACTGGATATCGAATAGTACTGTAACGTGTAGAAGGAGGTTATGTCATATGATTTGTAATATTCGTCCTTGGAGAATGGAGGATGCACCTGATCTGGCAGCTGCGTTAAATAACAAAAAGATACTGGATAATCTGCGGGATGGTCTACCCTTTCCATATACTACAAAGGATGCTGAAGAATTTATCAGCTTCATGTTGCAGGCTGATAAGGACCAAACCTATGCCTATGCCATTACCGTTGATGACAAAGCCATTGGAAGTATCGGTGTATTTCGAAAGGATAACATCCACTCACGTACCGCGGAAATGGGCTACTACATCGCGGAGGAGTACTGGGGAAAAGGCATCGGAACTACAGCTGTGAAGCTCACTTGCGAAACCATTTTTCAGAATACTGATATCCTGCGTATTTTCGCAGAACCCTTTGCCTATAACATTGCTTCATGTCGAGTACTTGAAAAGGCCGGATTTCTTTGCGAAGGTATCTTAAGACAGAACGCTGTGAAAAACGGGAAAGTTCTGGATATGAAAATGTATTCCCTCATTAAATCTCCAGTTGATTAAGTATATTGAAACCATAATACAATATTCTAAATAGAATCATAAAGCGATTTCAACCATAATCCCTATGGTTATGAAATCGCTTTTCTTTTCATCCAAAAGATAACATTCTACTTCTCAGTTTAAGTTGAGTAATCCAGTTCTACCGTTTGTAGAATTCCTTTATCCTGTCCATTCTTGAAGTCATTCCCTGGAAGAGATAATCCACCAGAGTGATGGCTACCATTGATTCCACCACTACTACAGCTCTTGGCACGATAATCGGATCATGACGTCCTTGAATTTCAATCTCGATATTTTCATTATTCTTATTAACAGTACGTTGCGGTCTGGCAATGGAAGCAGTAGGCTTTACGGCAGCTCGAAGAATGATTTCGGTTCCATCACTGATACCACCCAATATGCCTCCAGCATGATTACTGAGCTTCGTGATTCTATTCTCGCTATCACAGAAAAAGGAGTCATTATTTTCATATCCTGTTTTTGTGGCTACTGCAAAGCCGTCGCCAATCTCGACTCCCTTTACAGCTCCAATGGACATAACTGCCTTAGTAAGTGCCGCATCTAGTTTATCAAATACCGGCTGACCTATTCCTGCAGGCATTCCTGACACAATACATTCAATGATCCCTCCTACCGAATTATGCTCCTCTCTCTGTTTCAGGATATAAGCTTCCGCCTTTGCAGAGGCCTCCAAATCCGGCATATTAACAGGGCTTTGATAGGTATACTCCTTTTGACATTTCTGATAATCAATGGAGATGGGTCCAATGGATTTCGTATAAGCATATACCGTTATTCCGAGTTCCTTTAAAATGGTTGCGGCTACCGCACCTGCAGCTACTCTTCCGCCGGTTTCACGACCTGATGAACGTCCGCCTCCACGATAATCCCGAAAGCCATATTTTTGGTCATAGGTGTAATCTGCATGACCCGGGCGATAATACTTCGAAATCTCGGAGTAATCATAGGGCCGGTGATTTTCATTATATATCACCATGGAAATGGGCGTTCCAGTGGTACGTCCTTCGAAGACACCGGATAATATCTGAAGTCTGTCATCCTCTTTACGCGGTGTCGCATATTCTGTTCGACCAGGCTTTCTTCGATCCAGATAAACCTGAATGACATCTTCGCTGATGGGCAGACCTGCCGGGCAACCATCTATGACTACTCCGATACCTTCTCCATGGGATTCACCCCAAGTCGATACGATAAAGCTATTTCCGTATACTGATCCCGACATAAACTCCTCCTATTTCCTATCATATTTTATATATTTTAATGTATTGTATCAGAAGTCCTGATGAAATACCATACTTTCGTCAAACTTCCTGCTAGTTTATTCCAGATCATCAAAATCAAAGGCAGCCGCTTTAGTGTAATTCGTCACCTTTGCTTCAAAGAAGTCTGTTTTAGTGTTGTTCAGATTCGAGAAGCCTTCAATCCATGCCATGGGGTTTTCCGTAATATCCGGATATAACTCCTCGATACCAATTGCCTTTAGTCTCTGATTACCCAGATATTTAATATACCTCTCAATTAAAGTATTATTCAAGCCCAGTATTTCATTATTCGTTACATACTGTCCCCATGCAATCTCATGTTCCACTCCAGTCCGCATCATTTCTCTAATTTCCTCTATAATCTTCGGTGCAAATATTTCCGGCTTTTCATTCCTTAGCTCTTTAATGATATTCTGAAATAGAACCAGATGGGTAATCTCATCCCTGTTAATATACTTGAAAATAGTACTGGTAGCTGTCATCTTTCCCTGCCTTGCCAGAGTATAAAAGAAGCTAAAGCCAGAATAGAAATAGATACCTTCCAGTATATAATTCGCTATGATGGTTCGTATAAAATTCTCTACTGATGCATTCTCATTAAAATTCTGATAAATATTCGCAATATACCGGTTCCTCTCTAGCAGATGCTTATCCTCACGCCATTCGTCATATATTTTATCCCTTGTGATAGGATTTGTAACCGTATCCAATATATACGAATAGCTTTGTGCATGAATTTCCTCCTGAAATGCTTGGATATTCAGAAGTGAAGACACCTCTGCTGCCGTAACATATCTTGAAAGATTGGGAAGATTTTCGCTTTGCACGGAGTCCAGAAAGTTAAGGAAGGATATGATTTTGTCAAATGCATTTCTCTCTCCATCTGTTAATAGCGGAAATTGCTTCACATCCTCATTTAATGAGATTTCCTCCGGTATCCAGAAATTGTTGAGCATGGTCCGGTAAAAGGTATTGGCCCAGCTATATTTAATACGATTCCATTCCCTCAAGTTTGTTGTATTTCCATCAATCATGGATTCTGTCCCACGTACTCCATACTCGTTAAATATCTTCTTCTTTATCATGATTACGCTCTCCTTATACTTTAATCAATCCAGTCATCCTCTTAGCTGGAACAGCTGGTACACTCGTCCATCTCCAAGGACTGATTTCTCACATAATAAATCGTTTTAATTCCATTCCTCCAGGACTCAATATATAGATCCAAGATGTCCTTTGCCTTCATCTCCGGTGTTATATACAGGTTAAAGGATTGGGCCTGATCAATATGCTTTTGTCGGATGCCACAGGCCTTAATACTGTAAAGCTGATTAATATGATGGGCCTCCTTATATAGCCAGAAGCTTTCATTATTCAGATCAGGTGCTGCCTTCGGTGTAAAGCTTCCCTTCTTCTCCTCGATAAAGAATTTCTTGAAGATTGGGTCAATCCCCGCTGTTGTTCCAGCAATGTTTGAGGTACTGCCAGTCGGAGCAATCGCTGTGATATAGCCGTTTCGAAGCCCATATTTCCTCACCTCCTCCTTCAATGCCAGCCATCTCTCTGAGTTATAACCACGTCTCTCAAAGTATTTACCAGTCTGCCATTCAGAGCCTTCAAATTCAGGATATGCTCCCTTTTCCTTTGCTAATTCCATGGAAGCTTTGATAGCCTGGTAGGCTATTTCCTCGTATAAACGGTCCGCTTCCTTATAATGTGCTTCACTCTCCCACGCAATCTTGTGATTTACAAGATAATGATGATAACCGCTAGTACCAAGTCCGATCGCACGATACTTCTGACCGGTAATCATTGCCTCAGATACGGGATACTGGTTCAGGGTAATGACATTATCCAGCATTCGAATTTGTAGCGGTATCGTATCCTTCAAATCCTCCATATTAACACGTCCAAGATTAATGGAATTAAGATTACAGGTAACCATATCACCGGACTGGGTACGTTTCACCACCTCTTTATGATCTCCTGCCTCTTCAATAACTTCCTCCAGCTGGATGGACTCGCTGACATTCTGTGCAATCTCATGGCACAGATTGGAGGCATAGATCATTCCAGCATGTTTATTCGGATTTGCTCTGTTCACCGTATCACGGAAGAAGATAAATGGAGTACCGGATTCAACAGCACTTTTCATGATTCTCTTCATAATCTCCAGGGCAGGTACTGTCATACGTTCCAGCTCCTGGTTCTCCTCGCAGGCCAGATAACGTTCCGTAAATGCCTTCTTGTCGTCATCATCATAGAAGTCCTCCAACTGAAATCCCATGACTTTATTCACCATATACGGATCAAATAAGGACCAGTTACCTCTGCTTTCCAGACGCTCCATAAAAAGATCCGGAATGCTAACGGCGGGAAAGATATCGTGAGCCTTTCTTCGGTCATCCCCATTATTCGTTTTCAGATCCAGGAATTCATACAAATCGCGATGCCAGATATCCAGTGTTATGGACGCACCACCCTTTCTTCTTCCCAGCTGATCAACAGCTACAGCTGTATCATTATATAGTCTGACCCAGGGAATGACTCCACCGGATGCATTCTTATAACCTCTGATCTCACTGTTCAATGCTCTGATCTTTCCGATATAAATTCCCAGCGCTCCTCCATGCTTTGATACATTGGCAAACTTCTGGTTCACATCATATATGGACCATAGATTATCACCAACCACAGAAATAAAGCAGCTGCTCAACTGATGATAAGGGGTACCGGCTCCTGCTAACGTCGGCGTAGCCGTTGTCATCTTTAATTCACTAAGTAGATCATAGAACTTCTTTGCATATATCAGCTTGTTCTCTCCCTCAGGAATGGCCAGGTGCATGGCTATGACAAGAAAACGCTCCTGCGGTAGCTCAAAGACCTCTTTATTAAATCCACGGATCAGATATCTGTCAGCCAACAGCTTAAGCCCTTCATAATTAAACAGAAGATCACGCTCCGGTTTAATATAAGCACCCAATTCATTGATTTCGTCCTCAGTGTACTCTGTCAACAGATATTTACCATAATACCCAAGCTCCACCAGTTTATGTACTAATTCAGAAAAATTACCATATCCAAAATGTCGGTATCCTCTATTGATCGCTGCTTCCTTATATAAATCAGACATAAATAGTCTAGCAGCCACATATTGCCAGTTAATATTTGTTGTCTTATGAATATTCCCCTGAGCATCCTTCGAGGTCTGAATCATTTTCTCTATTGCTGTCTGGATTAATATTTTTTGGATTTCCTTCGTACTCATACCGTCTCGGAACTGTATGTTAGAATCCATCTCTAGCTCAGAAGGATCGCATCCCTCCAATCCCTCACATGCATATGCAACCATTTTTTTTGTTTTATCAACACAGAGTGGTTCGTAATTTCCATTTCGTTTTCTAATCTGAATATCCATGCTTCCTCCTCATATCTGCTTAGCTTAATGGTCATTTCATAAATGCATTGCAGTTTTTCGATTATAATAATTATTACTATTACTATATTCTATCCTATTACGTTCTTTTTTTCCAGTACTATTTTTTATTTTCTCATAAAAAAATACAACATAATGTAGTGTGATACACAAGAACCACATTATATTCGATTTTATAGAAATAGAGTAATGTTATATTATTCCATTTTTATTGACTTCCAATAATTGAAAAGCGTATAATGTATAAAGCATGCTTGATAAAGTACTTCTTAATATATTAAGGATAACACGAAGCAATGAAACTGGGGAAGCTATGGAAAATAGTCCTGCAAATCGAGCCAGGGCTATTTTACAAGTATTCCAGAGATAATAAATTAGAAACCCCTATGCGGATAGATTATGAATATAGAAATGTAATGATTTAAACGGAGGTACATCACATTGAAGTTCATAAAACGTCATATGAAATCAATTATATTCGGTGTAATTATTCTTTTACTGGGAGCAAGCCTCGCGTTTGTAACGTTAAGTCTACATAATAGAATAAGATACTCCTATTACAATAATGGGATTATATATCGGGGTATTCTTATCAATAATTCCACTTTCACCAGTGGTGAAGCTCATAATCTGGTTTACGATTTTGATTGCAGTGAATACGATACCATATTAGAAAAATACAATATTAAGTCCATTGCCGGGGACGGAAGTGAATTTGATCAGGCCGTAAAATTAATGCAGCACTTTTCGCCACTGATGCGTCATGCAAGTAATTACGATGGACATGTACCACAGAATTCTTTGGATTTACTTGATTATAGCCTGGAAGGTAATGGCATCAATTGCAAAGCGAAAAGCAAAATATTATCTGAGATATACCTCGCGTTAGGCATATACTCCCGAAGGGTTTGGCTAATGCCCTATTCGCCAGAAGATAATGAATGTCACGTTGTTACTGAAATATACGATAACACCTATAAGAAATGGATATTGCTGGACAATACGAATAATTTATATTTTGTCAACAAGGAGAATATTCCCTTATCTGCTTTAGAAATCAGAGAGTATCTGACTAAGAATGCTGACTTTTCGGTTGTTTATTGCTATAAGAGTAAAATCTTCGAAAGCATTTATGATTCTTTTATTTGCTCAAAAGAATATATGATTAGTTATTACCAAAAAAATACGGCTTATTTTATAGTAGAAAGTCATAATACATTTGATCTTCCAGAAGATGATATGTTCTACTATCTTCTGCCTGACAATTTTGAAGTTGAGGAAACGAAGGCTTATCCACATGCAAAAATATCGAAGGAGTCCATGTACCAGGCACCGTAAAATACATATTATGGAGTTACATGATTTATATAATTGGAGGATATTATGACAACTAGTTTATTGAAAAAAGAAGAAATATTACTTGTGAAAAAGGCCTATAATGGTTCATAATTTACATTATGGGCTTTGTAGTTTTAGTCTTCTGTCTCATTCCGACATTCAGTATTAATCCAACGGCAATCATGGAGCTTACTAAGGACGTCAGACCATAACTTATAAATGGCAATGGGAGTCCTGTATTTGGTAATAGGTTGACTGCCACCCCAATATTAACAAAAATCTGAAAAATCATATATGCTGAAATTCCAATTCCTATCTGTTTTCCCATATAGTCTGTAGCATGGGCAGATATCATAACGCACCGTATTATAATAATTGCATAGAGCGAGATAATGAATACACAGCCTAAAAACCCAAATTCTTCACCAACGATGGCAAATACAAAATCACTTTCTTTCGCATAAATATTGCTATATCTCCTGTTTTCATCCGCTTCTGTGGAAAGCATCTTTCCATGAAGACCGCCTGCCCCGATTGCTTCAATGGATTGAATCTGCTGATAATCTTCATCCAAATTCTCACTTTCATCATCTGATAAAAATGATAGAACTCTGTTCACATGATAATCTTTAATTAATGGAATATCAATATGAAAAACTGCAACACCAATCACAATACCAGCTATTACTGGCAGAATGATAGCGAGAGCTGCTCCGATCACTTTATAGCTCATCCCGGACGCATATACCATAATAGCAAAAATAAACAGTAAGGCCAATGCAGAGCTTAAATGAGGCTCAAGCACTATTAAAAGCATCGGAATTGCAATTACTACACCAAGGATTATCAGCACATAAAACTTATTCAATTTATTCTTAAAATAATTACATAAAAACGCCAGGAAAAGAACTAACACAATTTTAGTTAACTCCGATGGTTGAAATTGGATACCAAAGATTACAATCCACCTTTTTACATTGTTTAAATTCTCCCCGAAGACAAGAATAAATGCTAACATAGAAATCATTCCAAGGTATAAAACAAAAGATAGATTACATATAAATCGATAGTCAAACAGCAAAATTGCAATTATAAAGGCATATCCAATAATAATACCGGCTATCTGCTTGATAAATATAGAGTGCTGTTCTTCACTCAACATAAAGGCCTGTTGCCCACAGTATACTCCGATACCAATTAGAATTGTCATGGCTATCAAAATAATATAATCTATCTTCTTTATATAATGTAATAATTTCTCTTTCAATGTTGTTTACCTACCAAATCGTTCCTTTTCGTTCTCAACCCCCATTATATGCTATTATTTGGCAAATCGCAAGATGATTATTTTTGTGAAGCCAAAGCTTCAACCGCTTCCTTTTCTGTGTCATTGAATACATATTTATAAAGCTCGATTCTATTTTTCTCCCAGTCAAGTATGATTGGATATCCTATCCCGTTATATTTCTTAGGTGCTTCAAACGTACCATCCACAGGAATGCGGAATGTATCCATGGTTGTGATCTTGTTTTCTACCACAGCCTCCATGGCTTTTTCGATCTGCTCCTGACTTAGATCCGTGGTAACGTAGCCTAAACATTCCTTGGTAATCGGAAGAATTCGAACGATGTTCTTCATCGAAGTATAGCTTTCGAACATCGCTTTAAGTACTCTTTGCTGTCGTATTACCCTTCCATAGTCATTGTTCGCACCACCCAGAGTTTCAACCTTCCGTACACGGCAGTATCCCATAGCCTGGTTTCCATTTAATTTATTAATTCCTGGTTTTACATTTCGATTGGATTTTTTCGATATATAGTTTGTTTTATTTAAATATTTCGCTTCCTTCTCACCCAACTCAATGGTTACTCCACCTAACAAATCCACTATTTTTTCAAAGGATTTAAAATCTACGGAGGCATAGCCATCAATTCTGATTTTATAATTCTTCTCCACCGTTTCTATCAGCAGGTCGGCACCGCCTTTTGAATAGGCAGAATTCAACTTATTCGCTTTATAGCCAGGTATATCAACATAACTATCCCGCAATAGGGAGGTGAGCTTAATCGTATCATCCTTGGTATTAATGGATGCAATCATCATGGAGTCCGTATTCCTTGCTCCTCCTATTTCCTCAATACCAAATATCAGATAATTCTTTACATATTTCTCATGTCTGGCACCAGGTACATGCTTCCTATCCTCCGCTGTAGTTTCGATTTCTTCATTCTGCACATTACCAAATACAAAGTTACTGGCAGCACGATACAGAAAGCTTCTGCCCGGCTTTGTTCCTATTACAAGAAAAACAACTACCAGCAAAAGCATTATGGTGATACCAAGTCCTTTGAGAAAACGATGCTTATTCTTTCTCTTCTTTTTATACGATTTATTACTCTTATTTTCTTTATTCGGTATCTGTCTGACAGGCTGATCAGGCTCTGTTGCCGTATTCTGTTCTTCATTCATAATCTCAAGAACCTGCTGTTTCAGTAATTCATCAACCTTCTTGTCCTGCATACTATCTCCTCTTTTCTTCACAGATAAACTGTAATAATGCTTCGCAGCCTTCTCTGATATCTTCATAAGTCCGCTCGAAGTCTCCGGTATACCAGGGATCCGCAATATCCCTAGTTTGTCCTGTATAGTCTAAAAGTTTTTTTACTTTGTTGTCAACGTCTTTTCCTATAATTCGATAAATATTTGATATATTCCAATGATCCATTGCTATAATGTAATCATACTCTGAATAATCTCTTTTTGTCATCTGAATTGCTCGTTTTCCCTCAGATGAAATTCCTAAACGATTTAAGATTTTTCTGGTTCCAGGATGAACTGGATTCCCGATTTCTTCTGTACTGGTAGCCGCTGAGGCTATGTAAAACATATGGTCAAGCCCTTTCTTTTGTACCATATCTTTGAATACAAATTCTGCCATAGGTGATCGACAAATATTGCCGTGGCAAACCATGAGCACTTTTATCTTGTTTGGCATAAAATTTCTTTTCCTTTCAAATCGTCTCAAACCATTGATTTTACTGGGTTTGTTGGATTTTTACTTTTTTATCAACTTGTCATTTCTTCTCATAAAAACGCAAGTTTTCTCGGGTCCGTGGTATAAAAATGGTATAAATTCAAAATTTTTATACCACGTTTTTTTCTTGGTATAAATTTTCTGGAAATCCCATAAATACAGCATTTCTTAGACTTTTATAACATACCAACTTAATGTATGGCACATGGCTTTACAAAATTTATACCAAATAATTGTGCCATCCAAAATCGGCAGATGTTATTTTTAAGCCTCTTTTACATTCAAAAGCCCTAGTCTTTCCATCTCTTCTTTGGCATCTTCCTCTTTGATATGAGTATATGTATCGAGAGTTACAGACACATCTGCATGTCCCATGATATACTGCAATATCTTCGGATTCATACCACTCTTTGCATAATTTGTACAACAAGTATGTCTGCATACATGAGGCGTTATCTTTGGCAATTGCACTCTGTATGTGTTGTTATACTTCTGCAGAATAAGTTGGAAACACTTCTGCCAATGCTGTGATACTTTCGGCATACCGTTTTTGTCTAAGAATAAGAACCCTGTGTAACCATTTATAATCGGTTCTACTTTAGGTTTTGGACGATTCTTGATAATTCTCTTAAAAGCCTCTACTACTTCCGGTTTCATCGGAATATTGCGATTTCCGCATTCTGTCTTTGGCGGAGCACAAATATATTCCATTTTACTGGTTCTCTGAAGCTGATGATTCACTCTTAAGACATTCTTTCTAAAGTCAACATCCTTGATAGTTAATCCACAGAACTCACTGATACGAAGTCCGGTCTTAAACAGAATAAATATTGCATCATAGAACTGACTGTAATGCGGGTCCTTCTCAATGAACTCCAAAAATTTACGTTCCTGCTCTCTTGTAATCGCATCACGCTTCACACTGTCATTTACAACTACCGTATGAAGTTCGAACTGGAACGGATTTTTAATAATCATGTCATCATCTGCCGCCATCTGAAATGCCGGACGTAAGACTCCTCGCACTGTGCATACTGTACTGTAGCCTTTGCCGCTCTCCTGCAACTGAATCAGAAATATTTTTGCATCCGATGTTTTGACCTCAACTATCTTCCTCTGTCCAAATGATTCCTTTGCTAAAAGATTCTGTACAAATTGATATCCCTGACGTGTACTGTACGCCACTCCGGTTTTGGTGGTAAGATATTTTTCTACCAGCTCACATACCGTCATATCTGTGGTATACATCCCACGTTTGATATTGTTTTCAATCTCACGAATCTTTTCCCTTAGAGAAACCTCCTTCCGTTTGCCGGATGGTGTAGGGTCACCACTGGTCAATCGCCAACTGTACACAGTCTTTCTTTTGCCGTATGGGTCTTTGTAACGATACATGTATCGTCCATCTTCCATCTGTGCCTCACCTACATGAAGCACTCTACCTTTATTGTCACGTCTCTTTGCATCACTCATAATAATTCTCCTTTCAAAGAGCTATGACATGGCTTAGTGTTAATATATCATAACTCTTTCGTTTTTTCCACATTTCTCGGGCTTTCCGCAAAATTTATACCATCAATTTTGGCAATAATTTATACCAAAAGCCCTGTTACCTTTTCTCTTAAATAGCTTCCAGACTATCCACATACTTTTCAAATTTCACTCTCTTAATCTGAACACGATTCCCGTTCCAAAGAAGGTAATCTGCATTCTTATTTTCATTGATAAGATTTCGCAACTTGTGTTCTCCAATTCGGAAATATGCTGCAGCTTCTTCAATGCTCAAAGTATATTTTTTCCATACAGGAATATTGTAAGTAGTATTCATCCCCATCTCCTATTCCGATTCTTCTTCCCGAAAAATCTGTTCAAACGCTCTTTTATTTTGGTTTTCTTTTTCTCTACGATGACTCTCGCCCTTGATACAGATGGGCTGGCAACTGCCAAGCACTCTATCGTAGATTCTCTTATAATCAAGATTCTGAGTTTCCCTCATTTCCCTTACAGTCAGATTCGTAGTAATAATCATAGGCTTGCCGGAGCATACTCTTCTATCCAGCACAGAGAAGACACTCTCAACCACGAATCCCGAGTTACGTTCCGAACCCAAATCATCCAAGATCAGCAAGTCATAACCGCAGACCGCTTCTATGTAGTCGTTCTTATCAATGGCAGCAAACACGCCATTGCTGATTGTGGTAAAGTTTGTCATAAGCACTCGCTTCTCCTGCTCCAGTAACGCATTAGCAATACAGGCTGCCATGTAACTCTTCCCGGTTCCTACATCTCCCCACAGAAGCATTCCCATGCCTTTCTTCTTTACCTCGTCCCAATGCTCTACATACTGCTTTGCATATTTCATGTAAGGATTGGAACCATCATCATTTGTAAAGTTCCAATCGCGCATAGCTCGCTCAGGAAAGCATATTTTTATATTCTTCTCAACCTCCTGACGATGCTCCTGCTCCTTGCGTTCTTGCCTTTCCTTTTCCATTCGCATTCTCACACAAGCACATTGCCTTGGATGCGTCTTCATACCAAACAAATCTTGTGCATACTTCGGAATATATCTCTCCACCGGTTCCCGGCAGACCTCACAATACTCCAAACCATCTTTTCCAATAAAGAATTTTTCTTTATCCATAATTAAAAACTCTCCTCCTCTTCGTAGTCATAATCTCTTAAAGAATTATTTGTTTTGTTATTTATATATTTATTAGGGGACAGATTTCCGACAGGGTTGGAGCCGGTTTTCCATCCAACTTCTGTCGAGTTTCCGACGTCGGATTTCCGGCATACTTTTTCTTCCGGAAATAATATGTATAACCTATTAGGACGACCTCTACCCTGTGGAACCTTCTCTAATAAATGCGCTGCAACCAATTCTTTCATAGCGTCTTTAATAGTCGTTGCACTCTTCTCCATATCCTCTGCCATCTGTTGAATGGTATAAACAAAATAAACTCTACCGTTACCATCTACCCATGCATTGCTCTGGGACAATTGAGCCCTCCCCAGCATCAATGAGTAAAGCAACTTTGCAGTATTGCTGACATGCATTGATATGAGAAAACGTGGCATAGGCAAAAACGATGGTATCCTTGTATGTTGATACATGTAATTACTCATTTATCTACTCTCCCTCCTTTGTGATTTTATTTCAATTCCTTCATGCATGCTCCTTATGGGCAATAAAAAAACACCACATACTTCTCACTGAAATACTGGTGTTATCCATGCTCTTCTTTTTTTAGTTTTTATACTTTGACGCTTCTGGCCAAAGTCGTTCCTTTGCACACAGCAAAAATTTGCAAAATAAAAAAACAGCTCCCTTATCAGAAACTGCAAATATCATCTCGCTCACCTTTTTAAATTTTCTCTGTATACACTTTATCACAGATGCAGAAATCTGAAAATGGACAAATGGTAGACATTTGGTGGACATTTATATCTGCATATACTATAGCACAGATAAATTCCGCTGCATACTGTCAAAAACCCTACAATATCCCTACAGATACCCTACAATTACCCTACATGCATTCAGCCGAAGGCGTAGCTTTCTCCAAAATGCAATTTAGAGAAATCCAAGGGGCTTGGGGCAATCCCCAACAAGCAGAAAAGCAAAACCTGTACAGGTTTGCCTTGCTTGCAAAGTTGTATATGTATATACCTTTGCACTGCTTGCCACTTTTGTGAATTATCAGATTCGTCCTTGCTTATTATAAACCATACCACAGACGCAACTATAATAAAAGCGGGATTTGGGGTGGATTTCCGGTGAATTTTCGAAGAATCTAACCTATTACCGCTATATAAGAGGACGCTTCTTATACTCTTAGAAAGCGCCCTCTCGTTTTTCTTAAACTGCCTTAAATGGCTGCTTTTATTTTTTCAATCAAAGTGATATCCGCAGGTAACCACTCAACAGAATACAGTTCTTCCTTCGTAAGCCACTTTGCTGCCGCATGCTCTGTCAGAACCAAGTCACCGGATACAATTTCTACCCAGAAGCAATCCATAGAAAGATGAAATGTTGGATAATCGTATTCAATGGTATCAATCAGTTCACCTACGACGATTTCAGTTTCCAGTTCTTCCATAATTTCACGTTTGAGAGCTTCCTGAGGTGTTTCACCTTCTTCGATTTTTCCGCCAGGGAACTCCCAGCCACCTTTGAAATCACCATAACCACGTTGGGTTGCAAAAATAATAGTCTCACCTTTTTCGTTTACTGCCTTTGTTATAGCTGCAACTACTCTTATTGTTTTCATACGGCCTTATCTCCTTCTGTCTGAATATTGCTCTGCAAATAACGTAATAAATCATCTCTTACAGAATGTCGCATCTGCATCGTTACCTTCGCAATGTCTCTATCTTTCCCATTATTGTCTTTCTTAGTATCAGCCTTTACATCAATTACATCGAACAGACCCATATAGTAAAAATTCGTCTCTGCATCACTCTTTTTAACAAGCAAATGTTTTCGTGCTGCAGTGCATACATCTTCCATGTAAGAACTGTCCACGCCTCTACCAATCTGCGAATCCCATCTGAAAATAATATTGTCTTCAAATGCATCTGCGTAATCCGGCTTTCCATCAACATAGCTCTTTTCATCATCTGCGCTTTCTTCTTTATGGTATGTAACAAAGATAAACACATCGTCACCTATTCGCTTCATTCCATACATCGTAGAAGATAAATCTTTTCCACAATTCATAAGCAAGCTCACGTCACGTCTGGAATACTTTTCATATAATACAAATGGAGATTCTTCAGTTCTTCCAACATGATATTTTTCTCTGTATCGTCTTAGTCCGACTTCAATAATATCCTCAACCTGTCTATTAAATTCCATATGCTTCAGACGTTCTGCAAAAGCCATCATTCTACGCAACATCATGCTTTCATCATTATTCACGATATCGATGTGGCAATATTTCTGATACTCTTCTTCCTTGCTTACAAATCTTCCTTGTAATACCTCCACCGCATTTGCAAACGATGCCATATCCACAATATATCCATATTGCGCTTGCAGTTCACTCTTGATTTCATCAATGCGAATTACCTCATGCTTCATCAAACGCTTTAATATTTCAAGTTCATATGGTCTTGCACCGGACAGCACAGTTTTTGACAAATATTCAAGCGTTGTCATTTCCTGTTCGGAGATTTTTCCTACATACAATTCCTTTTCCTCTGATTCAAGAAATGCCTGATAGGTTTTATATTCACGAATAATTACCAGCGGATCCACCTCTCCGTTATCATAAAAATCAACCAGATATGGAACACGTCCAAGCCTATTTTTTAAATTTTTATAGCTGGACTTGATAATGGATTTCATTCCCTTAATCTTGTCAATAGATGAGAATATTTTATCCTTGGCAATTTCATCAAAGTGTACTGTAGAAGCACCGGGAATAGTAGTGTTACCACTTATAACATACTTCCGGATAATATCCGGATTATAAGAACGATCTCCGGAAAGTGCCACCGGAATCATAAAGTTATTATTATAGTTTCCGATGAAGTCAAGAATTACAACATATTCCTTCCCCTCTGCTTTACGCAATCCACGACCAAGCTGCTGAATAAATACAATTGGTGATTCCGTCGGTCGAAGCATAATAACTTGATTTACCTCTACTATATCGACACCTTCATTCAGAATTTCCACAGAAAAAATATAGTCAAGTGGTTGCAGCTTTTCTGTCGCATCTTTCTCATCCATCGCAAGTCTTTCGAAAGCATTGGTTCTCTCGTCCTCGGACGCGCTACCATTAAGTGCAATTGTTCGATAACCTAAAGCATTAAATTTCTGCGATAATTCCTCGGATTCATCAATCCTACTACAGAAAATCAGGCCTTTCACTCTATCTCCGCTATATCCATAATATTCTGCTTGTTCAATAATATGGCGTACACGCTCATCGCCAGTAAGCAAATTGAAATCTCTATCAGACATTTTTCTCGATTTCAATTGCTTTTCTTCAACTAAGGAAACATCGCTGATTCCGAAATAGTGAAACGGACATAATATATCCTCTTCCATTGCTTGCTGCAATCGAATTTCATATGCAATCTGATAATTAAATATCTCGTAAATGTTACGTCCTGCTACATCGTCATCCCTTTTATCCGGAGTCGCAGTCATACCAAGCCACAGTTTCGGCTTAAAATAACTCATTACCTTCTGATATGTATCTGCGGAACTGTGATGTGCCTCATCCAAGATAATACAATCAAATTCGTCAGGACTATATTTATGCAAATGTTCATCACGATTTAATGTCTGTACCATTGCAAACACATAATCTGCTTCATAATCAGAATATCCGGCACCTACTAATCCCATGGAAATATTTTTTCCAAATACCTTCTGATATGATTTCTTGGTCTGACGCGCCAACTGTCCACGATGAACTAAGAATAATACTCTTTTATATCCAAGTTCACGCATGGCAAATGCTGACGCATATGTTTTTCCGGTACCAGTAGCAGATATCAATAATGCTCGTTCTTCTCCTGCTTCGATAATTTTCTTCAAATTAACGATAAAACCAACTTGCATAGAATTAGGCTGCAAACGGTACTTTTCAACAGACGGAATGTCTTCACTCTTGGCAATCTCCCTCTGCTTTTTGATTATTTTGTATCGCTCTTTATATTGTTCATAAAACTCATCATATTCTAATGCATATTCACTATTCCAAAGCTCATTAAACTCTTCCAATACGCTCTGGGCAATCTCACCCTTTTCGGTGGATACTACACGGGTGTTCCACTCACGATTACTTGTAAGCGCGGTTTTCGTCATATTGGAACTACCAATAATAATTCTATAGATTTCATCTTTTTTAAAGATATAGCCCTTGGTGTGAAATCCGTCTCCGGAAGCTTCCACATCATACATTTTCAATGTAATATTGGAGAGCTTATTTAACTTTTCTAAAGCTCTTGGTTCACTAAAATTCAGATAATTCGTTGTAAGAATTTCTCCTTTAATGCCTTTCTTTTCAAGAGCCTTCAGAGTCTGTAACAACGGCGTGATTCCACCCATTGTAATAAACGCTACACTAATTTGAAACCCGTCACATGCCACCAATTCATCCTCAATGGATGATAATACTTTCTTTCCTTGCTTGTAGTTATTCGAAATAAACTGCGGCTTATACGCAAGATTAGATGCAATAGTTCCATCTATGTATGCGTTTTCAAATCCACTACGTAATTCTGATAATCTATCTTCCGTCACTGTTATTTACCTTCTTTCAACAATGCTTCTCTTATCGCTACACTGCAAGCCGTTTTTCCCAAACATCATACCCTTGCCTTCTTGCCGAATCATATACAGGTCTCATGTTCTTCTCTAAAATTCCATAAAACTCCGTATCAGAATTGCCCTTACGATACAGCTCCTGATTTGCCCATATAGAGTGCAAATTATCCCTATAACATGCCTCATACAGTTTTCTAATGCCTTCTCGCTCATGAATCATCTCATACATTATGTACTGATTTCTCGCAAATCGTATGAAGAAATCGTTCCAGTCCGGCAATCTATTATTCTTAGCTGAATTCAGTGAGGAATCCATTGGCATCAAATTCCAAAGTTCATCATTCATTACAAATGACCAAGGAATAAAATGGTCTACATCGTACTTTTCCTCATCAATTGCTTCATCTGTAAAAACATCTACAATACTACGCAAATCCAATATGCCATCCCATAATTTCCGCACATGTGACAGTTTCCGCATCTTCTCATCTAATGGTGCAAGTTTATATATCAATCCCGGTACTTCCGGATTATTATTCTGCAGCCACTTTACCTTTTCACACTGAATCCAACCTAAAATCGCCACGGTATTATCCCGAATCATCTGGACCCAAGCATCGTTAAATGTAAGTTTTCTGCTCAAGCCGTTTTCACCACCAAATGTATAAGGCAGCAAAATATCACTTGCACTCAGCTTATTATAATATGCAATCATTCGTCCTGCACTGCTATCAAGACTAATCTTCTCACCAGACTTATTTGCAAACCCTGATAATGCTTTATATGGCACATTAAGAGTCAACGCTTGTTTCTCTGCATGGAGCTGCTTATTAAACTGCTTAATAGCGTTCTTTATTTCAACCTTTGATGCATTTGCTTCCAGTCCGCTCAATTCCCTAAGTTTCACTACAGCTCTTTCAAGATTATCCTTAATTCCACCTTCACCCCAAATACCACTCAAATGGATGTGAAATTCAAGAACCGAATACCACGCATTTGAAATCATCTCATCAATAATTTCATCATACGTAGCTTCCGTCTTATTCCCCGATATAAGCTGTACAATTGCTTCCAACCAATAAAACTTGTAGCAGTAAGATGGATCTTTCATCATTCGAGAAAAGCCCTCAATATCTAGTTTGTTATAATAATGTGCATCAATTGTAAGTTGCATTATTCATTACCACTCCAAAATATCTTCTTTTCAAAGCCACCACGATTCTCGCGCTTACCATTACGAATTTTCATCAATTCCTCAACAGAATGTCCTCTTGCCTCGCAAATAGCAAACAACACCTCAAGCACATCCGCCATTTCTTCAATGGACTTATCTGCTTGGTACTCCGCTATTTCCTCATTCAACTTCTTATCCAATTCTTGCAGATACTCCTCGTTATCCAAGATTCTTGTAATAGGCTTCTTGCCATCTGCAATGATAATCTCCGGAATTTTATCTCGTACTAATTTTCCTTCTTTCATTAGCTCCACACCTTTTATAATTCATCATACTTTTTTGCGCTATCCTTAGCTTTCTCTACCGGATATTTTGCGTTATTACGCTTGATTTTCTCCTGCACAATTTCATCCATATCTAAGCCACAAACATCCGCCATGAGAATACAATAGTTTAATACATCCGCTAATTCTTCTCTGATTTTGTCCCTCTTGGACTCACACACAGTATCAGAACCGCTCCATTGGAATACTTCTAATAATTCAGCAGCTTCTAAGCTAATTGACAATGCCAAATCCTTCGGATTATGGAACTGCTTCCAATTTCTATCATCTCTGAATTTTAATACCTGGTTTATTGTTTCTTGTGTCATAACCCTACTCCCTTGCTACTTCATTGCTTGTAAGAGCGCTTCGCGCAACTCATCATCACATGCGTATATATACAATCCTTCTACACCACGCGTCATAAGAACTCTCACCTCATGCTGAATAAGTTCTTCTCCAAATTTTTGTTTACTTCCATCTGATAGCGTCCTATTTCGAACCGCCTTAGAATTGTAGCTTGCCGACGGATCAAATATCACTTCACCATTACGATATTTTACAGAAGGTCCAAGAATGACACCTGCATAATTTAAATCGAACCCCTGTATTGTAAAAGTAGAACCAATTTCATCAATCGTCTGTGGCTGTTCTGCCCAAGACAGAGACCTATTTGCTCTTTTTTCTTGCTTGCCTAATTCTCGATCCAATTCTCTATTCCATGGCTTATGCCATTGCCCAATCATTACTTCCCAGTATTTTAACAGCCTCGCAGTAGCAGGTGGTTTCGAATTATATTCCCAATCATATGTAGCTATCAACCTTGATAACTTATGATTTTCATCCTCTGCCTTCTCCTTTAATGCATGCTCCAATTCTAATGGGGATTCAAATATTCTAATCTCATAACCACCACTATTTTGAGGAACAGTCGAAACCTTCCGTTTCTTAGTAAAATCATCAATCCATGCGACAATTTCCTCTGATGACCTTATTCTTAGTTGATTCTTTAATTCAAAATAATTATTCTGACGCTTAGCCAATTCTCTGTATTGACTTAATATTTGAGCCTCCCAATATTGTTCTGTAGTAAGTATTTGGTTTTCATCAAACATCACCACTGTTACCCTTGCACGCTCAATAATATCTTTAAGCTGATTTTCACCTTGATATGACTGTTTTCCTTGCGTCAACAGCAAATGTGCTTCATCAATAAATGCAACATCTATAGGTTCATCTACCGAATGACGATTTATGAATGATGTTGGTTTATACACAACCTCTCCATAGTGCTCCACCAACCCCAACTTTCGAGCAATCTGTTCATAAACCGTAATCTGCTCATCGTGATTGACCATCATACAACACTTCAATGGCTCCATCTCTTGTTCTTCAGCACTAGCAAATATTTCATAGAATGTACTACTATTTAAACCGTTTTTCCTGTTCCTGCTTCTCCTTCAATAAAGATTAATTGTCCACGTTTTCCTGTCTGTAATGCCTCAAAAACTCTTTGTATTATTTTTAGCTTTACTGCTTCTTGCTCTTCTGTCAATTTATGCAATGGTGAAGCCTTAAAAACCGCTGAATCCTTTATGGCACTTTCACTTGGAAACAATTCTTTATTATCCTTACGCAGCTTCTTCCAAATCATTTGGAAAATATCATCCATCTCACTGTCAGGATAATATCTACTCTGTGGATTCCCCCGCAGATTATGTATCTTGCGCACACGCTCTACGCTCATCATATATAGCATCAGTCGGTTTTCAATATCTAACGTCATTGACTTATTAAAGTGTTCATGCCCAATAATGTATAAACTGGCATCCTGAAGAAACAGCTGATGCTGCCATTTACTTTCATCTATACCGGCATCATAATGCTGTTTTGTTCTCTGAATAATGTTGTTAGACTCTCCGATATACACTTCATAATCACCTGTGTTCTTCCAATTATGAATGTACACTGTAGGGAATTGTAATAATATATCCTGCTCCTTTTCAGATGCATTTTGTACTAATGACTCATGAAAGCTTTTCAATCCCTGCACATTATCATCTATCTTTTTTACTATTGGCTTAATATCGGTTCCCATTATTTTGATTCCTCGCTATTTTTCTTGTTACGCCTTGGGTCTTTTGGTTTCTCAACATCGCCCGGAATAAGCCAGGTTCTTCCCTTCAAAATAGCGTCTTCAAAGCGTCCTTCTTTACAATAAATGGCCACTCTTCTCTGTGTAATTCCCCATTTTTCTGCCAATTCTGCGGTTGTGTAATATTCCATATTCCATCCTCCATAATACTCAACACACTACATGATAATTATATTCCTAAAAGCGAACACTTTCAACATTATTCTGCATTTGCTCTTCCGTAATGTACCGTACGTTTTTTTCATCGTTTTTTCATACTCCAGCCGAACAATACTACATTGTTCCGAATAATGCAAAATAGCACTCCGGCAGCAACCACTCACCACCGAAATGCTATTTGTTTTTCCGCCACGCCACATCCTCAAATCTTTAGTTTTCTGGCTCAATTTTGGAATAAAAATCCCTTTCTAGCCCAACACACTCCTGCTCAAGCTTTACATTATGTAAAAGCATATACGAAACCACTTCCTGTAATTCTTCATCCTTTTCCATTTCTTTCAAGCGCATTCTGTCAGATTCCGTTAATACTTTCCCATATCTTTCATAGTACTTCAATGTCTCAATATCCATATGGTACATCTGAAAGGGAATCCCCGTTTTATTTCGCAAATCTTTTAATATTGAAAAACCGCCTGCATCAATATCTCCAAAATGATAATAGGAGATTCTCGGAAGTTCCTGATATATCTTTTTTAACAGTGTTCGTCGAATGCCATTATGATAACCACCCAAATAGATAATCAGACTATCCGGCTCATGCCATCGAAAAAATGTAGTCAGATTTTCGATTGTAATCACCTGCTTAATCCGAGACAAGTCAGAAAAGGTAACCTTCCGTAAATCTTCACCCGAAATTCCCAAACCTTGATTCAGTGTTCGAAGCTTTATAGGTTCTCCATCTATCATAACCATTACATCTCCCTTGAGATAGACATAGTTTGGTGTGTGATAAATTCCATACTCTGCCAAAATCTCTGTGGTATCCATCGAATCATACTCTGAATGAAATCTTCGAAATATTTTCGCCACTTGATTTTTTATTCGTTCAAAATATTTTGAATCTTGAAAATGCTCAATGGAAAACTCTCTAATATAACATGGCTTTCTATTTTTCTCAACGCTTAATAAAGCCTCAAACAGACGCCTGGTATCCTTTATATTCGACAGTTCAATATACTCTTTTACAGGCTGATGATTATTCAGCCGTTCTTGCAGATACCGAGCAAATTCTCTGGTGATTGGAATCTCTCCTTTTTCACCATTGCAATACTCCTCCAAAAGCGCCTGATTTGCTTCTTCGAGATTGCATTTCGGAGTTCGCCGAACAAAAGCATATGCCTGCGTCAACCTTTCCATGTTGAGTTGTACCTTTTGTATCACATAATCAACTTTCTGGTCTTTCCAGACAATTCTAACAAGTCCTTCCTCTTCAAGATTCCGCATTTGGATATGTATATTTTCATATACAAAAGAACTCTCATCAAAATATTCCGGTAATACTGTTCTGGTAAAACGAAGTTCTATTTTCACATTTCTTTTATTTTTACCAATTGAAAGAAGACTGTTTTCATAGGTATCCAGTAATTTGTTTATGACTTGCTTATCATACTGCACCATTTACGTACCTCTCTACAAAACTTGTCTTTTCATCCGTCATAACAAGAAGAGTTTCTTCAATAAATGGACTGATATACTGTATTTTATCTGGTGGTGAAGCAATTAAAATCTGTAGCGGTAGACGTCTTAAAAACTCCAATACTCCTCCTATTCTCTCATCATCCATATTATTGAATGCTTCATCAAATAAAACGAGCCCTATAGATTCGCCACCAATATTATTTTTATAGAGTTGCACAAAAGATGCTGCTACAGTCACGTAGAAAGGAGTTTGTGTCTCTCCGCCACTCTTTTCCTCGCAAACTTTAGAGTAAAGCGAATAAGTACCATCGCTGTGAATTATACGAATGTCATAATCCATATAAGTTCGATAGTCCGTAAACTCATCCAATGCTTTTGAACTATTCTCATTATCCAAAGCAAGTCGCTCAAACAGTTCATCAATTACCGCCTTATGGGTTTCATGAAATATACCACTAAAAATAGATTCGCCTTGCATAGCATTAAAATCGTCCATAATCATCTCATAATACTGACGATATCGTTTACTCGGCATGAATAAGAATTCGTATTTTTCATTACTAAATACTATATTTTGCAACTCCCTATTCAGCTCTTTAAATTCTCCCTGAGCAGTCTTCATGTTCTCTTGCAGTTTAGATAAAAATTGCTCTCTAAACTCCTCCTCAGCAGACTGTCTGGCCGACTCCACCTTTTCCTCATACTGAAGCAATTCTGAATTCTTCAGTTTCACATATTCTGCCTCAAAATCCGAATACCCTTCCATGGCTGCTGCCGCACCAAAATCATGGGCAGTTTTATATTTCACCATAGTATCCTTCATATTGTCTATCAGCTTATCTACCGTAGTCAGATTCGCCTTTTTCCGTCGACCATAATTCTCTTTGAATTGTAAAAAAGACTTATCTCCAGTCTGTTTTTCATATTCTTGATTCCATGACGGTAGATAATCTCCTGCCTGCAGACCTGATTCTGTATAGAGTCCTTTCTGCACAGAAAAATCGACCTGTCTTTCTGCAATCTGCTGCGTTAGATTTTTAATATGCTCTTCCGTGTTTCCCGCTCTTCGGTTTAACTGGTCCAACTCACTTGCTAATTCCTGTAATAAGCTTTCTAATGCTGACAACTGTACCTGTTTCATAATCATACCGGAATTCTTTTCCAACGTAGCTATATTTTCCTTACATTTATGAATCTCCATGCGTAACCACTGCAAATCTGAAAGCACGGGAATTCTGTACTTAATATCCATATCATGCTCTGTTGATAATGGTTCTAAAACACTTTGCAGCATTTCTATTCTGTCATCCAACTCCTTCAACTGCGCTTTCAGTTTAAGGCTTTTCTGTCGTGCCTGATCTAACTGTACTTTTACTGCAGCTTGACCAATATAAGGAGTCTCAAAAATGGACGGTTTTATGGCACTTGCCACATGGTTTTGGTATTTCATACATTCTCTGGTAATCGAAGTTCTATGCTTCTTCAAATCCTGATAGTTATCACACATAACTACCTTTCCCAAAATCATGTTAATATAACGCTTAGCATATTTATTTTTTGAAGTTACCACCGTCGCCAGCGAGCCTTCAGGAGCCACATCATATTCATCCAATTTTTGAGTATTAATCAAGCCCACACCATATGCTCTCTTTTCTTTTCTAAGCCTATCATAAGTTCCAAGTGCAATATCGAAGTTCTCAGGTTCCACAAGAATATAGAATCTCTGTGTATTCAAATATCCTTCCACTGCATTTCTCCATGTCTCGTCTGTAATTTCTAACATTTCGCACAAGATTCTTGGTGCAGGTAATCTGCCGATACGTACGAATTCTTCCCTAATCGATTCTATAACACAAGAAACCTCATCTGCATAAGACAGTTTCTTCTTCATAAGACGCTCAATTTTCTGTTCAAGTTCCTGTTTTTCCTGACTAATATGTTCTTTTTGAATAGACAAATCTGCTTGCTTTTTAAACACCTTATCCCGCATCTCATTTTTGTAGGAAATCACCTGTTCTAAATTACTTCTCACATCTGCAAGATTTGTCTTTTTCTCAATCCCAGATAAATCTTCACTATATTTCTTCACGCAATCTGCTACATCCTTTACTTCTAGCAGTTTCTTTAACTGTCGTTTCGCTTTTTCAATGCTATCTAGCAGATTTTGCTTTTCCTCCAGACGCTCCGCCTGCCTCTCTTCCAATTCCTTTAATCTTTTCTCCTGCTCATCCTTCGCAATAAAATCTTTATCACTGGCAAGTTCTGTCCGTAGGTCATCCCGGATTCTCTGTTTCTCCTCCTGTTCTTTCTTCGTTGTTATAATCTGTCCGTTCTGTTCCTTAAGACGATACTCTTCCGAAGAAACTTCTCTCTGCAAGGCAGCGATTTCCTCTGCTATCAAATCTGCCTCCACGCGCTCCAGAAAAAAATCATACATTTTATCTTTTTTCTGTCCATCTACAATCTGGGTATGAGCAGAAACAATCTGTTCCAATTTCTCAATACGTAGTTTTACATTCTCTAACGTTCTCTGCAAATCCTGATATGAGCGAACATTTTCACGTAAGACATCAATGTTGACTTCCTTTTCATCCAACACATATGAATATACAAAATCCTTAATATCATCAATTGGACGAAAAGCCAATGCTTTCGGTATCAGACGAAAAAATTTATCTTCAATACGTCCAAAACGGTTTTTCATCATAGACTTTGCTTCTTTTTCTGTGGTACACCACTGACGAATCACTTTCGTATTTGTAGTTCGAAACTGATTAATTGATTTTGGGGTTTTACCTTGAAAAAACAAAGTATCATCAAGACGCATATTATCCATCAAATATCTTACCGTTTTTTCCTGCCCTTCTGAAGCCGAATCCACCACTGCACCAACGATAAAATATCGGTCCTTTTTCTCCTCATAAAACTCCAGTGCAACATGTGCACTAATCTCTCCGGTACGCTCATATGGCTTATTCTCTCGTCCTGTCTTACATCGAATATAACCTGTCAGCTTACGTTTTCCGTTTTCATGCGCCGCCTTATTAAAATAATTTGTAGTACAAGTCACTACAAATTGGATAGCGTCCAGAAGTGTAGATTTTCCCGCACCATTTTCACCGGAAATCAAAGTGGAATTCTCAAATTCAATAGTATCATTAATGAAACGATGCCAATTAATCAGTTTCACTCTCGTCAGTTTCTTCATTTGATTTATCTCCCTTTTTGTAATTCTGCAGTTTTTCATATGCCTGCTTAATTTCTTCCACACGAACCGCCATTAGTATGGAATCAAAGATAATAATGCGTGTATCCTCGCTAGACAAATCACTGTCTAACGTTTCAATCAACTGAAATCTCTTGAACGTACTGATAGCATTCCGCAGAGTCGTTTTGTCAATCATTTTATCTCTAATTTTAAGACTCATAAATTTTTCGTGAATATCTCCAACATTAATAATCACCTCATCAGATATGGACAATTCTCTTTTTTTCTCATCATACAAAATACGCATAATAAGAAGAATTATAGATTCAAATAATTTTAAATTGTAGCGGTTATAATTTTGAGGATTAGTAAGCTGCACTACTCCATATTCTTCATTGATTTCCAAACGATATCCTAATAAAGCCAAGTATTCTGAAAATTTATCACGATGCTTCAAAACAAAATAATAATCCGCTTTATTCGTTTCATTTCTTTTGCAAAGAAAACAACTGCTTAACAATCGATTACAGATTCTCGAAAAGTCATCTTTGTCCCGTTGTAACATTCCTTCTAACATATCCATACAGTTTCTAATCCTTTCTTTGAATCTCAAAATCCCGGAATCGATATCCGTTATACTGTATTTCTTCTTTTACGACAATTTTGTACTTCATATTTTTTCGTTGACCATAAAGTCTGACATAAATCATTTTAACAAAATCATCAGTATTTTTTAGTGGTAATTCCGATGCATATATAATATTTTTACCCTGCATATTCTGACTTACATACTGATTTATTTTCTCCGGATTCAATACTTTCGCGAGTTTTTCCATCATGCGCTGTAATTTTTCATTTCGTAGTTCCAAATCAGGTGCCGAATCCCCAATTGCCACTGGTTCAAATGCCTTTTTCCCTTCTATTGGCGTATATAAGGACTTTTCATCCAACACTGCTGCACTATATAGGCGAACCAGTTCCTCCATAAAATCAATTCGATAAATTCCACCCAAATCCATACTTTCCTCGTTCATTTTTTCCCCGATTCCTGAAAGTATTTCCTTTAACTGTCCTCTTACATCCTCGCCACCAATCAAATAAAACTTGGCACGGTTGATTGCTGCACGCTGATATTGTGTATTTTTCTGATTAATCTCAGATAAAATCTCATCCATATTCCGGAAAGCGTCCACGACTTGATGAATGCACTGATAAACAAGTTCCTCTGCTTCATCCCTACTGATTTCCCTAATACTCGCTAAATCTGCACTTGCCTTCTCTATGTAGCTTTTGCTCTGGCTTTTACTTTCTAATCTCTCGACGATTTCAGGTCGAAACTTTGATACATTATCCGATGTCAAGAGTCGATGGTATGCCTTGTCCACTATATTTTCGATATAATCATTAAACAAAACATCCATGATTTCAGCAGGTGTCTTGTATTTTGTCAATTCATCTATATAATGCTTGATACTGGAATTTAAATTTTTCAGACCGGTAATCAGCATGTCCGTGTTTTCCACAATAGACATCAGAACAATACCGGGATTTTCTGTGTTGCTACGCACCAGACTGTATATCGTATAGATGTATCCCTGATACTCAATCTGCTTTCCCTCTGCAATATCAATAAGCGTTCTGATAATCTTTACAGCATATTCCTTAAAACTTACGCGCTGTACATAGCTTTTATCCGTCTCTATTTCAATCCAACCATAATATTCCAGCTTACGTATCATCCAGTTGGCTTTATCCCTACTGGATTTTCCCTCTACCTCTTCTTCTTGAAAATCCGCTGCTTGTGCCTGTTCAAAATAATATTGCAGCTCCTCCACAAGCACATCCCTTTCTACTCCAAAGGAAAGCTGATGATCCAATACAGAGAACAGCTTGCAGATACACTCCCAATATACTATTTTATTCGGTGATCCCAGCGGCACAAAAAACCGTTCGTCAATCACATGAAACATCTATGTTTTCACTTCCTTCGCGTCTAATTTGTCAATAACTATCAAAACTATCGGATTTTCTAACCTCTATTTTAAAGAACACTCTGTTTTGCATTTATTACAACTTTCTTACCTGAAAATGCAATTCCAAGCTTAATGATATTCTCAATTCCTTCTTCCTTAAGCTCCAAGTCATATCGCTTTTCATCAATTTGGCCAAGTGCATCTATCGAGAGTTTTTCAAGTTCAGCCTCTTCCAAACCACTCTTCCATTTCAACTCCATGATAATACCCGGATATTTCTTTTCTCTCGGAATCAAGCTGATATCATATCTGCCATCACCAGATTCTCTGTTTGATTTAATCCTATACTGATTATCCAACAATGCAATGAGTCCAAGCGTAAGTCCATGATAAAAACCCTCTGCTCCGGCGTCATAAAAGCTTATGGATTTGTCCATATACTCTGAAATTGCTTTTTGCAGTTTTTTAATATCATTTGCATATAGGCTTTCCGCAATCATATTTGCTGTAGTTCTTGTAATTGCACCAATTTGCATCAAGTGTGATAATATCTCGCTCTTATAAACAGAAGCTATTTCTCTATTTGGAATAGATACTTCGCACAAATAAGCACCATCCGCCTGCAATTCCTTCTTCGGCGTCTTAAGATATCCGGCTACTAATAACAGACTATAAATATTTGCAGGATCTTCGGCCAGCGATCTGTATACCACATTCTGATCAATTCTGGCGACTACTTTCTCTCCTCGCAGCAACGCATATAACCTCTCTGTGATATCGTCCGTAGCAATGGTGAGTACATCCTCCAGCACTTCATTTTTTCCGGTATTAACCCAGTACGCCTGTGGAATACAGCCTCTTGAAATGTAATTAATCACAGACCATGGATTATAAATCTCTGTACTACCAAACAGATAACCATCGTACCAATCTTTAAGCTCATCCTCTTTATCTGCAACACCATAATATTCAAGCATCTTTCTTACTTCCGAAGAAGTAAAACCGAAGAACTCATCATATTCATCGTCCATTACTGAATTTACGGTCAGATTATTTAACCCACTAAAAATACTCTCCTGTGCAATACGAAGTATTCCCGTAAGAAATCCATAGGTTATATTTTTATTATCTTTAAAGGCTCCCGAGAAGAAGTTTCTCATAAAGCCAATGATTTCATCATAGAAATCCTTTGAGTATCCTTCCTGTATTGGTGTATCGTATTCATCAATAATAATAATCGGGGCCTTGCCGTAATGTGCCGCAAGCATCTGCGACAATTTTTCAAGCGCCTCTGACATTTCTACCGCAGACGCTTCTCCATTCAACACTTTAGAAAAATATGCCTTCTCATACTCTGCCAGCTCGCTACTGCTTAACAGCTCCTGATGTCTTCCAAACTCGTTCTGTAGGAGTCCACGAATCTTAGCCACCGTAGATTCCCAGGAATCATATTTCACATCCTTAAAAGTCAAAAAGATAACCGGATATTTTCCCTGGTGCTTACGATACTCTTCTCCACATTTCCAAATTGCTTTGTCTACAAAGTATTTGCTCGTATCCTCGGCAGAAATCTCAAAGAATACACGGAGCATATCCATATTCAATGTCTTTCCAAAACGTCTTGGTCTTGCAAACAAAGAAACTAAAGGCTTCTGATCCAGAAATTCCTTAATCAACAAAGTCTTATCTACATAATAATATTCGCTCTGTGCGCGGACGTAATCTGAAACTCCTATTGGCAAAGGTCTTGTTTTACCATCCTTTTTCTTGGCATATTTGCCGGAAGAGACACGGCCGTCCGCAGGTCTTACCGCATCATCGGGAACAAGCCATTTTCTTCCTTGTTTAACAGCACCCAGAATTTTTCCTTTGTTACACAAGTCATTTATTGTAATCTTTGAGAGACCCCATTCTTCAGCTATTTGCTCACTTGATTTCATTCGGCATCCTCCCTTTTGAAATTAGTATTTCTTGTTTTTAAATAAATTATATGTAATTTTGGCTGAAATATCAATATAAACTTTGGCTTTTCAGTCAAAATATTATTTTTTCTCTACTATTCAATTTACAAACGCGTAATGCAAATTTGCATTATCGCAGAAGCAAAACAAAATATCAATCCTGCCTTCCATCAAAATTCTATTCATTATTAAACCCTTATTTTTAATCTCGTATATTCATAGTTATATAATCATATCCCATATCTAACATCTTTTTATAACTATCTACATCCAAATACTTTGCATAATACGATTTACACCTTAATGAATAACCAGACATATAACCAGCAATAAAGACTATATGACGATCAAAAAGTTCAACAAATCTTTCTTTTTCAATTATTAACTCCTGCCCTTCTTTATTATACCTATCAGAAATTTGGGCATAATAATCCGCAAGAAAACTATTTCTTTCTCTCGAATTCAATCTGGCTTGAAGATAATTTGCTGATGCCCATATTTGATTAGTTAAATCTCTAGTACCAGATGCATCAAATTTCATTTTGTTGCACATAATATATAGTGTTTGGTCATCCCAAAATATTAAATCAGCAATTTCAAAGCGATCCACTAACGCTTTATGAGCAACAATGATTTTTTCTCTAGAAAAGAAAGAGTCGTTATAACTATCTTCTGTTTTTGATTTTGATATTAAATTGAATTTTGTTTTAATAGCATTAACCAACTCAGAGTTTTCGTCCATCCTTTTTTTGAATTCCTCATCAAGAATAGAAATATATCTTATATTTAAACAATACCATTCACCTTGCATTAAAAAGCACGGTATCCTTTGTTCACCAAACTCAACAAACCCTTGCAGTGCATTAAATATTGAAACAGGAAATAATAATGTATTCCCACTAGAATCTTTTGTTTGAATTTTCCACTTCTTCATAACAATAGAAATGTAATTCCTCGACAACTCCTTATCTTCTGAGATAAATTCAATCAGTTCTTTAAATGTTATCGGTACATCAGAGGTATAACAATCCGTTCCCGTTTCATCAGTAATAATATACTCTTCAGCGTCAACACAATATTTTTGATAATCATCACCAATTAATACAAATTTATCAAGTTCATTATTTATAATACATTCTTGTAGAGCCTCAAAAAGATTTGCATTGGAAATTCCAATCTTCTTTGCACTCAAAAAATATCCCATAGAATATTGATCTTTTTTCTTCTCTATTTCATATATTTCACTTAATACAGTCTTCAATTTCTTTATGTCAATAGATTTACGTAGATTCAGCGAATCTTTGAGTAGCACACTCGTCTTTCTTTTCTTTTTTTTATCTGAGATTCCAAATATTTCGGCCACCTCATCATCCACCTCAATAGAAAGTTCTTTAAAAACTGCACTCATCTTTTTTTCAAACAGTAAATTCGTTGTATACCTATTAGCCTTGCTAACCGCTAATGCATTTCCATAAAGATTATTCTCTTTTACCTCTCTTATTACACCTTCATCATCACCAAGTATTTTGGGCATCAAATATAATCCCCAGCTTCTCTCTATATAGTTCTTAATCAAATGATTCCCAAAACCTGCCGTCATCGCATATATACTTTCCTTAATGGGATAAAATAGAATATATGAAACATTAATATTTTCTAATTCAAAATTTATTTTTTCATTCATTTGTCCAAATAGATATGTAATCATGCCATCCCAATCTGGAGTATTTATTGTCCTATATACTACGCCAATAAATCCGTCTATATTAATATCCTTTTGAGTTGAATTCTCCCTTTCTTCAATATTATGCCTTATTTCGCCCAACATTACATTTAAAATTTCTTTTGTTCGTTTGGTTGTAGATAATTCTTTCATTCCTCTAATAGACAGAAATTTATTTGTATCTATTTTGTAAATACTAAATTATGTATCCAGTTTCATCACTTACCTTCTTTCTATAAAATATGTATCTGCACTACTACAATTAATTATCGATACTATGTATCCATTCCAAAATGTCATCCGACGATACAATCCCTTCCTCACGCTGCCTTCTAAGTTTTTTCATTCCTTGTATCAAATTCTCCAATGACTCTTTCATTTTTAAATCTTCAGGATGTCGCTTTATTCCCATCGTTAGACGCATGTATAATCTTCGATATTCCTGTGTGACCACATCGTTCTTCATTTTCTTTGCCCTAGTAGCTTGTGCCCCTATGTCTCTACAATCTTTATTTACATCCTGTGGAGATGGATACCCACAATACACAGCATCCGCTCTTCCAACTGGAACAAAATAATTATTACAATTTCTACACTTGACAATTTTTGCTTCAGTGTCTATAGCATGTGCCATTTCAAAAATAAGCAGTGAAAGTGAGGAATTAATCGAATAAACAGAATGAAATTTTCCTTCATACAACATTATAGAAAAATCAAATTCTTGTTGCTCCACGTTCTCACTATATAAACTAAGTATTCTATCAATTTGTTCATCATTAATTTCATTTCCTAAAACAAATTGTTCAAATGTATGCTTGAATAGCACATAACTTAATGCATAAGAACAGTATGCTGATAAAAAGGCTTGTCCAATAGTTGATATTCCGAATTCTTGAAATCCGGTATCTTTCAATATAAACTGTTTTATTGAGTTTTCATCCTTATCACAGTTCAGTCTACCAATAAGTTCAATCAAATCCTTTCTTTCCGCTTGTAAATAGTCTCGCAGAAATGAAGAAAAATCCGCAGTTACAATTCCTGCAATTACAACATCAAATTTTGCTACCATATCATTATAAAAAGTATAGAGAGCATCTCCACCTTTTTCAGACAAACTTTCTTCGTTCCAAAAAGGATTTCTCAAAATTACCTCTTTCACTTCTGTTGGTCTTAACCTTGCATATTCACACATAAGACCTCCAATAGGATATTCCTTTATTATCTCCCCTGCCAAAACAACATTTTTCTTTCCGTCATATTCTACACGCAGACCAATATCCATCAGTACACCCTCTCTCTATACTTAGTTTCGTAAGTCTTTTACTAATTTAAGTATAGCATTTCTAGAGTGTTAAACAATAGTTTTACACTAAATCTATTGCTAACATTTTATTCATATCTATTATTAACATCTCTATTAGGCAAAGCTTTTTGATAAAGAGAAAAAGGCAACCCCAAGCCGTCCTCCAACACCTCGAAATTGCCTTTTCACACTTTATAAATTTTACAACTATCCTTATCCGTTCACTTTCAGACCTTCAAATAATCCAGCCATGTCACAGCCCAAAATCCTTAAAAATTGGTATAAATCTGGTATAAAAATTCCGTTTTAAAATCCCACAACCCTTGTATTTACTGGATTCTTGTGAAAACGCGCATTGCTGCCGTGGCAGACAAATAACACTCGTATCATAGTATATAAACCTCATTCTTCCTTGTGAATTAGCGATTTTAAGCTATTTCTACAGCCTTGTATTTCTGTCATATCATGGCATATTATGGTGTATCTTAGTCAAATAAAGATGAAACCGAAATCTTTACAACTCGCTTTTAAAGCATTTGCGCAAAGTTATTTGGACTTTTTGTATTTTCCTGATTTGATCCTCTTATCTATTGGTTTTTCAGCATCTGAAGGAATTGCCCATACACTGCCAAACTTCATTGCACCTTTAATCAGACCTTCATTGCATATAGTTTGAACTCTACGAACTGATACATTCCACTTTTCTGCTGCTTCTTTAATTGTCATATATTCCATACATTTACCTCATCAATAACAGAAACCTCTAATAGAGAAAAATCACTTTTTATTTTTACATTCTTTATAATAAAATGGTCCAAATATGTGCTTATAATGCTGTGCCTTTCTTGCTTCTTGCTCCGCACGTTTATTTGCTTCCAGAGAGGCATTTTACTTGCATACTTATTTTTATGATGCTTCACAATAAGACTGTCCTTATAATAGTTTTGCTCTCTATAAAAACTATCAATTACCTGATTATAACCTTCTTTATGATAGAAATTGCTCTCATCATAATGTTGATCATGTGGTGCATCAAGACATTTATTTATTGAAAATCCATATGCTATCTGTGTACGATAGTAAACCTCAGCCTTTTCAATATACATTCTGAACAAATCACGTAAATGCTCATCAACAATATAAAGATTATGTACGCTTTCAAAAGTAGTTCCCTCTACGTAATTACTATCTTGAGGATTCACTCTAAACTGAAGTGCATATCCGGTGAATCGATAATAATTTATTTTCCTGAGAATATTCAAGGCTTTCTCTTCGCAATTAATTATCATCCCATGGTCTCTTAACCGATTTATTTGTTCATTAAATTCTAAAGGTTTCTTTAAATCCATAATATTATTTCTCCATAAAGTAAAGAAGCTGAGCCATACGCTCAGCTTGGTCCCCAATGCCTTTCAGCTTCGGGCAACTCTGTTAATATTATTATATGCTAGTTTTCTCAAAATAACAATCCCATTTCAGAAAAATTATCAATTATTCTATATCATTTTCAAATACATAAACTGCATTAATCGGATGATTATATAGTTTTCTCCCAATCAATTTCCTGTAGTTTTGTAACTAATTTCTTAAAATATTCTTCATTACGATTTTCTTTTATAGAAAAATCAAAACTCCACGATGGTTCATTATTCTCATAATAATTCCATTTCCACCCATTTGTGTAAAGAACATTATGATTATATGTATCCAGATATCCTTTTTGCTTATAATAATTAATCAACCTATTATGATGTCGTTTTAGCAAATGAGCCTCTACATCGTTATAAGAAAATTTCACTTCAACGCATCCTAATCGCTTAATTTTTCCTCTTTCACTGGCTTTATTAGTTATAACAAAATCTGGAACCGCACATAGATTATCTATAATTAATTATCCATCCTTTGCAGCTATGCTCTCCATTATACTCCAATATACTCCAATATACTCATATATACTCTTACATACTCTCATATCTCTTTCGTATTTAGTCCTCCGAGGAGATGTAATAGTGATAGTATACCACGGTCAGCACTTCTCGGCTACTCCTTTCTTTGATTAATTGCACAGAGAACCAAATGTGCAATCTCAAAATCTGACCTAATTTTATCGTATAATACTCTACATTCAAGTTATATTACGTGGTTTCTATAATGTATTAGGTATGATTCTCAAACACAATTACATGAAATTTCTTTCAAAAATTATACTTGACTCTTACGTGACGTAACCCAATACAATCAATTTAACAAAGCAAATTACAGACTACAAATGATACGAAATAAACTTAATTGGTAGTGTAAAGTTTGGTATGAAAAACTGATGTAAAGAAATATGATCCTTTGAACATTGAAAAAGCAAATATTTTAACTAGAAATTTATGCAGTGGCAGACTACGCCAACCTTGATTGCAACAAAAAGTAATGCTCTGAAGGTTTCACCGACGGCGAAGTAACTCAGGAACAGGAAGTTCTTACCGTCGTATTCACAGCATTGTAGCATTACTTTTTATTGCATTCAAGGTCAAGCCGGAAGTAAACTTCCGGTGGCTGGGTACCACCTCTGGCTCCTTAATCTAGGAACAGGTATTACCTGACACAGCGGAGGATTTCTGCATTTCCAAGATTTTTTGCTGCCCCAAACGGATGAGGATAATCCACTTGGCGGGCATGTTCCCTACTTTCTCGAATTCATCTATCTCATTTAAAGGTTTCCAGTAATTATGGGGATGCGGTCTTAGGAAGTTGTAATAAGCAACCCACAGGGAAACTCCGTACAAGGCACCCTCATCACTGTTATAACCATTGGTGATGCGGTAGGACATCTTGAAGGTACGATTTAAACGTTCCACAACCTGTTTGACCCAACGGAATTCGGTTGAAACAGCATCATCATTTGTAAGTCCGATTACCTGTGTTACGTCAAAGTCCCATCCTTTCTGAGCTTTTATATACTGGGCTGCCAGAGGATAGGCACTATAACCGTCAGCAATGAATTTCAGAAGCTTTGAGGGAAACACTTTGAACTTCTCGAAGGCCATGCGCATGGCAAGAATACAGGGACCGACACTCCGGTTATCGGAGACCTGATAGCCAAGGATGCTCTTTTTACATGCATCCATGATAATCCAGACATAATGCTTTTTACCGAGCTTTTTGATGTAGGTTTCATCGGCAGAGAGGATGTTGGATGGTTTATAATCGTAGGTGTCTACGAAAGGCTTAATGACACAAGCCGCGGTCATAGCATAACTGGCAACAGTAGTGTGGGAAATGTCGATACCGTGAACCTCTTTCAATGCATGAGAAGTCTGTCTGGTGGAGAGCTTTAGGTTTACATGATAGGTTAGAACCAATCCCAGTATATGAGGAGAAAACTTCTTGAAACTGAAGCCCGTGGCATTTGACGGAAGGGAGTGTAAGTCCATGCGAAAGAAATCCATCGTGAACTCACGATAGATATAGTGGAGCTTATATTTGTGTTTTTCTTCCGGTTTCAGATCTGGTGGAAGCTTACGTTTATTGGCTAGGTAATAGCTACATTTACGATTGGTACACTTGTGGATACGGAAGAACTTACGCTCCTTCTTGGGAACCAAGATGTTACCACAGTAAGGGCAGCGAAGCTCGATGGTATGCTTATAAATGTTATCGGAGTTAAAGAGTTCCTCACAGACCTTGCACATGAATTGACCTTTGGCGCCATTGTTTTTGTATAAGTAATCGTGAGGAGCACCGCAGCGGGGACAGACCAAATCCTTTGGGATATCAGATTCGGAACGGCGTTTGATTGGTTTAATCAGGTAACCATAGCGGTGTTTGATATAAGCTATGTAAAGCTGATAATCGAAGGTTGCAGGAGTGTACACAGTAGGAAGTTTATCAACCTTGAATTTTTGGTACTCAGGGGAATGGGAATCATCGAAAGCCCACTGCTTGAGAGGAATATATTTGCAGATAAAGAGAAGTAAATAGCAGATTTGTTTGTACTGCTCTTGAATAATGTTAATTAAATAGAGTATAATTGAGTCCATAACAATGACCTTTCTTCAGTATTTTGTTGTGTGGTAACTTCAATTATAACTGAAAATAGGGGGTCATTGTTTTTTTATTTTAAAAAGCTCTGTAACCCTTGAAAAATAAAGGGTTCTTATAAAAAATCAGTGTAAAATACTTTACACTAACACTTAATTTAAGGAGGATATTGATATGAAATCTTATTTAGTAACTGGAGGTGCAGGCTTTATCGGCTCCAATTATATTCATTACCTGATGAAATGCTATGGTGAACATATTCGAATTACTAACCTTGATGCATTAACCTATTGTGGAAAACGCAGTAATACAGCAATGTATGAAATATGCAATAATTATACTTTTATAAAGGGAAATATCTGCGATGAAGACTTTGTAAAGAAGCTCTTTCATGATTATGACTTTGATTATGTGATCCATTTTGCAGAGCAAACCCACGTTGATCTCGAGATCGTATTATCCGACGCCGGTATTTTCTGTTGTGTGAAATAATTATATACTGTTTTTCACTGCAACGATTAATAAACATTATGATGAAATGATATGATCCCTCAAAGTATCAGCCAATACGCTGTTCCTCTGAGGGATCATATCTTCTATTGTAAACCACCTATTCCATTGTTACTATCTTACTTTTTTACTTTTACTTTCTTGGTAGCCTTAATATTACCAGCTTTTGCAATAACATAATCCGTGCCGGCAGATACCGCTTTTGCCTTACCGGTTTTCTTATCAATCGTTACGATGGAGACCTTTGAAGTGGTAAACCGGATGGTCTTAACATCAACTCCATAACCTTTTGCTTTAAAGGTATATGTTTCTCCCACCCTCAAACTATCAGTACTTTCTGTTATCGTAATATATGCCTTTTTCACAGTGACAACCGTCTGGAAGCTTACAGTCTCACCATTTACTGTAACAGTCGTGGTAATGGTTGCCTTACCGGTTTTCTTTGCTGTAATTCTTCCAGCAGCAGATACCGTAGCCACCTTCTTATTGTCAGTCCGATAGGTGACTTGAATATCACAATATCCACATGTCGATGCCTTACGAAGTACTTGAGGAAGTTCTGTCTGTAGAGTGAATTTATTATCCTTATTTCCTCCCACATAAAGTGTTTTCTTCGCAGGTGTTACAGTGATGCTTTGAAGTATATCACCTACTATCATCTTATCACTGATGATGAGGGTATAGGCCTGAAGCTTTGTTAAGGATACTTCCATATACCCATTGAATAAGATCTTTTCAACGAAATGGAGCTCGGGCTTTTCTGAGGTCTTATTCTCTACATATATATTAGCTATTTTTCCAATTTGGGCTTTTTCAAACGGTATCCGTAGTGTAATATCAAAATGCAACTCCTGATCTTGAGCAAAGGTCAACTTTACCGCCAGATTCTCTTCAGAGGATGTTGTCTTTACAAGTGCTGTTGCCAGGTTAATATCCTGAAGCTTCGAGGTTTCGGTGTTCTCCGGTATGTTCTTTCCGTTAATCACCCACTCCACTCCATTATCAAGAATAATAGTAGCTTTCTTCTCTTTGTCACGGATTACATCCAGCAGCTCCTTCGGAACGACCGTCGAGCCATTCATGAGAATTACAACTTCCCTTGCATTCTCGGTTATACTCTGGGTAATAGACTTCCAGCCTTTGATGTCACTATCCTTAATAACCGGAAGCTTGATCTCTGCCACAGTTGGTGTATTACTGGATGCAGGAGCAATAGTTGGAGGAACAATAGCTGCATTCACCGATACACTGATTGTGACAGCTAAACTAACATTGTTTGGGTTTATGATACCAGCAGGAAGCTGAACGATTCCATTTATACTAAAGGTTTGTTCATTTCCAGAGGTAGGTTTATAATCGCAGTTGTCTACATCCCAGATAACACTTGCGCTTACTTTACCAGCGGTGGTGTCAATCAGGATATTGGCAGGTAATCCAAGGGCTTCGGCTGTCTTCGCGGTACCGTTTGATACTCCGGTGATAGGAGATGGGTTTTCAGTACCAAGGTATTTTGTTCCTACATCGGGCTTTGTAAATTTTGCAGTCAATTCCACGTCTGACTCTACACGGAAGCGATACTGCATGTCTGTCGAAACAAGTTGCTCCTCATGATACCAGCCTTCAAATTTACACCCTTCATATGCAGTGGCTGTAACCATAGCATAATTTCCGAGCTGTCTTACCCCCTGACCGGATACAAAACCATATTCATTGTTTGAAGCTTCGACGGTTACCATATAGTATGCCTCAGCTGCCGCATATCCTGATAAATCAACATTCGGATCAATCGGTGTATGATTCTCATCCGTCAGGGAATAGTTAATGGATGATCCTTTTTCCGTATTATCGGTGAAATCGTCGGGCTGATATGCCGGAATAATACTTGCAAATGTATTGCCCTGCTGGATAGGGATGTCATTGTAATTGATTATACGAGCAATATCACCCATATCGCAGTTAAATTCATTGATAGCAAAGGTCATCTTTCCATTGCCGGTAGCTGTAAGTCGGATACGGTATTCCGCATCCGCCGGAAGATATACTAGTTTCTCATCATCTTCATTGATGACTGTTACGATACTACAGCCTGTAGCTGTCAACGGTGTGTCATCAGTGATGGATGATACTAAGGTATCGGTGTCATCAAAGACCTCCACATCAACAGGACAGTTAATTCGAATAATTCGATATGCTCCATTACTGAACGATTGTCCTGCATTGGTGGTGTAGTTCTTATCCATGGACTGTAGCCAAGCAAGACACAGTTCAGGGAAATGTGCTGATTCCATTCCTTTCAAATTGCAGACTAAAGTGGTTGTAAGGTTCGGATGACTAATGGCAAATTGCATAATAGTTCCTGCCAGTGTCAATGCTAGCCGGTGAATCTGGTCTTTATTATATTGTGTGATGCCTGCCTCATTGAGACTCTCAATCGCATATTCCTCAATTAATTCTACTGTACTTCCCAGAATCATCTCTCCAATCGGGGTGGTAGATGCAATCAGCCAACCAATATTGGACTTTAATTTCGCTTCAAATCGTTGTTTAAAATCTTCCCATTGCTCATCTTCTGTTCCGTTCAATACGCCAAATATTTCACGTATGCCGTCCTGATACTTGCTAACATAATTACTTCGACTCTTTATCTGCTCCTTTACCAGTTTGTTAATAAAGGTATCCAGAAATGCTCCCTGTATCATCTGATTTTTCTTATCATCCACGATAGTAGGCTTTACAGAGGGAGGTAGAAGCTTAATATCCACAGATATTTTTTTCATGGAAAAGTTATCAACAATGTATCCGTTAGTACTGGGTAATGCATTGTACTTAGCAATCATTTTGCTTTTTTTTGACAGATAGTAACGATCTGTTAACGGGTCTGGTAATCGTTTATCCACCCCGTAGCGACGGAAGCCCATGGTAGCAGGTGCAACCTTGGTTACAGGGTCATTATAATTGATGATATTGAAAATGTTTTTATAAATCCAATGGGTATTGGCATCAGCCGCTATAGCTCCTGCCGGAGTCTCAAAACAGTATGCATACAGATCGGATAGATTCAGCGTACAATTTGGTAGCTTGAAACCCTCATCTAATGCACCTGCAACTAAATTTGTAGTAGCTGCCGCACGGCTAAATCCGGTTATCCATAGCTTTATGTCGCCGGTTATTTCCTTGTCATCAATATAGTCTCGTATAAAATCCAATACATTGTTCTTTGCTTCATTGAAGCCTTGGTGAATTCCTGTGTTGCCAATGGTAAAATTACTAGCCCACTCGCTTTCGTAGCCTCCTCCACGGAGTGCTACTGCAATAAGAGTATATTCCTTTTTATTTACTTCAATTGTTTTATTGGCGGCAATTGCTCCAATAGAATCTCTTGTTGGCTTAACCGTATACCAGTAATTCGTTGTAATTCCGGTGAAGCCTATTTGCTCCAATAAATCTAATGCATTGGCACTTTTATGTGTATAGGGCACATCCTGACTTGTAGCAAATGCTGACATAGCCAGACATAGTGACATGGTTGCAAGACTTTCATTATATGCATAGGAGCTATCAAAGAAATATGTATCGTCATAATAATAAGTCGCTTCATAATCACTATCTCCTGATCGGTATCGAAAGGTACCGGTCTTTTTTAAGATCTCTTTTGCGATTTCTCCAAAGACAAATTCTAATTCATTGACATTTACCACATCATAATAACCTGCATTTTGCAAGTCATTCATGAATTTACGTGCAAATGTCAGTTCATTGCTGTAGAGAGAATGGAAAAATCCAAGGGTGTATACATAATAACCCTTATCATGTAAGGATATTGCTGTATTATAGGTTTTATTTGCATATTCATAATAATAGTAGTCATTATAGATATAGCGGCCACTCGTCTCATATTGTCCTGTGTTTGGTAATCCATCCGATAATAATAGGATATTCTTTATTGTTCCCTGTTCTGAAGGAATCTTGCTTAAAAGCTTATCAGCAATCACTAATCCGTCATTGGTATTGGTAACTCCGGTCGCAGAGATACCTTTGATAGAATTGGTCAGACTATTAAGATCATTGGAAAAATCATATCTTGTATATCCTGAGGTGGCATAGGATACAACTGCTACATAGTTTTCACCACTGGCTTTCAGCACCTGTTCACAGAATTTAATTGCTGCTGATTTCATCGTATTCATCGGAGTTCCGCTCATACTTCCCGATGCATCAAGAACCAGTACCGTATATCTCTTCGTATTCTTGGTACCCTGTCCAACTTTTAATGCTGATGGTCCTGCGCTTGCTGCAGCGACTGAAGGTGCTACAGGGCTTTTCGCTCTCCTGACAGCGGAAGCTTCTTTCATATTTAGCCATTCTTGCCTTAATGCCTGGGACCCATCTTCTGTATCATTCGGCTCTTCGGCTACCACTATGGCATCACCGGTAACAGTATCTACCTGCCCAGATATCTCTTCCGTAATCCCCCCTTCTTCTGCAAATTGCTCTCCGGATGCCTCTCTAAAGCTGGAGTCCCTGGAAATTTCTTCAGCAAATGCAGTCTGAGGTAACAAGGAAAAAATCATAAATAATGATAATACAATACTTAAAATACGTCGTTTCATAACAACTCTCCCTATACGTTTTTTTATGTCCTTTGTATATCAGATAAGTTGCTTTCGTATTTTACAAATGCCTTAATATGCAATTACATATACTGTCTGCCCATCAATGACATCGTTCTTCTTTTCAATGCGGGTATCGCTCTTAAGACAGAAAGCTGGTCTGACTCCACACTCCTCATAAGCCCCTCCAGCTCCCATCTGACCTTCTGTAAATACTACCCATACTGTACTCTCATTCATTGTATAGCCAGTCCTTAACCACCAGCTTCTTGGAGCGGTGTTATGGTAGGCAATACGGCTTTTTACATCATTAAAGTACTTTAATTTCTTTCCTTCCTTACCATGAAAGGAGGTATCAAATAATCCAACCTCCGTACAAGAGAGTAGAAATATCTCTCGCGTGATCTTCTCCGTATCCGTTCCCGCAATTCCCATGCTATCCCTAGAGGTTATCACAATTTCCGTATCCATGATTATGTCCTGCAATTCTGAATTCAGTGATAATCGATAGTCATTGTTAAGATAATTATCGATCAGACTATCCTTATAATATCCTACATAATCATTGAATACCTGATCCTCTTCCAATACATCCTTCCTTAGTAATAAGACATTACCATTATAGTCGGATGTTAAAACCAAATATGGGCAATATATCGAATTCTCTTCGATATACACGGTATATCCGGATTTTTTATTGACATCATAGGCGATGTCCTTCAGCGTAAATATATCTGAGGTTCTAACTTTCTTCATTGATTTGCACCCACTTATTAAAATAGTTGCCGATATTATCACAAAAAATATGTATCGAAAGCATTGATTTGCCTTCAATATGCCACCTCATTTCTATATTACGCTTTTATCCTGTAATTTTTTTCCATGTTAATCATATTACCACAGCTTCCAAAAAATGTATACCATCTTTTTTTACCAGAGTTTTTCACCCAAAGTAGGGTATTTATTCAGAATTTTGAAAAAGTAATTATAAATTGCTTGACAAATCCATTTTAAAGGCTATAATTAGTAAAAATAATGAAAGGAGATTTCTTAATTATGGCAGCAAAATTTATGAAACATTTTGTAGTGTTTATGCTCGTCGGTAGATTTATTCGCTTTACCGATTATTTTTGCTACCATAAAATAAGGACTTCATCCTGATTATATCTTTTATAATTTATCAGAAAAGCCGTTATTTTGTGGACGCACAGAATAACGGCTTATTTTATCGTAAAGAGATGTATCCGGATTTTCTTTACGATAAAAAGCCCTTTGGGCAGAATGCGCATAATTTAATGGGAGGGTTACTATGTTAAAGAAAATATTTATAGGTATTCCAAGAAGAATTCTCGTACTTGATGGTTGTTTTACAATACTCTGGGGAGTAATGAACGCTTACTTGACTAGCGTGCTGGCAAAGGTAACTGCAGCAAATATTATTCAGAAAGACTTCTTAAGAGCTGCTATCTTTTTCATTGGATATATTCTTCTGTGGGAAGTAGTGGAATTCACTTGTGATTATGCTGATTCCATTGCCAAAGCATATGTACGAAATGGTAATTTCAATTATTACTTCAAGAAATTATATTTTACAAAACCGGAGGCTTTACAGAGGGGAAATACCGGATATATTGCGGGAATTCTGACGCAGTTAATCGAACGAAAAAGCAATATGCTGTTCAGCTTCATATTTGCCGGTGTAAGTGCCATCTATGTAGTATACGTTATATTTTACATCGGTATTTATTCCATGTGGTTTTCTTTGATTGTATTTCTGTTGGCGGTACTAGGTATCCTAACTCGTCTCATTTGCTCCTCCTTAATTGAAAAGCCACTAAAGGAAATGACGGTTGCCAGAGGAGAGCAGACACGAATCTTTATGGATGGCATTAATAATATTTCTACGATTCAAAAGCTAAGAGGCCTGCAGTTTATCGAGAAGAAAGCGGCTGTATTCCATAAGAATAATCTTACGACCTCCAGACGTTTTACATTGGGTAATGAACTTGGATTTTGCATATATAAGACAATCAATTATTTACTATGCCCTATCTGTATGTTCGTTGCTCTATCCCTTTACAATAAGAACCCTGGCTTCCCGATGATTGAATTCATGGCATATCTCTCCATCGTAACGGTACAGCTGGTTCATAATGTAAAGAATATTGCAGGTTTTATAAATGACTATAACCTATATGCTACCAGCCAGAAGGAAATGGATCAAATTGTAGAGGAGCAGTCCCCTCAATATACTTCTACCTCCATCGGAAATGATTTTCATTGCATAGCCATGAAGGATATTACCTATCAATATACCACCGGGCAAGGCTCCATTACCATTGAAATTCCTGACTTTCATATTAACAAAGGCGAAAAAATCTGTATCACCGGAGAAAGCGGTCAGGGAAAGACCACGTTACTGAAAATCCTATCCGGAATGATTGAGTCAGAAAATCATCTGTATGTGGATGGGAAATGCATTCATAAGAACATCGATGCCGTATATATTGCTCAGGATACAGAAATGCTGGATATGACCTTACGTGATAATCTGACCTTTGGCAATACCTCCATTTCTGATGAAACCTTAATTAATATGCTTGACGCAGTAGGAATGGGGGAATGGTATGAACGTCAGGAAAAGGGGTTGGATACCTTACTTGGTGAGCGCGGGGTATTCGTATCGACCGGACAACGTCAACGGCTAAATATTCTAAGAGGTCTCCTAATAGATAAAGAGATTTACCTGCTCGATGAGCCTACCAGCAATGTAGATGATGCAACAGAAGATAAAATGATTCGTTTGATTGAAGACCGTTTGAGGGGTAAAACTGTCATTATTGTTACGCATAAGGATTCTATCCGCAGCATCTGTAACAGGGAATATTCCTTCAACAATAATAGAATTATGGAAGTCGCATAAAATTATTTTATTAAATAGTATTGACAATAGGTAACTGGTTAACTATAATACAGGTAACCGGTTACCTATTTTAATGGAGGTGTATTATGAATGAATAAGAACGACAAAATTGCTCATATTTTTGGATCACTATTTGTATTAGCTAATCGAATACAGATACTGGGTGACAGAATTGACCCTGAGATGACGATAAAGCAATGGCTGTTCATTGTAGTGGTAAGTAAGTTTCAGGGGAATGCCCCTACTATTTCAGATATTGCGAATGAACTGGGTAATTCCAGGCAGAACGTTAAGAAAATGGCTCTAATTCTGGAAAAGAAGGGCTATGTAACTGTATCTAAGGATGCAACCGATGCACGAGTAAACCGCGTATCATTAACACAGAAATGTGATGATTACTTCAAGGAAAATGATCAAAAAGGAGAAGATTTTATTATGGAATTATTTAAGGATTTTGATGAGCCAATTGTAAATGGTATGTATGAGGGTATCATTCGTCTGACAAACCGAGTGATAGAAATGGAAAAAGCATATGAGCAAGAATAAGAACAGGAGATCTAAAATAATGTTAATTGTAATCGGAAGCATTCTCGCGGTTATTGTTTTAATTATTATATTCTTTCAGCTCCCAGTTTCCTTTGTTCAGAGGGATTATTACAAAAGGGTGGATAAGCTGATTCAGAAGGATAAACATATAAGTGGAACGGTGACAGAGGCAGATATAGTAGATCTGCCGGAGCCAATTCAGAGATATATTCACTACATTGGTATCCTAGGCACACAGAAACGCTCTTATATGAAAGCATACTTTCGGAATGTGGATTTCTGGCAAGAAAGAGGCGGCCCGAACTTAACCATTGATTATATTCAATATAACTTCCTTAGTCAGCCGGACCGCATGGCATTAATTGATAGCAAGATGAAAGGGATTCCTTTTGAAGGATGTGATTCCTATGAAGATGGTGTTGGTGGTATGAAAGGAACGATCGGTAAAGTAGTTACCATATTCAATGTGACTGGCAAAGAAATGGACCAGGCATGTCTGGTTACATACCTGGCCGACAGTATCTTATTTCCTTATGCATTATTGGAAGATTTCATAACCTATGAAGAAATTGATAAAAACCATGTAAAAGCAAAGATTTCGTATTATGGAATAGAAACGGAAGGTATCTTCAGCATAAATGATTTGGGCGAGATAACCTCCTTTACCACTAATGACAGAGGTGTCACAAATGATGACGGTTCCATAACCATGGTTAAATGGACTGTGACCGCCGATCAGTATCGACTGGATAGCGACGGTATAAAGAAACCAACGTTACTAAAAGCAATATGGAATTATGACGATGGAGACTTTATTTATTTTGATAGTTCCAGCTCTACCATCGAGTATCATTGATGAGCAAAGCTCCCTCCCTGTTTCTATCTACTCTTTATTATATTATTTTCATTAACCAGCATATTCCATACAGTATCAACAGATGAGCCGGATAGAATATATAGAATACATATTTCATCTTTAAACCGCGCTCTCCGTTATATTTATGTACCAGAATCAAATCAAGGAATGCAGGAATCTCTGAAACGGACATGATCGCTAAGGTGATGCATCCACCTAGCATGGATCGGAATGGTTTCTTCCTTAGTCCATACATTACTGCAATGGTAAGCACACCAAATGCAGAGTAATCTGTCATAAGATATTCTGCAGCAAGCATGCCGATCGCAAGAATTAGAATATCTGCGAACCTGAGGCTAGCCTTCTTCACTCCACTCTTCTTACACATGATGGCAAATACACCAAGAGCAATGAGACTAAGTATTATGGCTAACAGGATACCAGTACTTCCGTATGGATTGATGTTATCCTGTCCCAATGCCCAAAGAATATTATTAATATACTGGACAAAACCAAAGGGTGATATTACAACTGCAATTCCCATTACTATGGCTCCCGCCACTCCCAGTACCGGGAGCCAGCTCTTGTCCTGTAGCTTTTCCTGTAGCTTTTGGAAGCCGATTAACGTGATTAAGCCTATTAATAAAGTAAAATATACATTTTGATATTGCGGATAGTAAAGATGATTACTAAATGCCAAATCAAACGGAATTTCAGAAACCAAGGCAAATATTCCAAGTCTTAATGCATACTTCCATACGTTTCTTGTATGTAGAAAGCCTTCCACCAGCAAAAAGCAGAAAATAGGAAATGCTATTCTACCAATTAACCTCATAATTGTATTCACAATAATCAGCGTACTATTCGTTGCATAAAAGTTCACCAATTCTTGAGTATTGGTAAGGTTCAGACCGGTTTGTCTTGATTGAATGGAATACTGAACAATCGTTGCTCCGATGTGATCAATGAGCATAGTGACGATAGCTACAATCTTCAAGGTGCTCCCGTATATCCCCTTCTTTTTTTGAGACATCGCATTTGGTGCTGTTACTTCTAAGTTACTCATTTTCTTACCCCCGTATTAATAAAGAATATGATTAGTTTGTCAAATATGACACCAAATTAATCTATATAAACCTTACTTTATTTGGGTAACTTTTTCAACATAATTCCACAATTTTCATCAATTTTTAATAGAAGAAGATATATTGCCTACACCAAAATAATGTCTGATTCTACTATAAAAACCAATTCATATAATAAGGATGCCAATCATATTGCATTGGCATCCTCATTACATATTAATATCTTTATATATTAATATAATGCATCTATCGTAACATCACCAGTGGTGGTCTTAATCATATATTGACCATCCTCTGTATCCTTGGTTCTCACCGGTATTTCACTCTCAAAATCACCTGATACGGTCTTATGAGATAGATTAAAATCATCGAATTCTGGCATAGTCAGATATATGTCTCCGGATACTGTCTTAATACGAAATCCTTCCGGGATGATCTCATCTGTTATATTCAGCTTACCCGAGGTGGTGTCCCCTGATAATTCTCTCATGTTACCCGATATGGAAAAATCACCGGAGACTGACTTGAAGTACAGTTTTTTCGTATCCATAGTATCCATTATAATATTTCCCGATGTAGTATTAATCGTTAGATCATCTGTTATCATATTATCGGACTTAACATCACCCGAGACTGTTTTTACATTTGCCTGTGATGCTGTTATATCTGACAATGTATATCGACCAGAGGTGGATCGAAGTAGCATCTCCTGCGTTAGGATACTGGTTAGCTCAGCATCACCGGATACACACACATGTTCAAATGAGTTGGTGGTTAGATTTTGAACTATACTATAGGAGGACACCACATTGAGGGATACTGACTTCAGATTACTTGCCAGACTCTCAGGAAGAAATACCTCCAGCTTCTTTGATGGAATAAAATCAATAAAGAGCGTGCTATCCTCACAATACTGAATTATAAGTGTACTATTCTGAACATTATATACGACTTTCTCATCCTCATCCAGATCCCTTTGAGCATATTCTACTAATTCAATATCTCTTCCATCATAAGGAGTAATTTTAATTCCTCCTGCTTCCCACGCTACATCCAGACTATCTATATCAGTAATATCAACTTGATATCTTCCAACCTCTTCATAGGGTCCATGCAGAATCTGAATACCACCATAATGGAATCCGCTTTTTGTACCCAGACCCATGAAAAACCATATTGCCAGGCCTAAGAAAACTACCGCTATGATAAACCAGCATACTATTTGAATAGATCTATATTGCCTCATTTTGACCTCATTTCTTCCAAATAAAATACACGTTAATAAGTGCCTCAATTGCTACTCCAATAATAAAGACAATCCATGTAATATACCATGCAAAGGTAAGAAAACTAACTATGAGATAAATAACTACCAGAATGCTCCACACAGCAAATGAAATGGATATTCTTGCCTTGCCTCGTTCAAATTTCTCTGACTGCCATTCTCTAAATTCTTCAACCATAGTTTGATCTCCACTATTTAACCTGGGTTTTGTCATCCCATTATAGATAATAACTCCGGTAGCTAATGTTATCATGACTACTACCCCAACTAATCCGTAAAACAGATGACCGGACCGAAGTGAAACTAAAAGTGGAACAATGGATAGAATATACAACATTACGGAAACAGAAGTAAGTAATGCCGCCTTCTGTCTGGCTGCCTCTATATTCACGTTGGACACTCTCTGACAATCCATATCCTTTATCAAAGAACTAATATCACCAATACCTGCAATCGCAATATTATAAGCTGCCTCTTCACTCTTCCCTTCTGCAATTAAGTCCTGATACTTTTCTATTAGGTTCTGTAGCATCTCCTCTTTCAGCTCAATCATACTTTTTGTCTGTGGTACATCGATGAATAGATTATCGATATACCTGCGAAGCTTATCATTCATTCTTATCAACCTCCGATTCAATTAATTTATCTATCATTTCCTTCGCACTCTTCCAATCTTCCTTTAATCGCTGATAGGTTTCCTTTCCCGCTTCAGTGATTTTATAGTATCTTCTTCGCGCTCCAGTGGCTTCATCTCCCCAATAGGAGAGAATAAGTCCGCCCTCTTCCAGTCGTCGGAATGCCGAGTATAGAGTAGCTTCCTTTAACTCATAACGACCTTTTGTTTTCGTCTGTATTGTTTTGTTAATCTCATAGCCATAACTGTCACTCACATTTAAATGAGCTAAAATAATGGTGTCAGTATGACCACGAATTAAATCTGATGCAATTGACAATTTATCAGCTCCTTTCTTATCTGTATCATGATTTAGTATTATAATATAGCATATATTACCAACCTAGATACAAAATATCACAATATACCTCGCCTGTCAAGGTATATTTTATTATAAAGTATATTTTATTTTAATTATATTATTTTCATAACTAATGTCCTAGCCATCTCCTGCCTGTCACTTGTTAATCCTGTCAAAATACCATTCATACAGACTGGAGATGGAACTGTACTCCTGTAATTGAAGAATTAATATTATTTTCCACTTGTAGGAAATCGAAATGCATAATAAAATAAGTACGTAGTCTAAATGTAAAGACTGGCATAGGCCGACGTGGCAGAATGGAGGGATTTATGAGTAGAAAAATAAGATATGGAGCTGGTCTCCTTTTCCTGCTAGTATTGTGTTTGTTAACATACACGCCAAGGACGAATGCGGCAGTTTCCAGTGATTTTGTTATTAAGGATGGCGTATTAGTCACTTATACTGGATCTGCAAAGAGCGTAACTGTTCCAAATACAGTCACTGAGATAGGAAAACGCGCATTTTATGGAAACAATACGGTTACAACCATTATTTTACCATCTAATGTAAAAGTTATTGGAGAAGAAGCTTTTTCAAATTGCTCTGCGTTAAAGAATATTAGTTTACCAGACAGCATAACCAGAATTCCTTACGAAGCGTTCTATGACTGCTATAAGCTGACGAATGTAACGCTGCCTTCAAAATTAAGCTATATCGGTGAGCGTGCTTTTGCTAACTGTGGGAAAATAACAAAGATTACATTACCCAAGTCAGTAAAGTTTATCAGTATTGAAGCCTTTGCTTATTGTGGAAAACTTAAGACGGTGAGCATTCCATCCGATAGTAAACTATATTATATTGCAAGAAGAGCATTTATTGATTGTTACAGTCTAAAAACAATCAATCTTCCGAAAGGACTCACAACACTAGGGAAGCAGGCATTTCAGTATTGTCGCAGTCTTACTAAGATAACAATTCCTGAGGGTATTACTACCATTCAACCCTCTACCTTTCAATACTGCGAAAGTTTAACTTCCATCACGCTTCCGAGTACTGTGAAGCAAATTAATAGTTATGCCTTTTCATCCTGTAGAAAACTTAAGAGTATCAAGATACCAGAAGGTATTACCTTAATTGAGCAGGGAACCTTTGAATATTGTAAAGCACTGAAAAGTATCACTTTACCTGAAAGCATTACTCAAATTGATGCTAATGCATTCTCATATTGCAGCTCTTTAACGAGTATCAATCTACCAAAGAATATAAAAAGTATTGAGAGTAATACCTTTAATGGCTGCAAGAAATTAAAGTCGATTACTCTACCTGATACAATTACGTACATAGGGGATTTTGCTTTCTGCGACTGTACTTCTTTAACCTCGCTCACCCTGCCGGATAATCTGAAAGAATTAGGGAATGGTGTGTTTTATAATTGTAATAAGCTGACTGAAATGAACCTTCCTGAAAAGATTAAGAAAATCTCAGATAACTTGTTTTATGCTTGCGAACGTCTCAGTAAAATTACAATATCCGATCAGGCAACATATATAGGACAGAACGCATTTGGTAATTGCAACAGCCTTCAATCCGTCAACCTACCCGCAACCTTAAAATATATAGGTAGTTATGCTTTTCGTCAATGTTATCAGCTTTATGAACTGGCAATTCCGGATTCTGTTGAAATGATAGGTAACAATGCATTTTCCGAATGTGTAAATTTAAAGGAAGTAACCTTGTCCGATTCTCTGGAAGAGCTCCCGGAAAGTCTCTTCTACGGCTGTACTTCTCTTAAAGAGATTGAGATTCCAGAGAATATCAAAGTCATTAATTCCTATGCCTTCTATTCCTGTAGGGCATTAATTGATATAGATATCCCTGAGGGCGTAAAGGAAATCGGATCCAATGTATTTCGCGGATGTGCGAATCTGGAAACAGTAAACCTACCTAATTCTCTTAAGAAATTAGGTTCCAACGTTTTTGTCGGAAGTAAATGGATTCGTGATAACGAAGTTGAACATATGGTAATTGCAAACAATGGCTTCTTAGTAAAGTATACCGGAAAAGACAGCGAACTTGTTATACCGGACCAGGTTGTATATATTGCTCCATCCGTATTTAGCAATAATGGAACCTTAACCAAGGTTACTATACCAGATAGCGTTACTGTTATATCAAAGAATGCCTTTAGTTTTTGCAGCAGACTGAATGAAGTAATCTTATCAGAAGGTCTGGAGTCCATCGAAAATGGAGCCTTTAATGGTTGTACCCGGTTAAGCAAGGTTAAGTTACCGGGCAGCTTACAATCCATTGGTAATAGTGCATTTAATAATTGTAATCTGAATACACTGACACTTCCGGATAGCGTTAGCTTCGTTGACCGTAATGCATTTAGTAATAATGCTAACTTGACTGAAGTCTGGGTATCCAGTGGATTAAATGAAATTCCTGCATATACCTTTGGGTATTGCTCAAACCTGACTAAAATTCATATTCCTTCAACGGTTTCTAAGATTGATAAGAATGCTTTTTATAGCTGGGATATAACTGGCAAGAGAACCATATACTGTCAGCAGGGCAGTGACGCGTACCAGTTTGCATTGAAATACGGTTTTCGTATTGAAGAAGAATAAGAAAGAATAAAGCTTTTATCGTGAAAAAGTGGCTGTTGATTAGCGGAGACTATGACTTACCTCACACACAGACGGAAGTACAGATTGTTCATTCTATATGTCTCAGACGGACATAAATGTTCGTCATATCCATACAGAATTAACAACTTTGTTCTTCCGACAGTGTATCATGGTAAGTCATAATCCCTGCTGCAACAGCCACTTTTATATACTCTTTGGAAGGATGTAAGCTTAGCGTAAAAGGACTTTACTTTCCTATAAAGTTATCCTGGAGTTTCACCAGATTAATATTCTCTTGTCGTATAATTCCCTGTGATTTTATTAACCTTAGCGGTTTTATCAATGTATAGAACTCCACTGCAATCGATTGTATTAATGATACATTTGGGTCCAATGGTAATATCATTTCCATTTACGACTTCCGCTGTTACTCCTCTTAACTCAATTGTAGTAGCTTCAATCAGCTTCACCTTTGATTGAATACGATTGATTAAGGTCAGTATTTTACCCCTGGTAAATCTTGAATTAATGCGAATTCGATCCCCTACAATTTCATTTGCTTCGATGCAGCCTTCCGCATTGATAATATCAGCTGATACCTCTCCTTTTGTGGAGATTGCTCCATCACAGACGATTTCTTCTGCCTCAATCTTACCACCCGATCTTTCACTCAATACTCCCTCAATTACCAATTTCTTCGCCCGGATATTGGATTTAAAATCAGCTACACCCTCGCAATATAATAAACCGGTTTCCACATCGCCATTACAATCAAAAACTCCCTCAATAGAAATCTCATTCGCTTTAATATTACCCTTACAGCTCCCTACTCCTTCTATTTTGACGATGTCATATTCTCCACCGCTGATTGTTCCAATACCTTCCATTTTAAAATTCTGCATTTATGCTCCCTCCCTATTCTTAACTTGATTGGATAAAACGGTTCTTGTATTTTAGCTTTATTTCGTCTGCAATTTCTTCTAAGGCTATCTGATCAATTACTGTAATCGTGCTGTCAAAATCCAATATCGTGGTATCTGATGAAAATAACACATGAAATTCCTTGTCGATGGTAAAAATAATACCAATAACATTGGTCTTTCTAAGTCTTGAACCGGCACTCATACTTTTTCTCAGTAAATCCTCCATCTCCTCTATGGATAGACTGTGTCTGGCTGCTAATCTTGATATGGCAATTGTCATCGTCACCTCAAGAATATCGTACTGTGTTTTATCTAGGATCTGCGGAAGACGCTCCAATAAACTGCTATTAATCTCTGATATATCCTGCATACTCTCAATTGGTATCCTTTTCTCGCCAGTCTCTGGAGATAACATTTTCGCAAGCTCCTCCAGGGAATAATGATCCTTCATATCTAATATGGATTTTATCCGACTTAGAATCTGGTCTCTCGGAAAAAAGGTTTCCTGTCCTGTATAGGCAGATTGCTTAATAAACCATTCTTCCGGAATGAGACGTTCCCTCTTCCATCGATATAGCTGTCCATAGGATATTCCAGTTATAGCCAGTAGGTCCTTTTTGGATATTAAGTTCAATTATGATCACCTCTGTAACGTAACATTGTTTTATTGTTTTTATGAATATAACATAACATTGTTACACTGTCAAGAAATAACTATGCAGTTACTCAATAATTAATTTGAATATTAAGCGCTATTTCGAATATACTATATAAAAAATTAATACATTTTTTATAGAATTATTATATTGTGTCAGATTATGTTGACAATGGATGCTGTTTTCTATAAAATAATCTTATCAACTATAATAGGGAGGATAATACAATGGAAGATAAGAGACCAGCAGACGGCAAAGCGATAGCCTCTTTAGTTCTTGGTATTGTATCATTTATCTGCATTTTCTTTGGATATGGCGCTATATTAGGAATTGTTTTGGCAATCGTAGGATTAATCTTAGGTATGGATTCAAAGAAAAGGAATCCTTCCGGAATGGCTACCGCAGGTGTTGTACTTAGTATCATTAGCTTAGCTATTTGTACAATCTCCTTCATTGCATGTGTTGCTTGTGTAGGCGCACTTGCATCATTAGCATAATAATAATTGGAGAGGCTGTTGCGAAATGTATCAGCAGAGATTAATTCTCTGTAATATATTATACAACAGCCCTTTTCATGTATAAGAAAATTCACCAAAATTCCTACACTGTATTAATGGAGGGAATCAATGCTACCTGAAGTCACTATTCTTGGACATACCATCGCCTTATACGGACTTATGATATTAATTGGTGTCATCATTGGTACCATCGTTGCTTTATCTCTGGCTCGCAGGATGTCGATCAAAAATGAAGATGTAATATTTGCTATCATTTATGGTATCATCGGTTTTATTGTTGGTGGTAAGCTATTATATCTGATTATTGAGCTTCCGTTAATCCTTCAGAACATCGATCGAATTATACATGACTATCAACTGTTGATCTCCCTCTTGTCGGGTGGTTTCGTATTTTATGGAGGCTTTATCGCCGGTTTTCTTTTGATGCTATTTTACTGTCGTAGATACCAGGTTCCAACCACCGGTATGATTGCAACGATTATTCCCATTGTACCACTGGTACATGCTTTTGGCAGAATAGGATGCTTTTTCGCAGGCTGCTGCTATGGTATTCCCTATGAAGGGTGGATGCATATCGTATTCCATCGTTCATTGGTTGCTCCTAATGAGGTATCCTTATTTCCAGTACAATTATTAGAAAGTGCTGTTAACTTCGGTATATTTCTATTCCTATATTATTCAGCCAGAAAAGCGAAGAGTGCCACAGCTATTCTTACAAGCTACCTTATTCTATACAGTATTATGAGGTTTATTATGGAGTTTCTTCGGGGAGACAGTGCTCGAGGATTTCTCCTTGGATTATCCGTGTCACAATGGATCAGTATTCTGCTACTGATCATCGCGATATTTATAAAGAAACGTCATTCTGATAGTATATCAGATGTAGTCGATAAGGATTTTCTTGATAAGAGGTAATATTTTAAGAAAAGAGAATTATTATGGATGTTACATAATACATCAACAGGGACAATTACTTTCCATAATTGTCCCTACTAATATATTACGCAATATTATTAATTACTGGTTTATCTTAATCATAACTAAAACTGATATAAATTGATTCCCATATTAATAAGAATTTTATGTAACTCATTCATCTGTTCATCTGATGGGGCTTTCAATCCTTCTAATTCATATATACGACCAAGGCTTATATACTTTCCACGTCCCAGCTTATGATACGGTAACAGTTCCATTCCTTTGTAATTCTTACAATTCTCAGTAACAAACTTTCCAATAGACTGTATCTCATGAGCGCTATCATTAAATCCTGGAATGACTGGCGTACGGATGATAAAATCAAACCCATATTCTTTTGAAAGCTCATCCATCACTATAATATTATTTAATATACTTGCATTACTTGCTCCAGTCCACTCTTCATGTTTTACAGTATCTGCTGACTTTAAATCCATAAACGCCATATCTAGATAAGGAGCAATTGCTTCATAATCATCTTCTCGAGCATATCCACAAGTTTCAATTGCCGTATTGATATAGTTCTGCTTAAATGTTTGTAATAGATTTAATGTAAACTCTGGTTGAGCCAATGGTTCTCCGCCGGATATAGTTACTCCTCCACCACTTAGATGATAAAACTGTATATCCCGCTTAACCACATCAAATACTTCTTTTACAGTCATTTCTTGTCCATCAATTTTGCGACATTGAGGATAGCATTTTAGAGTACATGAAAAAGCATCCTCCCTCAAATAGCATTTGTCACAAATTGACCGGTCAGCCTTCAGACCATTATCCAATGCACCATAACGACAAAGCTTTACACATTCTCCACAACCGATACATTGATCCTCAAAAAAAACCATTTCACAGTTAAATTTCTGAGTTTCAGGATTACTGCACCATTTACAACGTAACGGGCATCCTTTGAGAAATACTGTTGTTCTCAGACCAAAGCCGTCATTTATCGCGTACCGTTCAATATTTGATACCATGCCTTTTTTATTAAGGATTTCAGAAGCTATTGTTTTATTTCCTGTATAGTTAACCATGTTTGCATCTCCTTCTTCACTTCTTAACCATTCGATAACAAAAGCATAGTTTAATTATCACGGTTCATTAATACTGCTGCTACAATGATAATACCTTTAATAATCATCTGTGGGTAAGATGCTATTCCTACCAGATTCATGATATTACCTAATGCGCCAATCAGGAAGGCACCAATTAGTGTCTTTGTAGGACTACCCACTCCACCTGAAAGAGTCGCACCACCGACAACAACCGCTGCTATCGCATCCAACTCATAACCGTCACCAACAGTAGCTGTACCCATACTGAGTCTTCCGGCAAGTATCATTCCAGCCATGCCAAATAGCAAGCCACCTAATGAGTATGTAATTACAAGATATTTCTTAACATTAATTCCAGCAAGCCTAGCTGTCTCAGAATTACCACCAATTGCATAAATTCCGCGGCCGAACTTTGTTTTCTTAAGCATAAACACAACAATGATATATACAATGAATAAAATGAAAACAGGAGAAGGAATACCAAGGATATTACCCTGAATAAATTCTGGCCAGAAGGTACCATCAATTCTACGATTCTGACCTACCTGATAGATATACGCAATACCCTTTAATATCGTCATCATCGCTAGTGTAGCAATAAATGGAGCTACCTTTGCATATGCTACGAGAACTCCAGAGATCAAACCAAATACTATACTCATTACTGCTACAAGAATGATTGCTAGCCAACCTCTTCCTTCTTGTATGAAGCCGGCTGTAAAACAAACTGCTACTACTACATAGGAACCGACTGCAAGATCAATACCTCCTGTAATAACAATAAATAACATACCTAATGCACATATAGCGTAGATTGAATTCTGTAATAAAACAGTCTTAATATTACTAACTGTTAAAAATGCAGGAGACGCAATGCTACCAAAGATTATTAGTGCAATAAAGGCTATTACTACAAAATTATTTTTGATAAATCCTAGTGAGTTCCCTACTATATTTTTCTTTGAAGTAGTAGCTAATCCCCCTGTCATATCATATCCTGACATAGTATACCTCCATTCTATGCCTTTGCGGCATAACCTTTCTACATAGATTTTATTCTCTTAGCATGCGGCACCAGCTGCATACTCCATTATCGCTTTTTCTGATAACTGATCTCTCTTTAGTTCGCCGGATACCTTACCCTCATACATAACATATACACGATCACTCATTCCGATGATTTCCTGCATATCAGAGGATATCATAATAATTGCTACATTTTGCTGGGCAAGCTTCTTCATAATACTATATATTTCATATTTTGCTCCAACATCAACGCCCCTGGTTGGTTCATCAAGTATGAGAATTTTAGGATCCGTCGCCATCCATTTGGCTAATACAACCTTTTGCTGATTTCCACCACTTAGACTTTTGACCGGATTGATATAATTTGTAGTCTTAATCTTCAGCTTATCAATCATATCCAGTGTAAGTTTTTCCTCTTTTCTTTTATTCAGAAGGCGATTCTTAGTTACTCGATCAAGTGCAGCCAGACTGGTATTAAAGCCGATTGTTTGTTTTAATATGAGACCATTCCCCTTACGATCCTCAGAGACGAAACCTATCCCATATCCTATAGCTTGTCGTGGATTTTTAATTTTTACCTCTTTATTATTCAATTCTACAATTCCTGAGCCCTTCTGTGTATATGCTCCAATTAATGCGGACATTAATTCCGTTCGACCAGCTCCAAGTAGTCCTGCAATCCCTACAATTTCACCAGCTTTAAAACTCATAGTTACATCATTTACTATATTTTTACCCGGATAGTTCGGATGAGCTACACAATAATTTTTAATCGATAATATGGTATTTCCGATCATTGTCTTTTCCTTTGGATAGAAATCCTCCATCTCACGGCCTATCATGAAGGAAACAAGATCATGCTCACTGACCTCCGAGGTTTTTTTCGTTGTAATCATTCTGCCATCACGCATTACTGATACAGTATCTGTTAAAGCAAAAATCTCTTCCAATCGATGAGAAATATAAATTATGGTGATTCCTTCTTCTTTAAGTTGTCGTAGAACCTTAAAAAGGAATTCTATTTCTCTTCCGGTAAGGGGTGCCGTTGGTTCGTCCAATATCATAACCTTTCCGCCCATTAGAATTGCTTTTGAAATTTCTACTAATTGTTGATGACCAACACTTAAATGTTTTACCTTCAAATGTACATCAATATCAAGTGAAAGTCTTTTAAGTGCTTCCATTGCTTTGGTGTACATTGTTTTCCAATCGATCATTCCATTTTTCAATGGCATATTACCTAAAAACATGTTTTCAGCAACACTCAGTTCCGGGATTAAAGCAAGTTCCTGATGAACCATTACTATTCCGTGTTGATTTGCTTCTTTCGGATTATTAAGTTTTACTTCTTGACCATTTATGAAAACACATCCCTCCACTGTATGATGTGAATAACTACCGCTTAATATATTCATCAAAGTGGATTTTCCTGCACCATTTTCGCCAACTAAGGCATGAATATCACCCTGCTGTACACTGAAGGTGACATCATCCAAGGCTTTAACACCGGAAAATTTTTTAGTAATGTTTTTCATCTCAATTGCCTTGGAACGCTCCATATACCCAACTCCTTTATGTCAAACTATATTTTATCTATTGCTCCGGTAGCGATCTGGGGGGGACCGCTACCAGAGCATATTATAAGGGGATTGTTAATAATTGGGAAACAAATAATATCTTAATATTTAATTAGTATCTGTATCATACTATCTGATTAATATGTTGAATTAGGATCATACACAGTATTTACGTTATCAGCTGTATATAATGTATTGGGAACGTAGAAGGTAGAAGGTGTTGTTACACCAGTTGCTTGAAGTGCTGCCAAATACACTGCCCATTTACCCATCATTCTGGGATCATTCGCTACAGTACCTACGACACCCTTATCACCGTTTTTAATCCATTCTAATACAGATTTTCTAGCATCAATAGACGTAATCATGATGTCACCAGTTTTACCAACTGAGTCAAGAGCAGCTACAACACCCTGTGCACCACCGTCACATGCTGCAAATATAATATCAAGGTCCGGATTTGCCTGTAATGCATCCAGTGTCTCATTCATAGCAGGTTCAGGCTGCCAGTTATAATAGCGGTAAGCTACGATATCAAGATTGGATTGTCCATATTTCTCAAGCATATAATCGTTGTAACCCGCAATCTGACCCCATCTTCTTAAGTCAGATTCTTCTTCCTGAGCAGCTGCAGATAATACCAATGCCTGTACCTGATCCTGCCAACCATATTTCTCATCATAGGATTTTGCTAGTTGATAACCTGATTGATAACCACTGTTTTCAACATCACAGGATACAAATGTAAAGGGAGATCCTTCAGCATCGAGTGCACAGTTAACTACTGTTAAAGGAATATTCGCAGCATGAACTTTTTCAATTGCAGGAAGAACTCCTGTAGAATGAAAAGGATTAACAATAATAGCATCCGGCTGCAAGTTCACTAATGTTTCAATATCAGCTAACTGTTTTGTTAAATCGTTACCACCGTCATAAACGGTTAATTCAATACCTAAGTGTTTCGCTTCATCCTCAGCAAGTCTGACCAACTGCTCCCACCATTCTGAGCCTGCAATGTTTCTTTGAGAAAATCCAATCTTCAAGCCCTTAAACTGATCTTTTTCACCAATCATTTCTTCCGGTAATAAAGCCAATTGCTCCGGTGTTGCTGAGAAAACTTCTCCCGAAGCTTCTACCTTCTTCTCATCGCTATTAGAGGTACCTGCCTGCTTTAGTTCTGTTGCGGAAGTACATCCAAAAAGCATGGTTGAAATCATTGAAACACCAATAACGAAACATATAATTCTTTTCCTCATAATTACCCTCCTGCTGCCTGTTCATCAGGCATTCATAGTATTTTATTGTTCCCCTATTATATTTTTTCTTCAGTACGTTCGATAATATCCTTTTGAACGTCCTTGGATAACTGAGTAAAGTAAGCACTGTATCCAGCAACTCTAACAAGAAGATTAGCATATTTCTCCGGATTTTTCTGTGCATCCAGAAGTGTCTTTTTACTCACAACATTAAATTGCATTTGGGCTCCGCCAGCCGCAAAATATCGGTCGATTAAGCTTACAAATCTAGCCAATCCATCATTTTTATTAATCATTACTTCTGACATAATTATCCTCCATTCTTAAAATAGTTATAATAGTCTTATCCTATCGTTCTTAACACAGGTCTGATGGGCTGAACTTCATATTATATAAGGAACCACAGGATAATAAAATGTTATTAATCTTTGCTACAGATGCTATTGCTGCAGTAGGTCCGCTGACATCCGTTCCTCTCATTGGCGATTGACCATCTGCCACCGCAGTATATGCTTCACGACCATCCGGAGTTGCTCCACATACTTTACCAAATGGTGTGTTACTGGATACCGTACTGGTGGAACAGTGAAGTGTACCTCCAATCGGTCCTCTTCCATATCTTGTATTCTTATAACTACTCAACTCATTTGCTACAAACGCTAACATTTCTCTCGCAAGCTCGTCCACCTCATCAATATCATTACCGTACTTATGAACTCCAAGGCAAAGTGCTTTTATCTGTGGACCAGTAGGCTTTGTTTCCATATCGGAGAAATTAGTTAGTAATGCATGCTTCAGTTGTGCTCCGGTGATTACTTTATCATCAAACACTAATTTCTTTATTGCATATAGGCTGTTTGCAACATTAGCTGTACCGATTGTCTGCTGTCCAGTTAAGTCATATTTTGCTCCACCTTGCTTAATCGGCTTTCCTCTCGGAATTGTGGTGGTAGTACAACCAAAAATGGCAGCCATGGGCTCTTCCAATGTTTCCTCCCAAACCTGATCAATGGTATTCTCCAGAATTGCTTCCTGCTTTATGTAGTAAGCAATCTGATTTAAGTATGCTTCCTTTGCTTCATCAAAACTTTCAAATGTTGCAAGATCTTTATTATCTTTATTGGTATGCAGGCATATACCGGTTCTTGGATCCAGTCCGTTGTAGAGGGACATTTCCAATGCCTTTGTACAGTTCAACCAGGCTCCGCCAGTTCTTCCTCCCAGCAGTCCGGCTGTGCCAGGTTCAACGCAACCGATAATGCAATAATTATATGCATCATTCAATTCATAACCACGGTTCATTAGCGCCGGAATATAGGTTTCATCGTTGAAAATGGATGGTAGTCCAGTACCTAATCGAATTACCTCAGCTACCTTGATTTTAAACTCATATGGAGTATTCTTATGAAAACGTACTGTTAAGGATGGTTGAGGAATTCTGGTGTGATAGGTTGCATCCAGGCAAATATAACTTAATTCGTTGGTAGCATCACATTTCTTAATCGGATCCTGTCCACCGATCGTTAGATTCTGGAACATCGGTACACCACGATAAAAGTCCGTATCAATCCAGCTTCTTACCTTATTACAGGTATAAATCTGAAGGAAGAAATTCTCGGTCAGTTCTAATGCCAGATCATCTGTTAGGCTTCCGTCTTGAATTCCTTTTTTATAGAATGGATACATATACTGATCATATCGCCCAAAGGATACTCCTGCACCACTGTCTTCAATTTGAATACAAATATGTGTCAATATGATAAACTGTAATGCTTCATAGAAATTTCTTGCCGGATTCTTTGGAATCCATCTACAGGTATCAGCAATCAGCATAAGTTCTTTTTTACGTGTTTCATCCTTTTCCTCAGATGCCATTTTTTCAGCTAAATCAGCATATCTTGCTGCAAATTTGATTATTGCATTTGCACTAATGATGGCAGCGTCATAGAAATCCTTTTTCTTAATCGTATCCGGCTGGCTCCAATCAAGCTCATCACGATATTTTACACAATCATCAATCAGCTTTTGTACGCCGTGATTGATTAAATATTCATGATCCGGTGCAAAATGACCATCACCACCTTGGAAATAGGTACCGATATCCGCTGCTTTTAAATCATAATGAGTAATAAGTGCTTCTTTTGGTAATCTTGCCCGGAGTGTATCCGTATGGGTTTTTCCTTTCCACCAGTCACACATATCCTTAATTAATGGCTTATCTTCTTCCTGCAGTGTATAGCGATCAGCTGGTCTTTCCCACGGAAAATATGGATTTCCTTTCAACAACTCCTCTTCTACCCATTCAACTTCGAATTCCGGGAAGAGCGGAGCCCATCTGGGTTTGGAAGCATGATTTCCGGCGAATAAGCTTCCTGGCATAATATAAATACTCATGTTCTCAAGTACATAATCAATCGCTTTCGCTCTTCGCACTATCGGGGGCAAATTCATGTTATCCTTATAGAACTCTGTTAATAGATGACCTCTTTCAGCACAAATACCGTATTCAAATGATGTAACGTATTTGTAAAGTTTATCAATACGCTCCGTCCGAACCGGTTGTGTACCAATTTGAAACGAATCAATTTCTTTCATAATAGAAACCTCCTTATGTAATTCAATAGTCATTAACCATTCATAGCTGCTTTGTATTCTCACCGTAGGTCATTTTGTTTTTGAGCTCCTTGGTTAATTTGTATAGTTATCATAGCATTTGATACTCTTTTCGAAAACTTACTATCTTTATATTAAGGGGAACAATCTTTAGATGTTGTGCATTTTTTATGTTATTTTTTCATTTATCCTATTTTTTTATATAATTTTTACGAACAATGTGTTGAATTAATACCCTTTTTCAAATATAATCTTATCATATGATAAGATTAATGTAGCTACTCTAGATAATCTATTGTATATCATAAAAAATTGGGGATCATTTTTAGCATAGGGGATTGTTTTCATCAAAACAAGGATAAAATTCTTCCATGGGATAAAAGTAAGATGTAATGGTGGGGAACAGAATAATATAATTCCGAAACAAGTCTGTATTCGGAGTTAACTATTGTTATGCTTATTAGTTAGGGAGGAAAAACATGCTAAAGGTGTTAATCGTCGATGATGAAATCCGAGTATGCCGTCTAATTCAATACTTAATTGATTGGGAGTCCCTTGGCTTTGAAATGCTGGGATATGTTAATGACGGCTTATCTGCTTTCCAAATTATTCAAGAGAAAAATCCAGATATCGTAATTACCGATATAAGAATGCCTGAGTTCGGTGGGTTGGAACTAATTCAACAAACGAGAAATATCAGTTATAATACCCACTTTATTATCATAAGTGGTTATAGTGATTTTTCCTATGCTCAGACCGCCATAAAGTATGGAGTAGATGATTATCTTTTAAAACCCATTAAGAAAAAAGAGCTGATTCAAACCCTGGATAAAATCAAATCAGAGCTCGATTTAGTGAAAAAGAATATTATACAGACAGAGAATATGCGAAGAATGTTGGACCAAAGCGGACGAAAGGTGAAAAGCAAGCTTCTTTCCGATATGTTCGAAGCAGGTATGGCGTTTCAATATCATATACAAAGTATAAATGATACCTATTTTTGTAATTTTATTGAAGGCCTATATCAGATGATTGGACTTCAGATTCATCTTAATCCCATACCAAATACTCAGACAATCGGATTCCTTAATTCTAAAGTACAGGATGCTATTTCAGAAACCTTCTCCTCTTATCATGAGGTAGTCTTCACTTATTCTTGTGGTACTATGTATTGTCTCATCAATGGTACAGATGAAGAATTTTCTTCATTGAAAACGGACCTTCAAAAATTACGTACCTTGATATTGAGTTTCAAAGATGTCTTTGATGGAATTCGGCCAATCATAGCTCTTAGTGAACGCATGAGTGAAATTAATACAGTTCCTATTCTTAAGCAGCAGGTCGAATATGTATTAATGAACAAACTATTTTATAATATTGATACTCCACTGATGTATAAACCGCATCCCGAGGTACCTTCTATCGATCATGTCCTTGGAAACAGCTTTCGTAAAGATTTTATGATATATGTAGAAACTTTAGATTTTTACAATTTATCTAATCTACTGAAGACCATACAAGAAACTTTAAAACATACCTCTCCGATCGACGGTAAGTATGTACTTGATATTTATCACGAAATTGTATCCCTCTTCTTATTCAGTGTGAAAAGTAATAGCATTAATCTTGACTTAAAAACAATAGAAGAAGATTTTAATGAAAATTTTAATCGATTTACAAGTATTGATGAATGCTTCCAGTACTTGAATGATAGACTGATTAATTACTTAAGTGAATGGCAGAACGAAAAAGCATTAGCACATTCAAAGCCTATAAGACAAGCAAAGCAATATATAAATGAACATTATAAGGAGCCTCTCACTCTAGAAATTATCGGTTCTTTTATTGGATTAAATCCAACCTATTTTTCCAGTGTATTTAAAAAAGAAACCGGAGCCAGTTTTATTGATTATCTTACGGAGGTACGCGTTCAGAACTCTAAGAATCTCCTGGTGAACACGTCAATTAGTGTTTATGATGTTGCAGAGCAATGTGGATTTAATGACATGAAGTATTTCAATAAGAAGTTTAAGAAATATACCGGGTTAAGTCCTTCTGAATACCGTAAGCTTTATTCCTAATATGAGGGGAGAATAATACCATGATGAAATCCATACCCATTATGCCTAGAGTCATCCTCTTTCTTTCTATACAGACAGCCTTTAATCTTCTTTGGATTATGGGTTCTCATAACAATATTCCAGAGGGACTACCCTATACTATAATTGGTGTAGTTTTGAACATTATTTTTCTCTTCTTATATTATTTATTTGTAATACGTTCCATAAATCTTAATAATAGGCTTTATCATTTATTTGTTGAAGGAAAGATATATGAGGAATTATTTAAAGAGAATATTCCCTTTACAGCTCAGTCAGCCCTGGTGATGAATAAGTTTTATCAGCTGTTGGATAAGCAGGATGCGATCAATTTATCTATGAAGCAGGCGGAATATCTTGCATTGCAAAATCAAATTAATCCTCACTTTTTATACAATACATTGGAGGCGATCCGTGGTGATGCTATCTATGCAGGTGTAACAAGCATTGCCGAAACCACAGAGGCATTATCTTCCTTCTTTCGCTATACTATCACAGAGGTAAAAGCCTTGGTAACATTAGCAGACGAATTACAGAACGCTGAGAACTACTTTAAAATTCAGCAATATCGCTTTGATGACAAAATTAAAATGAATATACGTTTTCCAGAAAATGAGGAGAATGTTACATTATTAAGACTTCCAAAGTTAACGCTCCAGCCCATTATTGAAAATGCTGTTTTTCATGGCTTAGAAGGGAAGGTAGAGGGTGGATGTATCACGATTGAGATTGAAACAACAAATAAATCTTTATTAATTACTGTCTCCGATAACGGATTAGGAATACCACCTCAAACCCTGAGTCGATTGAATGCATCATTGGAAGAAGCAGCCATACCAACAACCCATGAAGAAATTAAATCAAAAGGTGGCATTGCTCTTCGGAACGTATCTCAGCGAATTAAGCTATTGTTTGGTGAAGATTATGGTATTCACGTCTATAGTACTCTGGGGTTTGGAGCTGATGTGCATATTACTCTCCCAAAGATTATGGAATAAGGAAGGGCCTTCTGTATATGAAAGAAGAATTGTTCAGAATTAATCACGGAACACTAACCTATCACAATCGTATGTTGATTGAAAACATTAATTTAAGAGTATTAAAATCAGAAACACATGGTATCATTCTTGATAGTACCGAAGTGAAGAACGTATTAATAAAACTGCTATGCGGAGAATTAAAACTGAGTTACGGTAAAGTCTATATCATGGAAAACTTGATAAAGGATGCCGATATCAATAAAAAGCTTCGTAATCATGTTGCTTTAATCGATCAGACTAGACATCTGATCCCTACCCTCACTATATATGAAAATATATATTTTTCACAATTTCATATTTTGTACCTTAATCCAAAGCATTATTACAAATGCGCCAGGAATTTATTCGAGTATTTTAATATTGATATCCCACTGGATAAACCAGTAAAAGATTTGACAATATATGAGGGTGTAGTCATTGAATTGATGACCGCTTATGCTTTAGAACGCAAGTTAATTGTTCTTTCTAATATAACAAATATACTAAATAGCATTGAGGTTGCTTCTATCTTCAATCTGATTGATAAGTTAAAGAAAAAAGGACTTTCTTTTCTAGTAATTAATAATATTGAAGATATGAAGCTCCGGTATACCGATCGCTTAACCATTATTAAGGGTGGTAATACCATTGGAATCTTTGATTCTAAACAGATTAATAAGGATACCTTATATCGTATTTTTTATTACGATCAGGAAAATACTGATATTCAACACAGGTACAAATATAACAATAATTCAAGCAATGAGATTTTTTCAGTTCATAACTTAACCGATGATATATTAAAAAATATAAGCTTTCAAGTTCATAAGGGTGAAATTGTCCGCATTCTTTATACTGATGAAACCAGCGTTAATAGACTTATCTCCGTACTAAAAGGAGAACATACCTCATTTGTTGGTAACATTCTACTGGAGGGTCATAATTTTAAACCTATGTACGGTTACATGAATTATAAGAATGATATAGGTTTTGTGGAAGAGGACTCGATCGAAAGAATGTTATTCAAAAACCTAAGTGCTTTTGATAATCTAAGCTATCCCCTCAGTAATAAAGTCAAATGGTTCTGGCTCAAAAACAGGTACAAAAAAAGTATGGAGATACAATTACAGGATATTCTTGATCCAGAAAAGCTAAAGCATACCTTAAGTGCACTCTCCCCTGATGATCAGCTGAAAATAGTTTACTGTAAATGGCTATTATACAATCCAAAACTTCTTATTTGTGTGAAACCGTTCTCAGTTGCCGATGCTCAAAATCAGCTCACAGAGAAATTAATTACTTTACTTTCTGAGCGCGGTATCGCTATATTAATTATAACCTCCAGTTGGCCATCATTTAGTTCGATTAATGGTAAGATATTATATCTTCGTAATGGAGTATTAGAAAATAAATAGCATGAGCTACAATCCTTAGGCTCATGCTATTTTCGATTCGACTCATATTTTCTTAGAAACAGCGGAAGAATAAGATTCTTCTCAGATTAATCCTCTCAAATTCCCAACGGTTCCTTCTCCAGCGGAATCCCTGAACAAATTGATTCCCCACGAAGGTTGGATAGAACCAGAAGCTATTACCGTTGACTAGCCATATAAAGGTATACCGGTGAATACACCTGCGAATCTGCCCCGGTCTAACAAATCCGAATTGCGGTGAAACCGGAACCCCCGGTCTCCCCGGAGCACCAAACGTGCGGCTTTCCATCTGTGGTGCCTCAGGAATAAAATTAGGTGGGGCTGATCTTGGTGCAGCTTCTGCACCGGGAAATTGCCCTTGGGGACCTGGTGTAAAATCTATCCGATTATCGTCACTGTCCCGATCCGCAGGTCTTCTTTGCTGGTCCGTGCCTGGGCGATCAGAGGGTCTTCCTGGTCCCCCCTGAAATATCTGCTGACTCTTCATATACCTATGTTGCGTTTGTTTGTTATTATCTACATTATCGTTATTCAAACCATTAACCCCTTTCTGCGTGATTACTCATACATTATCTTATGTTACGAACGCAGAAAGGTTATATTGTATTAAAATTCTTTCTTCTCATATATCCGGTTAGAAATATAGTATGATAAGCCAAGTGACAGGATTAATACTACCGGTACAATAACATATATATTTTTCACCAAAGTATTAAGTACTTCTATTAGCCCCTCCGGAGGCTGTGATTTCCCTTTCACCAGTTGGTTAATCAATATTCCAACTAAAAACGGGATGAAGTAGACGAACATTAGTATAATTCGGGCTCTTTCTATTCCGAACTTTGTTATAATCGGTATCACAATACAGTAGAAGAATATTACAATTGCTACGCCAATTAATCCACTCTGTATGTTCGCCATCGTTAGTTCCGTTTTCAATATGGTATTCAATATAAGAGTAAATATCGTGTTAACAACCAACCCAAACAGGGTGAGTAGCAGCATAATCAGGTATTTACTCTGAATAATGCTCTTTCTTGAAAGTGGCATCGTCAATGCATAACAATCAAATTTCGCCATCTCATCATACGAGAAAGTCGATAATACCAATATAGCGAAAAGCATGGTAAATATACTTCCGAAAAAGCTGGCGTCCCGCTGGTAAACTGACACTACACCATAAATCACGAAAAACAAAGCAAACAATCTTACGTTTTTCTTTAAATTTATAATATCCTTTAGAATTAATCCCAGCATCTTATATACTCTCCTTTCCCCTGCTGACAAATAGCATAATTTCCTCAATAGAAGTCTTATCTACCGGATGCTGATGATAGTGTTTTTGGAAAGCTTCTTTATTGCGGATCATAACATCCGCTCCAAAGCTATTCTCCCGGATACCTACCACAAAGCTCTTATCGAGTGAGGCTACATCCTCTCTTCGGCAATGAATCACTCCATATTGATAGATCAGATTATCTTTACTTTCACTGAAAATAATCTTTCCCTTATGGATAAACGTTACATAGTCAGCAATCTTTTCTATATCACTAATAATGTGGGATGATAATAATATGGTGTGCTCCTCATCCTGAATGAATTCCAGAAAGATATCCAGGATTTCATCTCTTACCATAGGATCCAATCCACTGGTTGCCTCATCTAAAATCAGCAGCTTCGATTTGTGAGATAAAGCAATAGCAATGGACAGCTTCATTTTCATTCCCCGAGAAAAATCCTTGATAATTTTACCCTGTGGCAATTGGAATCTCGTCATATAATCCATGAAAACCTTCTCCTGCCAATTGGGATAGATATTCTTCATAATTAAATTAACATTATTGATCGTTAGGTTATCATGCAGATTGCTGCCATCAAAAACGACTCCTATACTGGCCTTGTCATTCCTTGATAGCTTCAGATGGTCTGTTCCGAGTACAGTGATCTCCCCTCCATCCATATGGATCAGGTTCATTATTGCTTTAATGGTTGTAGTTTTCCCTGCTCCATTCTCTCCTACAAAGCCCATAATGCTTCCCTGAGGCACACATAAATCGATTCCATCCAAGGTAAAATCACTATAGCGCTTTGTAAGCTGTTTAATTTCAATTGCATTTACATTGCTAATCGCCATTATTAAGCCTCCTCCTCATAAATCATACGGATTATTTCCTGTAATTCTTCCAGTTCAATTCCACCGGCCTTAGCTCCGGCAACTGCTTTTCCTAAGTGTTCTTCCACTATACGTAATTGCTCCTCCCTCACAAACTCCACGTTTTTCTCTGCCACAAAGCTTCCTTTGCCAACTACCGTATAAATAAAGCCATCTCTCTCAAGATCCTCATATGCCCTTTTTGTTGTGATTACACTGATACGCAATTCCTTTGCAAGCATTCTCATGGAGGGAAGTATGGATCCAGCCTCCAACTCGCCATTCATAATCATTTGCTTAATCTGTGATGTGATTTGCTCATATATCGGTTTGTCGCTGGAATTGCTGATTAAAATATTCATGTAACCTCCATTCTACCACTGTTAGCTATATTTCTTGTTCGTTCGTTGGTGTTATATTGTATATATCTCATATACACACTATACACCCTTATATACACACTGTCAATATGGATTTTGAAAAAATTTTTTAATTTATTGAAGACATTATTCGTTTTGTTTCGTTTCTATCAATGTAACATGAATGGGAGCCCGTTTCAATTATAGGTATTAAGCTATGATAATCTAAAAAAGGAGGATATATGAAGACATTATTAAAATTGATTACTGTAACTACTGTATTCATCTTATCGATTTCTCTTCTAGGGTGTATCAAATCCCGTTTTGGAAAAAAACATATGTGTAAAACGGCAACAACAGTTTAAAACCACTTTAAAGAAGATGACAAATCTATTATACTAAACTATAATCAAAGAATAGAGAGGGGGCGGAAGAGATTAGTAATGAGCAATATTATGAATATTTAATCGATAAATATCAGAACTTAGTTTTCTCAATTTGTTATAAGATTGTAAGGAACTACTTTGATGCTGAAGATTTAGCTCAGGAAACCTTTCTTTCCGCCTATAAGCACTTACCCACCTTTGACCGGCAATACGAAAAAGCATGGCTCAGCCGGATTGCTACAAATAAATGTTTAGATTTCATAAAGAAGTCAGACCGTCAAAGTATTCCCACCGAAGAAGAATATTTTCTTGCCCAGAAGGGCAGGGATCCCTCTCCAGAAGAAAACGTCCTGGAACTTGAAGTGAAGAATCAGCTATCCATGCAATGCAATTCTTTAAAACCTCCTTACCGTGAAATCGCACTTGATTATTTTCTTAAAGAATTAACGGCAAGTGAGATTGCAGCAAATACCGGTAAGAACTTAAAAACTGTACAAACACAGATATACCGGGCTAAAGCAATGCTACAGAAAAAGTATAAGAAAGGAGCTATATTGAATGAATGATAATCAACATATTTCTGAACAAGATTTATTAAACTTCCGAAATAACTGTTTGAATCAGGAAGAATTAGAGCAATTACTTTCCCATGTAAGCTCCTGTAACTACTGTTCTGAACGCTTGGCTGATATTATGTCCGAGGAGATGCTTCAAGCGCCCAAGAACTTAAAGGATAGTATATTAAAAGCTACAAAACGTCCGGACATTCAGATTGCAATGAAGGCAAATGAGACTTCAAAAAACATGCAATTATTCTTTTATAGCCTCAAGATCGGTACTGCTGCAGTTGCTGCATTACTCCTGTTATTTCTTTCAACAAATATACCGGCTGAAAATGCTTCTTCCAAGCAGGCAATACCACTTTCACAGGAAATGTCCATGGATGATGAATTGGATAACTCCTCAGCTTCCTGGACATCTGTGATCAGAGAGAACCTGGATGATTTTAGTTCAAACATGATGGATTTTTCAAATAAAATTATGAAAACGGAGGTAACTGAACATGATTAGAAAAAAAAGCGGATTTTTAACTTTTTGCTTTTCTTTACTGCCCGGTGCAGGGCAAATGTACATGGGATTTATGAAGCGTGGATTAAGTCTTATGTCCATATTCTTCTTTCTTATATTTCTGGGTGTCTGGCTCAATGTCGGATCCCTGATGCTGGCGATGCCGATCATATGGTTTTTTTCTTTCTTTGATACGCATAATCTCCGTTCCATGCCCGACGATGAATTCTACGCTATGGAAGACAACTATATCCTTCTTCCAGACACCGCCAAGGAACATATGATGCAGCTTCAAAGCAAATATCGTGTTGTATTGGCCATTGCATTAATTGTGGTTGGTATTTCAATTTTATGGAATAATATGTACGAGATGATCCGCTGGTTCATTCCTGATGTATTACGGAATGCATTATATCGCTTTGGTCATTATTTCCCTCAGCTGTTCATCGGCTTCTTAATTATTCTGCTTGGTATTTATCTGATCAGAGGAAAGAAAAAGGATCTTGATACGAAAGAGCAAATACGTATGCTAGAGGATAAAGGAGGTAATGAACAATGACAAAAGTTCATCGGGTAGGAACCATTACGCTAGGTGGAATGCTGGTCGTCTTTGGTATATTATTTCTCCTTCGCATTTTCATACCGGCATTATCCTACGATATTATTTTTAAATTATGGCCTGTTGTATTTATATTTTTAGGATTGGAAATCTTAATAGCTAATTTCTCACAGAAGGAAGACAAACTCGTCTATGATAAAACAGCATTTGCATTGATTATTATCCTATCCTTCTTTGCTATGGGAATGGCTTTTACTGATTTATGTATCACTTATGCCCAGTCCCATGTTAGGGTTGTGTGGTAACGATAGACGCCTTCTTATGCGAGTTCGTATTATCAAATCATTGCTATGATAATACGAACTCGCAGTTATGTTTACCTTGCCTTCGCATACTTCATCTTAATAAATATTTCTGTCTGATTTACTCTGTTTTTCTTTTGAATTTTTACTTCTCATTTCTCTCATACTATTTGTAACAGGATTACTGTATATCGATTTTACTTTTCATGTTATTCATTCAATGAATGCAATCATAACCTATGTACTGTATGAGTCTTTATAATGGGAGGTGCTTAAATGGGTGTATCACACAAGGGTGCTATTTCCTTGGGACTGCTTTATATTCCCGTTGGTTTATATACTACTACCAGGGATAATGATGTCAAATTCAATCAACTATGCAAGGATACGAAAGAGCGTGTGAAATATAAAAAATACTGTCCCAGCTGCAATAAGGAAGTAAAACAGGATGAAATTATTAAAGGATATGAGTACGAAAATGACAAGTATGTGATTATGACCGAGGAAGAGCTGGAGAAAATCAAGACGAAAAAAGATAAAACCATTCATATTCTCCAATTTGTCAAGCTATCCGAAATCGACCAGATTTATTATGAGAAAAATTATTATGCCATTCCAGAGGCTGGTGCAGAGAAAGCATTCGAGCTGCTTCGAAGCGCTATGCTAAATGAGCAAAAAGTTGCTCTTGCAAAAACCGTCATCGGTACGAAGGAAAATCTTATCGTTCTTTATCCGACATCGGAAGGAATGATCGCAAAGACACTTTTCTATCATGATGAGATCGTACCTGTTCCGAAGCAAATTCCCCCTGTGCAACTAAGTGACGCTGAGATCACTATGGCAAAGACTCTGATTGATACAATGACAGGTACTTTTGATGCTACTGCATATAAGGACGAATATCAAGAACGTCTGCGAGATGCCATCATGCAGAAAATCCATGGAGAGGACATTGTGGCTGTGGATACTTCAGCTCCGAATAATGTCATTGATCTTATGGAGGCTTTACAGCGTACACTTGCTATGTCTAATAATCAGAAGCTGAGTGGTACCGCCTGATGGATTTATTCGATGAAAAGAATATTAAACCAATGCTCATCTCAGAGATGACTGAGCCCTTCAATGATCCTGACTGGATCTATGAACTAAAGTTAGATGGTATTCGCTGTATCGCATATCTGGACAAGGATACGGAACTGCGTAACAAGCGGAATGACCGACTTCTGCCTAAGGTACCGGAACTTAGCAATATTCATCAATTTGCTAAGGAGCGTTGTATTTTAGACGGCGAGCTTGTCATACTGCGAAATGGAGTACCTGATTTTTTTGAATTACAAAAACGTGCTTTAACCACCAATCAGTTTAAGCTCCAATTATCCTCCGAGAATTACCCCGCCTGCTTCGTTGCCTATGATATTCTATACAGTAAGAATACCCGGCTTACCGATTTGCCCCTTCAGGAACGGAAGGATATCCTGACTAATACGATTACAGAGAATCCGAAACTGGCCATAAGCCGCTATATCAGGGAGAAGGGGATAGAACTATTCTCGGTGGCAAAAAGCCAGCACCTGGAGGGTGTGGTAGCAAAAAAATTAAGTAGTAAATATTATTTTGATAAAAGAACAAAGGACTGGATCAAATTTAAGTATCTGGCTGATCAGGATTTTGTTGTATGTGGCTATATAGCGAAAGAAAAGGGCGTGACCAGTATCGTTCTGGGACAGTACCAGGGTTCTGACTTAATCTATAAGGGACATGTGACCTTTGGTGTAAAATATGGTGAACTACGAAAGCTTGAAACAATAGACCATTCTCCCTTCCCAGTCACGCCACCTGGTAATGAGAATGCTGTATGGCTAAAGCCTGAATTGGTCTGTGTCGTTCAATACATGCCTAATGAGAAGGGGAGCCTGCGGCAACCCGTATTGAAAGGATTTCGGGATGATAAAAAGCCCATCGATTGTCAGGTATCAGATAAAATTTAATTAATTTGGGGCCGCTGCAAAATATAAGCAAGGATTTTGATTTCCTTAATGCTCTATTTTACAGCAGCCCCTTTATCCCCCAATGAATAGTGATATGCTTATTTAAAATATTCCACACCGGATTCAAATATATATTGATTCTGATTACCGGTGATGTTAATTGCAACGGAGTCTCCACGTCGCTCGGAATGTGTCATCTTACCAAGTACTCTTCCATCCGGGCTTGCGATACCCTCAATTGCATAATAGGAACCATTCGGATTGAAATCTTCGTCCATGGTAGGATTGCCGTCAATATCCACATATTGAGTAGCAACCTGTCCGTTGTCGAATAATTTCTTTATCCATTCCTCACTAGCTGCAAAACGTCCCTCACCATGTGATGCAGGAATGGAATAAATTCCTCCCAGTTCAGCCTTCATAAGCCATGGCGATTTATTTGTAACAACTTTTGTATATACTGATTTTGATACATGGCGGCCAATACTATTGGTAGCAAGAGTCGGAGAATCTTCCTTCTGCGGAGTGATTTCTCCATAAGGTACCAATCCCAGCTTTATCAGAGCCTGAAAGCCATTACAGATACCAAGAGCAAGTCCATCCCTTTTCTGAAGTAAATCATTTACCGCATCCTTGATACTTTCATTACGAAATGCAGTAGCAATGAATTTACCAGAACCATCCGGTTCATCTCCGGCTGAAAAGCCTCCTGGGAACATCAGAATCTGTGCATTTCTAATTCCTTCTGTAAAGGCTGCTACTGATTCTCGAATGTTATCCGCCGTTAAATTCTTAAATACAATGGTATCTACTTCTGCTCCGGCATTTTCAAATGCCTTCAGGGTATCGTATTCACAATTGGTTCCGGGGAACACCGGTATGAATACACGAGGTTTTGCCACTTTATTTTTCGCAACGTATATTTTCTTAGCGTCATACAACTTTGTTTCAAGGGTTGCTTCTTCTACCTGTGAACGAGTCGGGTATACCTTCTCTAAGGTTCCCATCCATGCATCCAGTGCTTCCTTCATAGGAATTCTTACATTATTTATGACGAAAGCATCTTCATCAGTTACAACACCAATTCGGCTGTATTCTTCCGGATCAAAACCATACTCCTTTAGATTATCAGCATCTTCAGCAGACATTTCAACTAGGATGGAACCATATCCCGGTAAGAATAAATCCGCCTCTCCTAATTGCTCGGTCAGAGTAACCCCTAATTTGTTACCAAATGCCATTTTGCTGACCGCTTCCGCAATACCACCAAAGCCTAATGCAAATGCTGTTACTATCTTGCCTTTTCTCATTAGTGAATTGATTTTTCTATAGATATTCTTAGCCTGCTCATAATCCGGCAGATCATAAGCATCTGTTTTCATAGTAAACTTAACAAGTACATTACCTGGTTTCTTAAGCTCTGTTGTAATCACATCCTGAGTCTTTGCAATATCCACTGCAAAGGATACCAGAGTCGGCGGAACATCAATATCATTAAAGCTTCCGGACATACTGTCCTTTCCGCCAATGGAGGGTAATCCCAATTTTATCTGAGCATCGTAAGCTCCAAGTAAAGCGACCAGCGGTTCACCCCAACGCTTCGGATCATTTCCAAGTCTTCGGAAGAATTCCTGGAAGGTGAAACGTATCTTCGAATAATCACCACCTGCTGCCACAATCTTTGCAACGGAAGCAATTACCGCATATATGGATCCATGGAAGGGTGACCAGCTTGATAAATATGGATCAAAGCCATAACTCATCATTGTTACGGTATCACATTGGCCACGTAATACAGGCAGTTTAGCTGTCATTGTCTGAATCGGAGATAACTGATATTTTCCTCCGTAAGGCATGGTTACCGTTGCTGCTCCGATGGAACTGTCAAACATCTCAACCAACCCTTTTTTCGAGCAGACATTTAAAGCGGATAATGACTTCAGCCATCTATCCTTCAAATCAACTCCTACATTCAGAGTTCCTGACTTCAGATAGTTCTTGTTTCTATCAGGCATCGTAACATATGCAGTTGCTTCTTGATGAGCACCATTGGTATCCAGGAAGGCTCTGGAGATATTCACAATCTCTTTTCCTCTCCAGCTCATCACAAGTCTTGGGGATTCAGTAACCTCTGCTACTACGACAGCTTCCAGGTTTTCCTCTTCTGCAAAGGAAAGCATCATGTCTACGTCCTTTGGATCAACAACAATTGCCATTCTTTCCTGGGATTCTGAAATTGCCAACTCTGTACCGTCAAGTCCTGCATATTTTTTGGGAACACGGTCCAAATCAATTCGAAGTCCTGCTGCCAGTTCACCAATGGCTACCGACACACCACCTGCTCCGAAATCGTTACATTTTTTAATTAGCTTACTAACCTCTTCTCTACGGAATAGACGTTGCAGTTTTCGCTCTGTAGGCGGATTACCCTTCTGAACTTCAGCACCGCAGGTATTGATAGATTCGGTGGTATGGCTCTTAGAGGATCCGGTTGCTCCACCGCAACCATCACGTCCGGTTCTTCCACCCATCAGTATAATAATATCTCCCGGATCGGAGTTCTCACGAATTACATTCTTTCTAGGTGCGGCACCCATAACTGCACCAATTTCCAGTCTTTTTGCCACATAATTCGGATGATATACCTCATCAACCAAACCTGTAGAAAGACCAATCTGATTACCATAGGAGCTATAGCCCGCTGCTGCACCAGTACAGATCTTTCTCTGTGCAAGCTTTCCTTTCAAAGTATCCTTCAGGGATACCGTCGGATCAGCCGCTCCCGTTACTCTCATAGCCTGATATACATATCCTCTGCCGGATAACGGATCACGGATCGCTCCACCTAAGCAGGTAGCAGCTCCACCAAAGGGTTCAATTTCAGTGGGATGGTTATGTGTTTCGTTTTTAAAGAACACCAGCCATTCTTCTGTCTTGCCGTCAATTTCTACCGGCACTACAATGGAGCATGCGTTAATCTCATCGGAGACCTCCATATCCTCCAGTTTTCCATCTGCCTTTAATTTCTTCATACCAAGAAGAGCTATATCCATTAGTGAAATGTACTTATCATTTCTGTCCTTATAAAGCTTATCTCGTTCATTCAGATAGCTGGCATACGCTGCCTTAATGGGTTCTGTATAATAGCCTTCCTCAAATTGAATCTGTGTAAGCTCAGTTAAAAATGTTGTATGTCTACAGTGATCCGACCAATACGTATCCAATACGCGGATTTCTGTCATGGAAGGATCACGTTGCTCTTCCTTCTTAAAGTAATTCTGTATATGCTTAAAATCCTGAAAGGTCATAGCCAGATTAAGGGATGTATATAAGGATTTGAACTCCTCTTCCTGCATATTGGTAAAACCTTCGAGAATTATAACATCCTCCGGCTCTTCATATTCATTCACCAAGGTCTCTGGCTTTGCTTCGTCTGCCTCACGGGAGTCCACCGGATTGATGCAGTATCCTTTTATTTTCTCAAATTCTTCATCGGTAATAGTACCGGATAGAACATAGGTAGTAGCAGAACGAATTACCGGTTCTTCCTTTTCGTTTAACAGTTTTACACACTGCTCCGCTGAATCCGCTCTCTGATCAAATTGTCCCGGCAGATATTCCACGGTGAAGATTCGGTCACTGCTTCCGCAGTCAAAGCGTTCCTCGTATAGAAAATCCAAGGGTGGCTCTGAAAACACCGTACCAAGCGCCTTTGTATAGGTATCCTCACTTATATTTTCAATATCATAACGAATTAGGAGGCGAACTCCTTCCAACCCTTTAATCCCTAGATAACTTCTAAGCTCGGACCTTAACTCATTTGCTCTTACTGCATATGGTGCTTTCTTTTCCACATAAATTCGTTTGACCGTATTCATAATTACCTCCATTGCAACACATATTTTAATGTTCACATTGAGTACCGGATATTATGCTCCATACTCATCCCCTGCATTTACCTATCTTCCAGGTATACCCCCCAGGTAATATAATTATTCTACATCATTCAAGGTTTATTTTACTTATCTGCATTATAGCATATTGCCTCTTATAAACAAAATTAATATATGTTAAGCTTTTTATTAGGAGTACTAATAAAGGAAAAGGAGCCCGAAGATGATTTCCTTTATTATCATCTCCAGAACTCCTTCGATTCGTTATCTCTATTTATTCCGTTATTTTGCATTTACAGACTGAATTTATTCTGTAACCTGATCCTTATAATTAAGCTCCGATACCTTGAACTTCATAATGATTTCCTGTAAGCTGCTTGCCAGCAATGCCAGACGCTCACTGGACTTCGCAATTTCCTCCATGGAAGCGCTTTGTTCCACCATAGCGGAAGAAGCCTCCTCCGTACTTGCTGCATTCTCTTCCGCAATTGCCGATAAGGTTTGGAGCATATCCAAGATCTGGTTCTTCGATACTCCCATCTCCTCCTCCGAATCATTTAATTGAGTAACTGCTGTATTGGTTTCCTCCATGGCATCCATGATTAATTCATATTTTTGCTTCGTGCTGATAACACTATCGAATTGCTCCTTGGATATCTCATTTACACGCTCCATTGCTTCAACAGCTCGATCAACAACAGCCTTTAATTCACTGATGATTCCATCAATATATTCCGTGGATTTGGCAGATTGACCCGCCAGCTTCTTTATTTCATCCGCTACAACAGCAAATCCCTTACCTGCCTCACCTGCTCTTGCCGCCTCGATGGAAGCATTCAGTGCCAGAAGGTTTGTCTGCTCCGCAATAGCTGAAATCACGTTACTTGCTTCACCGATCTGCTCCGTGCTCTCATTGGTTTTTAATATAATATCATAGATTTCCTTTGTAGCAGAAGCGCTTTCCTCGGATATACCGGTCAAATGGTCAATCTCCTTCAGTCCACCATTTACTACTTCCGTTACCTTATTGGACGCCATATTCATATTGTGCATATGATTTCGGCTTTGCTCAATGAGTTCACCCAGTTTAATCGCTTCATTTGATCCTGTTTCTGTATTACTAGCCTGTTCAGAAGCTCCTTTTGCAATCTCCTCAACGGTTCTGGACACTTCTTCTGCTGACATAGCAGATTGTTCCGCCGTTGCAGTAAGCTCCTGTGCCGTAGATGATACCTGTAGGGATGCATCCGTGATTTCACCGATAATACTTCTTAAATTATCCATGATACTCTGCATTGCATTGGCCAAAATACCATTCTCATCCTTCCAGCGTAAATATTTTGCCGGTACATTCTCACTCACATCCAGGTCAGCAATTTTCTTAGAAAGCTTCGTTACCGCTATCATTGGCTTCGTTATTGTATTTCCAATAAGATATACAATAATTAAACTATATACTAAGCCAATTACTAAAATAAGAATCATTTTACCCTGCAGAGCGGGAATATCTGATAGAACCTCATCCTTATTCGCTGTTACTACAATAATCCAATCCGTACCGGGGACCTCTGCATAGCCGGAGTAAATGGACTTTCCTTCAAATTGATAGTCAATGAAACCATTTCTCTTCTCAAGCATTACCTGAATCGCCTTTGACAAGGACTGATAGGATGGCTGTGTTTCTGCTTCAACAATAGGATTAACCTGATTCATAACCATATCGGAATTCGGATGGGCGATAACCTGTCCAGAATTATTTAGCATATACGCATAACCCTTTTCTCCATATCCGGTATCATTCGTAACATCGCTCAACGCAGTACCATTCAGTCGACCTATCAATGCTCCCACTACTGCATCTCCGTTTTTAATGGGTACGGCAACCATGATTACTGCTTCTCCTGTAACCTTACTAATAATCACATCCGAGATATTTGCTTCTCCTGCCAGAGCTTTCGTGATATAATCGCGATCGCTCAAATCCTTCTCTGATCCATCCGTATAGGTAGCTGTCCCATTCTTCTGAACAATTGCAAGATCCATAAATACGGAGTTCCCTTTTGCTTCATTCAGAATTACTAACTGGTTATTCAAACTCATGGATCTTATCTCATTTTGTTGAGAGATGACAGAAAGCTCCTTAATCACAGTCTCCATTCTGCTCTTAACTAATTTTGCTCCGTCCTCTGCCATCAAATCAACCGTATTCTGTGCACTTTCGCTTAACATCTCACTCCCTGTTACAGTCGCAAAAAATGATATTAATATCGCAACAGAAATGATTAATACCGAAAAAGATAGTAATAATTTGGTCTTAATACTTTTCACACGCATCCCCCTTTGAAGCTAATTTTCGTAATTTCATGTAATATGAATACATTATATACCATAAAAAGCTAATTTACAATAAATTACGACATTCATATAGTAGTATGTAATTTTTTTATGTTTTTGAAATAACTCATCTTTTCTATTGTATAAAACCAGATCCATCATTTACTTGCATTATAATGTAACTTGTCTTATAATAAATATTAATATATGGTGTCTCTTTTATTAGGTTTACTAATAATCAAATCATACTATGAGATATATGCTACTCAACGATTCTGGGATACTTATTTAATGTCAGGGAGGATAATATGGATATTAATTATGAGCTGTACAAAGTATTTTATCATGTTGCGAAAAGTCTTAGCTTTTCGGAAGCTGCTGAAGCGTTGTTCATCTCACAATCCGCTGTCAGTCAGTCTATCAAGACATTGGAAAAGCGGCTAAATCAGGTTCTATTTATTCGAAGTACCAAAAGGGTTGCACTTACGAAGGAGGGTGAGTTACTTCTTAAGCATATCGAACCAGCTATTAATCTGATCAGCCGTGGGGAGAACCAGCTGTGCGCCGACCCCAAAAGCGGTGTCCAGTTACGTATTGGTGCAAGTGATACCATATGTCGCTATTATCTCGTTCCCTTCTTAAATAACTTTCATAAGCAATATCCAAATATCCATATTAAGGTCACCAACGGTACCTCTCTCCAGTGCGCAAAGCTTCTGGAACGGAATGAGGTAGACGTAATCGTTACGAACTCCCCAAATCCCGCCATAAATAATACAATGCAGATCATCCCTGTAAAAGAATTCCGGGATATCTTTATAGCAAATCAGGAAGCGTTCCCCTTGACAAACCGTCCCATCACTCTTCAGGAGTTACAGGAATATCCCATATTAATGCTTGATAAACGTTCTACTACCAGTATTTTTCTTCACAATCTTTTCCTGGAACACTCCTTAGATCTGGTTCCGGCAATCGAATTAAGCAGTAATGATTTACTGATTGATTTGGCAAAGATTGGACTTGGTATAGCATTCATCCCGGATTATTGCGTTAAGGAGTTGGAGGATTTGGCTGTAATTCAGACTGATCAGGAAATTCCTGTGCGAAAGCTTGTTACTGCATATAATAATGATATTCCTCTCTCCGATGCAGCAAAGTTCTTTATCGATAGTCTCAGTAAGGAAACCATGCAAACGATATAGGTTCCACCAATGCAAAGGGCGAATACATTATATATTTACAGGGATATGACTTACCTCACACACAGACAGAAGTACAGATTGTTGATTTTGTATGTCTCAGGCAAATATAAATATTCGGCTGAGACATGCAAAATACAACAATAAGTTCTTCCGACAGTGCATTATGCTAAGTTATATCCCTGTTGATATATTATGCATTCGCCCCTCGAAGTTAGTTTAACAAGCTTAGTAAGACATGGTCAGTTTTACTGGTCTTCTTTCTTGAATTCGACTAATCTTCTCTGAATGACCTTATTATAATTAACAACTCTTCTCTCATATTCCTCATTCATATACTTTGATGTAATTAGGAAGTCTGCTGTTGCGCGGTTGTTCGCAATAGGAACATCATATACAGCAGCGATTCGAAGTAATGCTTTTACATCCGGATCATGTGGCTGTGACTCTAGCGGATCCCAGAAAAATATTACGAAATCAATATTTCCTTCAACGATTCTGGAACCGATCTGTTGATCGCCTCCAAGTGGTCCACTATTATATGCTCTTACCGGAAGTTCTGTTTTATCCGCTATCATGCGGGCAGTTGTACCGGTCCCACAGAGAAAATGATTCTTTAATATGTCCTTATTTGCCTCTACCCATTCCACGATTTCGTCTTTCTTACTGTCATGTGCAATGAGTGCAATATGCTTTTGTTTTTCAATCGTAAAACCGATATATTCGTCTTGAAGCATAATAACCTCCCTCTAATAGCTTGCGCTAATCGCATATCTTCTAGGAATAAGCTTATACCTTAAGCCTTTCCTAATCCAATGGTATCTATTTACTCAAGTGTTCCAATCGTTCTGTAACCTGCTTCATCATATCCGTATATTTTTCCAGCTTAGCACGTTCCTCTGCAAGCTTACTTTCCGGCGCTTTATTAATAAAGTTCGGATTCGCCAGCATTCCGTTAACTCTTTTTAGCTCTCCTTCCAGACGAATCTTTTCCTTCTGAAGTCTTTCTATCTCCTTCTCGATATCTACCAAATCGGCAAATGGAATGTAAATAACCGCACCCGGAATCACAGTAGATACTGCGTCTTCTGATATTCCAGTTTTGTCCGCTTGAACGAATACCTCACTGGCATAACCAAGTGTTGCAAAGAATACCTTACTATCTGTAAAGATGTTTCTTATCGAAGCATTTTCCGATACAACAATAACAGTTGCCTTTCTGCTCGGCGGAACATTCATCTCATTTCTTACATTACGAATTCCCTTAACAGCCTCCTTAATTAATTCCACTGCCTCTGCTTCCTCTGTATAAGAATAGCTGTCATTAAACTCCGGCCATTTTGAAATCATTATAGATTCCGCACCCAGATCACCCGACAATTCCTGTAGGGTACAGTAGATTTCCTCAGTTACAAACGGCATATACGGATGTAATAGCTGTAAGGAAGTAACCAATACATGCTTCAAAGTCCATAATGCTGCTGCCTTTGTCTCATCGGTCTCACTGTATAATCTTGGCTTCACCATTTCGATATACCAATCACAGAATTCTTCCCATATAAAATCATATATTTTCTGAACTGCGATACCCAGCTCAAAGCTCTCCATATTCTCCGTAGCTTCCTTCACCAAGGTATTTGCCTTAGAAAGAATCCACTTATCAGCAATGGTTAAAAGCTTCTCATCTATGGTCTTACCAATAGTTGCCTTTTCTAGGTTCATCATGATAAAGCGAGAAGCATTCCATACCTTATTGGCAAAGTTTCTGCTGGCTTCTACTCGTTCCCAGTAAAAACGCATATCATTTCCCGGCGCATTACCGGTAATCAGACTGAAGCGAAGTGCATCTGCACCGTATTTATCAATAACCTCCAATGGATCAATACCGTTACCTAGGGATTTACTCATCTTACGGCCCTGGGAATCACGTACCAGACCATGGATCAACACCTTACTGAAGGGCTTCTGTCCCATGTGTTCATATCCTGAGAATACCATACGTAGTACCCAGAAGAATATAATATCATAGCCAGTTACCAGCACATCAGTCGGATAGAAGTAATCCAGATCCTCCGTCTTCTCCGGCCATCCTAAGGTTGAGAACGGCCATAGAGCCGAGCTAAACCATGTATCCAGAGTATCCTCATCCTGATGAAGATGGGTATGCCCACATTTCGTGCAGGCTTCCGGTGCTGATTTTGTTACAACTACTTCACCACATTTGTCACAATAATATGCAGGAATTCGATGTCCCCACCATAACTGTCTGGAGATACACCAGTCTCTGATATTCTCTGCCCAGTTAAAATATATTTTATCAAAACGCTCCGGTACAAATTGGATCTCTCCTGATTTTACGGCTTCAATGGCGGGTTTAATCAGTTCATCCATGCGTACAAACCATTGCTGCTTAATAAGCGGTTCAACAGTGGTCTTACAACGGTCATGGATACCAACATTATGAACATGATCTTCTATCTTAACCAGAAGACCAAGCTCCTGAAGTTCCTTTACGATTAGCTTACGAGCTTCATAACGATCCATTCCGGCATATTTGCCACCGAATTCATTGATGGTAGCATCATCATTCATGATATTGATCTCCGGCAGATTATGTCTCTTTCCTACCTCAAAGTCATTCGGGTCATGGGCGGGAGTGATTTTAACAACTCCCGTACCAAATTCTTTGTCTACATAGGAATCCGCTACTATCGGGATTTCTTTGTTAACAATAGGCAGAATTACCTTTTTCCCGATCAAATGCTGATATCTCTCATCGTCAGGATGAACAGCTACTGCCGTATCACCCAGCATGGTTTCCGGTCTTGTGGTAGCGATCTCCACAAATCCTTCTTCTCCTGCAATCGGATATTTGATATGCCAGAAATGTCCTGCCTGTTCTTCATGTTCAACCTCTGCATCTGAGATGGAGGTCTGACAAATTGGGCACCAGTTAATAATTCTGGATCCTTTATAAATATAGCCTTTCTTGTATAGCTTGATAAATACCTCATTTACAGCTTCGGAGCACCCCTCATCCATGGTAAAGCGCTCTCTGTCCCAGTCACAGGAGGAGCCCAGCTTCTTAAGCTGTGATATAATTCTACCGCCGTACTCGTCCTTCCACTTCCAGGCTCTTTCTAAGAAGCCCTCTCTACCAAGGTCCTCTTTTTCGATTCCTTCCTTTTTTAACTGCTCAATAATCTTAACCTCAGTAGCTATACTGGCGTGGTCGGTTCCCGGTTGCCAAAGCGCATTATAGCCCTGCATTCTTTTAAAGCGAATTAAAATATCCTGCATGGTATTATCCAATGCATGCCCCATGTGCAACTGACCGGTAATATTCGGCGGGGGGATCACGATTGTAAAAGGTTTCTTACTTCTATCCACTTCTGCATGAAAATATTTCTTATCCACCCATTTTTGATATTGCTTTTCTTCAATGTTCCTGGGATCATAGGTTTTTGCGAGTTCTTTTTCCATACTGATCTTCCTTTCCTGTTAAGTTATCTCTATTTAGACTTTTAATGCTCTAATCCGATACGATAAAAAGCTCTTCGTCTTTAAAGGACGAAGAGCCGTGGTACCACCTTTATTCATAGCAAATCCATAAATATGGTTTTACTATCTCTTGGTCTGTAACGGGACTTCCCGGTATTTCTTACGCACCATCTGGTTTCGGAAATACTGCTCCGGAGCTACCTTCAATAAGTTCGCTTTGAAACACCTTTCAGCCTCCGAGTGTCTCTCTCTGATTTGCGCTGCTTATCTAATCCTCTCCATCAATACATTTCACAAAATGAAGTTGTAAAACGAATACGAAAAATTTCAGTATTAATTATTCTATCTTAATTCTAATAGAAATATTAGTTCTATATTAAGAAATGTTTTGTATCCTGTCAAGTAATTTTTTGAAATACCCATTAATCAATATAACTTACGGCCTTGAGTGGTTTTCTGTAATCGTATTTGGTGACTCGAATTCCGGTTTTTGCATTGCTGGCTGATATTACCTTATTATTACCAATATAAATAGCTACATGATTAATAGTTCCTCCTCTTCCATAGAAAATCAGATCAGCAGGTTTTATATCCTTTATTGATACCCTTTTCCCTCCAGTTGCCTGAGCCCTGGAGTTTCTAGGTATCATAATACCTTTGTCCCGAAATACCGACTGTGTAAAACCGGAGCAATCAGCCCCCTTTGTTAAACTGGTACCACCCCAGACATAGGGATTTCCTTCGAATTTTAAGGCATATTCCACAATCTCGTTTCTGATTGCGGAGGAGTCAGTATCAGATTTTTTTGCTTTATCAGAATTTATCTTCTGTTTATTGCTTTTCGTAGTTTTAGCGGCCATGAGTTTTCACTCCTTTCCATCTATTATAAAGAAAGCAATTGATATCATGATATAAGCCAATACAAACTCATATCAGTATTCGTCCTCTTCCATTTTCTTATCTCTCATATCCTTTTTCTTCTCCTTTGTGTTCCTTATCCATGCGGACAATCCACCTTCCACTCCGCAAAAGGTAAATACACAGGTAATTAAGGTATTGGGTTCCACACCCGTCTTATAGGTGATATAAAGGCATACACAGGTAAAAAGAATGAGGTATACAAACATCCCGATTAAAACCATTTTCAGAAACTTACCCCTCTTTTTTCTTTTCATAATCATCACCTTAATTCTCAGTCACTGATATCAGCTTTCTGTTCTCATATCATTTTATGCAATTTCGACATAATATGTTCTCATTCGACAGCGGACATACATTCTGTAATGTTTATTAGTTAGGAAGTTGGGGAGAAAGCAACTTCTTAGTTTTATATATTATAATATGACATTCTGTTGTCATATTATCTTTGTTATACTTACATTAAAACTAAGGGGAATGCACTAACATTCCCTTAAAAGAAAAGGAGAAAATAAATCATGATGAATTATGAATTAGTGGATCTAAATGAAAAAACCGTGATTGGACTTACTGCACAGACCAGTAACTCCGATGAAAACATGCCCTATATTATTGGTAAGCTATGGCAGGATTTCTTTCAAAATGGGATTTTTTCTTCGATTGAGAACAAGGTCGGTCCAACAACTTTGGGAATTTATTCCGATTACGAGAATAAAGAGAAAGGCTCCTATCAGGTTACAGTTGGTTGTGAGGTAAGCTCTGTCGGAACACTGCAAAATGATGTAATTGTGAAGCATATACCAAAGGGGCGATATGCAAAGTTTACTGTTCAAGGACATATGCAACAGGCAATTGCTGCTTTCTGGCAGGAATTATGGACAATGGATTTGGATCGGGCATTTACCTGCGATTTTGAAGAATATCTCAACAATGATATCGAAAATGCCCTTGTTCATATTTATATTGCACTTAAATAATCGGAGCTGTCTTAAACATATATGATTTAAAATCTGTCCATACTATAAAATATCCGAAATGTATGAAAAACTGTCCTGAGAATCTCTCAAGATCATCATTTATGACACCCTTGAGAAGGATTTCAGGACAGTTGCTTTATGCTTATTGTTACTCCTCCAGCTCCAGACGATATCTTCGTAACAGCTTTTCCGCTTCATCCACACATTCCGGATACGTTTTCATTGTCGATTTAATAGAGGAATATGCCTCCTCCTTTTGGTTGGTATTGGTCTCAATCCGTTCCCGAAGCTTCTGTCGACGTACATTCAGACGGTGGCGTACTTCCACCATCTCCTTACTATCCAGGATTGCTGAGGGCTGGTAAATCCAGATCTCCGCATCTGCTAATTCATACTTCTTTAATTCACTGATTAACTCATTATTATAGAATTCTAAAAGCTGTGTATTGCTTTGATAGCGCCTTGCCTCATCCTTTGCTTTGACATACTCCTCCCAATTTGCCTTCAATTGCTCGTAGCTGTCGACCATATATTTGCTGTACGTATAATCCAAATAATTGCGGTTATTAACTGCTTTTATTTTAACCTTATTCATAAGCATAATCTGGCGATTACGTTTCACTTGAATCATTGCATTCGCTGAGGTGTTATTTCTTGCCTCCATAAAAATATAAAATGCCAATACCATACCCATAAGTACAGTAAGTAAAAAGGGTATTGTAAGATTTGCCTCGGTATACTGGCCAAGTACGGAAAACACTCCAAATAATATTAATACAATAATCGCAGTAGTGATACCAATTCCCTTCAAATATGCCTGCTTCTTAATGATATCCTTTTGCTCCTGTTCGATTCTTTTTCTTTCCTTCTCCAGGTGCTCCATGTCCTGCTTTATCATATTCTGATATTCTTCGTTCTCTTTTATGGTAGGCAATTCTCTTGGTATCTGTAGCTCATAACGTTCATACAGACGGTATTGAGAATCTGTGAGAATATTATTTCTATTCTGAAGCTTGTTTCTCTCCTTGGTCAAATTGATTATTTTCCTTGCTGCATCCTCTAAATTCTCTCTCTCCTCCTGAGGAATCAAATCAATCTTTTGCATGTCGGTAAGATACGAGGTTACTGCCTGATATTCTGCTTTCGCTTCCTCAATCTGTCGGTTACTTTCCAAAATGATTTCGCAGTTATCCTTGATATAACCTATCTGTTCCACTTTCGAAGTAAGCTTCACAGCACGCTTTCCTTCTTTTTTCACCTCTACAGTGGTATTGCCAGAAGTACCTGATATTACCTGTTCTTCTTCTATATACTTTTTCTCTTTTTTGGAGAATAACTTAAAGATTCCCATTTCATCCCTCTCCTATCTGTTACGCAGCATACTTTACTTTTGTAAGATTTATTATTCTATATAAGCAAATCACTTATCATTGATTCTATTTCTGACGTACTCGCTCTTTCCAGGAAGCCGCCAGCTCCTTTGCTCTTTGATAAAGATTTTGACTTCCCTGCTCTCTTTCTTCCTTCATTTGAATTAATTCCTGCAATAGAGCAGTGCTATTTGCCTCATCCTTCCATTGATCAAGTCGGTCCACTAACTCCTGTTCAAGCTCCGCGCTAATGAAATATTCCCTACGCTTTTCCTGGAATAGCTCCTGTCTCCCACTGAGCAGAAGAGCATATAAATATTGCTTCAGGGATTCCTCCCTGTGATTGCGTTCATAAGCCTGACAAAACAGCTCCGCCGCTTCCAAAAGCCCTGTAGTATGGGCCTTCGCCACACCAAGATTATGATAAAGATCCCCATATTCCTCCGGAGATAATAATGCCGCCTCCTGGGAATTTAAGATGCGCTCATATTCCGCAGCTGCCTCATGATAGTTTCCACTTTTCAGACTGAATCCTGCTTTCAGACACTTCCGCTTAATGAAAGGCATATCGGTTATCTCGTCCAACAGCTTTAACAGGCTTTTTATCTCATACTCTGTATAATAATCCGCGCTACACATAATCACAGTTACCAGCGTCTTTAAATCTGCATTCATTTGCTTCAGCTGTTTTAGTTTTGCAGCTCTTTCAGTAAGCTTCAGCTCTGTATCGATCCAATCAATTAGCGTATCGGATATCATCTCTTCATCAACATAATATACATGATGGTATATATAATAACACAATTCCTCCATTGAATAAACCCGTATTCCAGATGAAGTAAACAGATATGGCTTATTAGTTCGTTCCCCACTGCAAAGTATCAGCTTTCCCATGATTTATCTCCCCGCTGTTCTTATCGAAATGTATTCCAATGCCCTATTATACTCCTACTGCAAATTCCAATATACGTCCGGTTCCCTGATAAAGCTCCCCAAATCCCAAATCAGTTACCGTAATGATTCCTGTTGATTTATCCGGGCATTGTAAATGTATGGAAAGCCTGGTCATCCGGTCCGGGCGTTGCGGTAATTGCTGAAGCAGAACTCTTTCCCTCACTGATTCTTTCGTTACGATATTCTTTAAGATAATCTCGAGTTCTGCATTTCCCTCCGGTATGACTTCCAAGCACCTATTGATATCATACCAGACCTCACCGGCCTCTGCCAGAGGCACTTCTGCAAATTTAGCATCCTTATATACCCTGAGCAGTACAGAGTTTTTGATCATATCCTCATTCAAAAGAACCATTTCTCCTAAGACCTGATCACCAGATAACTCCTTAGCTGCATAGCAGGCACCCTTGGAATATAAATTCTGTCCATAGAATACTCTTCGTCCAACGCAGAGATTCTTTATAGCTGCTTCTGCCCAGTCTCCTTCAAAGCCCTCACCGGTTATATAAAGGGTTGACACAATCTGTTTATATAAAGCGGTGTTCGCTGTATTCTCAAATATGTAAGCCAAATTCTCCTTTTTCTGATTTCTCATTTCATAATTTAGGTGGGTACTGTAATTTGTTTTCTTCAAATCAACTACCATTGGCTTAACTCTTCGATTGATGCTTGCCTGATAATAGTATAAGCCTTCCCTTGAATAATCAAAAAGTCCCACATCATTTCTCCATAAAGCGCTATCCTGACTTAACGCATAATAAAGAAATGCTCCAGCATGATTAAGAATTACCACCCTGTCCTTCTCCAGACCAAGAGAGCTTAGCGCTTCGTAGATTATGTTAACATGATTCGGATCTGTATTCTTTATCGAAACTACCAGCTTTGTAATCGGATCTGTTGGAAAATGGGTTTTCACCAGTGTTAATGATTTTCTAAAGAACTTTTCCAACAGTGTAATACCGCTTATTTTTTGCTGTTGAATCTCGATTTCATCCCGGTTATAAGCTTTATCAAGTATATGCTCCACCAGATAGCCCTCTTGCATTTTTGCGCAATGAATGGCCTCCTCCCCATATAGCCATTGCTTCGTCTCATTTTTCATGCATAAAACAGTAGGAATCCGATATTCCTCCTCTTTTTCATATTCCCTGGGCCCGATCAGAACTGGTTCATTTAATTTATAGCTATAACAGCAAACCTGAGAATAATCATCACATAAATCATAACCAACAATAACCTTTTTCTGGGTATTCATACCTTCACCACCTCACTTATCGCATGCTCATATCGTTATGGTAAATGCCACTTATAATAGGATGGGCTCAAAACAAGCCGAAATTATATGCTCCTGTTGTACATAATCTATCATAAGCTCCATAAGACCTACATCATCCTGAGCTTCAATTGCTTTCAGGATACGGTTAATATGAGCATAATGAGAAATCTCCTTCTCCTTATCATCGAAATAAAACCGGATTTCTGTGTGTTGTGTTTCAATTTCACCCTCAGCAGTCTCCTGGGTAATGTAATACTCTAACACCTCATTATGATACAGAATTATTTCCTTGCTGTGAATTCCAAGAAACGTGTTAGGTAATCTCTCTGTAATATAATCCTGTTCCTTATCACTGACGATTCGATAATGAAGATATACCTTATACTTTGGATTACCTCTATATAGAATGAAATATCTGTTTCGAATCTGTTCCGGCAGGGTAACTATACTGCTATAGTTTTGGAAGAACCAAAGCTTAATCCCCTTACGAACCAATCGTTGTATACTGAATTCCACATAAATCCGTTCGTTCTCAGTAAGATTTTGATTTGAGCTCTGATATTTTAGCCAAGCTGCCAGACAAATATCATTCTCTTCGTAATTCAGCTCCCTACGCATAATCGGAAACAGCTCTACAGCAATCGCCCGGTCATGTACCAGATAGCAAAATGCAAAATACGAAAGAAATGCCCTAACCAGAGTATGATTAGATATTCCTTTGTAGTAAGAAAGAAATACACTATAGCTATATTCCAGTTCTGATTCTGTAAACAGCATCTGTGTAATCAGTCGCTCATCCAGGCTATGAGTCGGTAGCTCAAAGGATCTACCCGCCTGCCACAGGTGAATCATATCCTTTAATGCTCCCTGATAGTGCTGTATTAGATATTGAAGTATGGCGATGTCATATTTTCCTTGAGAAAAGATATAATAGCCTAAGGAAAGGATGAGTTCCTGCTGCATTTGGTCTGCTGGTGAGATTATCCATCCGGAACAAAGCTTTAATAATCTGTTAATCGAGATGCCTTCGTAACCAAATTCGTCAAAGGCCTCGAGCACTTTGTCATAGCAGGAACGAATTACCATCATCTCCAAAAACTGATTACGCTCTGATGGTCGGACTTTTCTCAAATCAAGCTTTCTTAAATAATATTCCAGTAGCTCATCATCATAATTCTCATAATAATACTCAATCAATGCTTGCAAGCATTCCGTATAGTACTCTTCTGCCAGGCCCTCCATCTCCAGAACCTTCTTGCGGAGCAGTATAGCATTCTTGTTAACAATCCGATAGTCTTGATATCGATCAAACAAATGAAGTAATAGCTTCGGATGATTGCTATAAGGAAGAAGATTCCCTTCAATCTCCTCTGTATTTATCAGCGCCGTTGTAGTATGTGGAATTGATTCCACATATCGATTTCCATGGCTATCCTGGAAGAAGAGCTCTGCACTCTTTGTATACAGATCAATTTGTGCTTTTCCTTGTATAATCGGTACCGTATCCTGAATATTAAGCTCCCTATGGGCTACGGTAACGCTGACTATATTGGGATTACTGCATTCCAGATCATATCGGTATATCACATAGGGTAAATGCTTTGCCAATTCAGAAGTAAGCGGTCGTCCTAGCACAAACTCCTGATATAAAACTGCTAAGTTACGGTTTATTTCATGTGCCTCCAGCATCCGAAAACTGAACAGCTCCATTTGTTTATAATAAGAATGATAGATGTTATCTATTTTGTCCTTATACTTTACCACATTGGCATACAGAAACGCCTTTTTACTGTCATTTAGTGAACTATTATAAATAAAATACAGTAAAATCGGTTGAGGCAGCATTTCCTGCATCGTATCGCTTACCGTATACATATAGTATTCATATAATTCTGTGATGCGAAGCTGGGCCTCTACTGCAAGACGGTACCAATGAAAATACTTCTCAGAACGCTTAAAACCCTTGATCAGCATACAGCAAATTGCGGATAATATCTCCTTCGTATCGTACTCGTCGTATAGTCTCGTCAATCCACGATATAGGAGCGGGTGCATGGTCTTTCTCTTATTGGTCAGATAGGCATATTGTAGCGCAGTCTCCTGAGATATCATGTAATTTCTTATACCGAAATTAATTGTCTGTATCTCGAATTGTGTTAATTCCAGAAGTAAAAATGGCTCCTCATTATAGATCTGCACTGCTTCAAAATACAGAATCGGACTGTGACAGCCTAATTCAAATTGCTCTTTAATGTCTAACAGCTTCTGTTCCTTGTTTTTCTCATATCGCTTATCTGTATATAATAAAAACCATAGAATGCTCCAATCATTATAACCGTTCTCATAATATTTACGGATAGTCTGCGCTGCATGATCGGTTACAGCTTCCTCCTTACGATATAGAGCAATCAGATATAGATAAGCACAATACTCTGGTATGGATTGTTCCTTTCTTATGGTTTCATCCTCTGGCAGGGAGGATAACAGATTCTCCGCCTGCTTTCGCTTACCGGATAGAATCGCCATATGGAGTTTCAGCAGAAATTTCATAAATTCATTCTGTCCGCTCGGTATCTCATTCATGATATCTTCCGTATTCTCTAAATACTTTACCAGATCAATACGATTTAACCGAAAATGTAAATAATTCTCGATTAAAGCATACTCTGAGTATTTGACATCATATGGACGATTCTCTGCACCATCTTCATGACTGCATTTACATTGAATCGAAACTTGAATTGTCTGATAGGCAGTAGTAATCCAGATATGTCCAAAATGATTTCCCGGCTTTAATTTCTCTGCATTTATCCGATAAAACATCTGATAGGTGTTCCCGATAAAGCGGTCCGCCCACAGGAACTTCTGCTCTAGTTCTATAAAGGGCGCATCCGTATGGACTCTGATTTCAGAGTAACCCCAGTGATCCTTTGTTAAGGTCAGTTTGTCCAGGAAGCTTTCATTCTTTACCTGATACTCCGCATATGTTTTATCGATATTAAGGCGAATTGGTGATTTTTTATGGATGGTTATCAGAAACTCTTCCAGTGCTTGACTGGTCGAGATATTTTTGATTAATTTTTGATATATAAAACGGTACCGGTCCTCATTGCTTAAAAAGATGCGTTCAAAATCTTCCGAGCGGAAAACCTTTTTCGCCTCCGACCAGTCCATTCTTGCCAGATTGGTAAACTGGAATAGATCCTTTGTCTTACCTAAGGAGGTCATGCAATAGGGTACTTCTGTCTGTATTATAAACGGAATAGTTGATTCTCCACAGTCACTAACCACATGAAGCTCTCCCTTATGCGTCTCTCCAGCTTTTAAATAAACAGCATTAAAGCGGTAATGTATTAGGTTTTCTGCTCCACCAAAAGAAGCCTCCTGTAAAACCAGCAAACGACTTGAGGAGTAAACAACTCCCTTCATCACTCTCCCGGCTGTGTTTCCAATCGTGAAGCTGCCCTCATATACTTTACCAGTCTCGACAGTAATACTGATCTCTTCTGTCGATAGCTGTAATTGTGGCTGTTCGAAATCATATTTCCCCTTTGAAAAGCGCTCAATCTTCTCCCTCAAATAATCACCCCAGGTAAATTATTTCAACGCAGTTTGCATCTGTAATCACATAATATGGCAATACCTAAACCCTCGAACACTCTTTGGTATATGAATGATTGCATTTTGATAAAAATAAGCTATAATAATTATAATTCAATCAACAAAAAAAATCCAGTATATATATAAATAGGCAATTATACCGACTATGGATATGCTTGTCCCATCCTTGTCGGAAATTCTGCCAGGCTGTACTGTATCGAAAGGGGTAGTACAATGATAAAACATTCCGATCATTTTCATGGAAGCGATTTAGAAACCATTGAGAAGATATACAAGATTAAGAAGGAGGATATCATCAGCTTTTCTGCCAATGTCAATCCTCTAGGCATCTCTCCGAAGCTACGCTTGACTTTATCTGAACGAATTGATGCCATTATGAGTTATCCTGACAGGGATTATACCTCACTCAGAAAGTGTATTGCAGAGTATGTTCATACTGATGTAGATAGTGTATTGGTTGGAAACGGCTCTACTGAATTAATCTCTCTTTTTATTCAGATTAAAAATCCTAAAAAAGCACTGATCATCGGACCAACCTACTCCGAATATGAGAGAGAGGTTTCTCTCGGAAGAGGCAGTACCCTCTATTATAGATTAGAGGAAGAGAATGATTTTGCCTTGAATATCACCTCCCTTGAGAAGGAGCTGACTCAGGACGTGGATCTTCTCGTTATCTGTAATCCGAATAATCCTACCTCCACTGCAATCGCCCGAAATGATATGCGTAAGATTCTTGATATATGTAAGCAAAAGGGTATCTTTGTGATGGTGGATGAAACCTATGTGGAATTCACGGAGGATGTTCAGAAGATTACATCAGCTCCACTTACCAGTTACTATAACAACATTATAATCCTTCGCGGAATTTCAAAATTCTTCGCTGCTCCCGGTCTACGGCTAGGGTATGCCATCTGTGGAAATGCAGACCTGCTTAAGGAAATGAATCAGAGGAAAAATCCATGGACAATTAACAGTCTGGCTGCCATTGCCGGTGAGATCATGTTCAAGGATGAGGATTATATCAAGGAAACCCGTAGCCTGATTGCCAAAGAGCGTGATCGCGTCTGCGAACGATTAAGTGCTTCTCATAATCTCCGTTACTATACACCTACTGCAAACTTCATCCTAATCAAAATTCTGAAGGATGAGGTCACCTCGATGGATATCTTTGAGGCCGCTATACGTAAGGGATATATGATCCGGGATTGCTCCACCTTCCCATTCTTAAACAATAAATTTATTCGTTTTTGCTTTATGACACCGGAGCGCAATGACGCCCTGCTTGAGGTGATTCTTGAAGAATTAAAATAATATCTAGTCGGTATATGTTATGATGCTTTTTCATAATTCAGGGGTTATGACTTACCATAATGCACTGCCAGAAGAACACATTGCTGATTATATATGGATAAGGCGAACTTATATGTCCGCCTGAGACATGTGAAATCAGCAATGTATCCTTCTGTCTGTATGTGAGGTAAGTCATAACCCCTGAAATATAAACAGCCTTCTTTTATCGAATAAAAGTAATAATAAAGATTTAACATATATGGTAAACATTGATTACAAATGGTTATACTTTATGATAATTTAATAATTTACATCAATTTTTCACCCTCTTTTATATTGACTACATTGTTTGATATGTTATAATACGATTTAATTAGGCACCTAAGTATTAGTATGAAATGAGTCAGAAAGGAGGTATGAAAGAATGGAGCCGAGTGTAAAGCAGCTCATTGAATCTCTGTCACAGGTTTATAAAACAATACATCAAAAATCCTATCAAAAGATGAATAATATGAATTTCTACCCAGGGCAGCCTAAGTTGTTATCCCTGATCAAACATCACGAAGGAATTACACAAAAAGATCTGTCAGAGAAAACCCATGTTACCGCTGCAACAATTACGGGAATGCTGAATAAGCTGGAAGCCAACCATTATGTGTATCGGGTCCCCGATTCAACAGATAAGCGGGTCATGCGTGTCTATCTTACACCGGAAGGGAAGCATTTTGCGGAACATGCAGAGCGATTTCTGATATCCATGTTTGAACAATTGTTTACCGGCTTCAGTGATGAAGAGCTGCAAACCTTTAACCACTTATTAGAAAAAATGAAATCGAACCTTCGTAATTCTGATAGCAAGTCTTAGACTTCTATAGAAATACATGAAAAGTAACAAGAACAAGAAAGGAATCTGACATGTTAAAGCTAATTAAGTTTTTAAAAAAATCGAGTATAGCACTGCTTATCGTTATTGTCTTACTTGTAATACAGGCTTATACTGATTTAGCTCTACCCTCATATACGTCAGATATCGTAAATGTAGGTATTGTTAAAAGCGGAATTGACAGCGGTGTTCCCGCCGTAATACGTAAAACAGAGCTGGATAGAATGACCTTACTAATGACCGAGGATGAAAAGCAAGCTATACTTCCTCATTATACATTAATTAACACTTCCGACCTCAGCCAAAAAGAGCTGACCGAGTATGAGAAGAAGTATCCGTTAATAAGTTCTGAAGAATTATATAAATGGGATGGTAAAGATAAGGAATTGCTTTCCGACAATCTGATCTTCCCCTCTACCCTCTTACTCTTTTTCGAAAGTGAGGAAGAATCCTCCGTTCAAATGCAGTCAAAAATCTATGACTCTTTTCCACCCGGAATGATTCAGGAGGGAACAACTATTTTTGATATACTTCCTATGCTACCGGAAGAAAGCAGAACACAAATGATTGCTGGTATCCGGGAGCAGTTATCCAAAATGCCGGATATGATTATAGAACAATCCGCTATCGCCTATGTAAAGGCCGAGTATGATGCGATCGGGGTTAATGTTCATAAGATGCAGACCGAATACATTCTTACTGTGGGTGCAAAAATGATCGGGCTGGCCTTCTTAGGAATGCTTGCCACAATCCTGGTATCCTTGCTCAGCTCCAGAATAGCTGCTAAAATGGGAAGAGATCTGCGAAAAGATGTCTTTCAGAAGGTTTTGTCCTTCTCGCACAAAGAGATGGATCAATTCTCTACCGCTTCCCTGATCACCCGCAGCACCAATGACATCCAGAATATTCAGAATATGCTGGTTATGTTAATCCGTATTGTTGTATACTCCCCCATTCTGGCAATTGGCGGTATCATAAAGGTTCTCAATACGAATACCTCCATGTCATGGATTTTAATACTTGGCGTAGGCGCTCTATTTCTGTTAATTGGTTTATTAATGGTGATAGCGATGCCAAAATTTAAATTAATACCCAAACTGACTGACCGTATCAACCTGGTTACAAGAGAAATTTTGACCGGACTTCCGGTAATCCGCGCCTTCAGTACGGTAGAGCATGAGGAAAAGCGGTTTGATAAAGCCAATACCGATCTGACTAAAAATAATCTATTTGTTAACCGCACTATGACCATTATGATGCCCGCAATTATGCTCATTATGAACCTGATTGTAGTATTAATCATCTGGGTTGGTGCTGATAAAATCGATGTAGGAACAATGCAGCTTGGTGATATGATTGCATTTATATCCTATGCTATGCAAATTATTATTTCATTTTTAATGCTTTCCCTATTATCCATTATGCTTCCCAGAGCTTCTGTATCTGCTGCCCGTGTGGATGAGCTTTTATCAACAAAGATATCCATACAGGATCCGGTAGAGGAAGCAGCCCTTAACGATAAGATAAAAGGAGTTTTGGAATTTCGTGATGTTTCTTTCCGTTACCCGAATGCGGAGGAGGATGTACTGTCCAACATCAGCTTTATCGCAAAGCCCGGGCAGACTACTGCTATTATTGGTAGCACCGGAAGTGGAAAATCAACTCTGATTAATCTGATCCCTCGGTTTTATGATGCAACCCAGGGTACAATATTAATAGACGGAACCGATATCACAAAAATAAAGCAACATAAGTTGCGCGAAAAGCTTGGCTTTGTTCCTCAAAAGGGTGTACTTTTTAGTGGAACCATTGAGTCCAACATCAAGTTTGGTAATCCCGATATTGCTGATGAATTTATGAAAAAAGCGGCAAGGATTGCACAGGCAGAGGAATTTATTAATACGAAACCGGAGGGATACGAGGCATCTATTTCAGAAGGCGGCACCAATGTATCCGGTGGACAGAAGCAACGTCTATCCATTGCAAGAGCGATTGCCAGAAATCCGGAAATCTATATTTTTGATGACAGCTTTTCTGCATTAGATTATAAGACCGATGCGGCTCTTCGTAAAACCCTGAAGAGCGAACTATCGGATAGTACCGTAATTATCGTCGCTCAAAGAATCAGTACCATTATGAATGCTGAGCAGATTCTTGTATTGAATGACGGGCGCATCGTTGGCAAAGGAACCCATAAAGAGCTTTTAAAGAATTGTGAAGTATATCAACAGATTGCAGCTTCCCAATTGTCAAAGGAGGAGTTGGCTTATGAGTAAGGAAGAAATCAAGCAGGAAAATAGGAAGCCAGACAACAGAAAACGAACAATGGGCGGTGGAGGTCATCCCGGTATGATGCCCGGTGAAAAGGCGAAGGATTTTAAGGGAAGCATGAAAAAGCTTATAAAGAAGCTTGGAAGATACAAATTCGGCTTTTTAATCATGTTGATTTTCTCCGCCGGAAGTACCATATTCTCAGTAATCGGTCCGACCATCTCAGGTGATGCTGTTACCGAAATTGCAAATGGACTTATGAGTAAAATAAACGGAGGCGATGGGATTAATTTCAATGCCCTTGGCAAAATCATATTACTCCTGGTCGGCTTATATGCAGCCAGCTCCCTCTTCTCCTTTATACAGGGTATTATCATGACCGGAATATCACAGAAAGTGACCTACCGGTTACGTGATGAATTATCGAAAAAAATACACAGAATGCCAATGAATTACTTTGATACTACTTCCCATGGTGAAGTACTCTCGAGAGTTACCAATGATATTGATACACTGGGTATGAGTATGAACCAAAGTCTAAATCAATTGGTTACCTCCATTGTTAGCATTATCGGTGTATTCATTGCAATGCTATTAATCAGTGTTCCAATGACACTACTTGCCCTATTAATGCTTCCCACATCCGCATTGATTGTAAGCTTGATTGTAAAGAAATCACAAAAATACTTCAAGCAGCAACAGGAGTATCTGGGCCATGTAAACGGACAGGTAGAAGAAGTATATGGCGGTCATTCCATTGTAAAGGTCTTCAACAAGGAGGCTGACTCAATCAATGAGTTTAATGAAAAGAATGAGAAGCTGTATGAATCTGCATGGAAATCACAGTTTTTATCCGGTTTAATGATGCCTATCATGACGTTTGTCGGAAATCTCGGTTATGTTGGAGTCGCTATACTGGGTGGTTATCTTGCCATTAAGGGCAGCATTACAATCGGTAATATACAGTCATTCTTCCAATATATCCGCAACTTCACACAACCAATCACACAGCTGTCTCAGGTTGCGAACATGTTTCAAAGTACCGCTGCAGCAGCAGAACGTATTTTTGAATTCTTAGAGGAAGAGGAAGAAGTTCAGACAGTAGAAAATCCGGTATCCATTGAAGGACTTAAGGGTAACGTTGAGTTTAAAAATGTACATTTTGGATATCGTGAGGATAAAATAATTATTAAGAACTTCAGCGCCAAAATAGAGGAAGGACAGAAAATTGCCATTGTTGGTCCGACCGGTGCAGGTAAAACCACTATGGTTAAGCTCCTAATGCGTTTTTATGATATTAACAGTGGTGAAATTCTCATAGATGGTCATAATATTCAGGATTTTAACCGAAGTGATCTTCGAAAGCTATTCGGTATGGTTCTTCAGGATACCTGGCTTTTCAATGGAACCATCATGGATAACATTCGCTATAGTAAATTAGATGCAACGGACGAAGAGGTTATCAATGCTGCTAAAGCGGCTCATGTTCATCACTTTATCAAGACGCTCCCTGATAGCTATAACATGGTACTCAACGAAGAATCAACAAATGTATCCCAGGGGCAAAAGCAGCTGTTAACCATTGCCCGTGCCATCTTAGCAGACCCTAAGATATTGATTCTCGACGAAGCAACCAGCTCCGTTGATACCAGAACAGAAATTCTGATACAGAAAGCGATGGACTCCTTGATGAAGGGAAGAACCAGCTTTATAATCGCTCATCGACTGTCCACCATCCGTGACGCAGATTTAATACTAGTAATGAATGAAGGTGATATTGTAGAACAGGGTAACCACGAAGAGCTGCTGGCGAAGGGCGGCTTCTACGCGAACCTCTATAATTCCCAATTTGAGAGATCAGCATAAACCTACCTAGGAGGATCTTATATGAATACAATTGATTTGAAATTCAGTAAAGAGGAAAAAGATCAAATTCTTGAGGAAATCAGATACTATTTTGAGACAGAGCGAGACGAATCACTTGGAATTATCGCTACCGAAAGTGTTTTTGACTTCTTTATGGATACGTTAGGTAAGTATATTTATAACAAAGCTCTGGATGATACAAAGACATGGTATGCTCACCGTATGGATGATGTAGAAGCTGATTTTTACTCCCTGTACAAACCCGTACCATAAGATTTATCGAATGTACAAAGTAAAAGGGCATTCCTGGGATTAACAGCTACAAGCGTACTTCATATACGCGGTAGTAACACTCCCAGAAATGCCCTTACTTATTTATTTTATCTTTCATTCTTTGCCGCTTCGATTTGCTCGGCAAGATCATTTAGGTAAACCCAGCGCTCCATTTTCTCCTCAAGAGCCTTCTCCAAGGCTTCTTTATGAGCCATTAGCTCATTTAGCTTCGAATAGTCTGTAGCTGCTTTTGCGATATCCAAATCTGTCTCCTTAATTTTATCTTCCAGCTCTGCAATGTCTTGATCAATCGTTTCGAACTCTCTCTGCTCCTGATAAGTGAATTTCGGCTTTGAGCTCTTCTGCTTCCAGGTAGCGATACTTGCAGCTTTTGATTCCGTTACTTCACTGGCGGACGAGTCATTTTCAGTTGAAGCAGCTGCATTACGAAGGTTCTTCGCTTCATAATAATCGGAATAATTACCCTCATATTGCTGGATTGTCCCCCGCTCAAAGGAAAAAATACGTGTTGCCATCTTGTCAAGAAAGTAGCGGTCATGGGATACCGTAACCACAATCCCGGGAAATGTCTCCAGGTAATCCTCCAGAATCGTTAAGGTTTGGATATCCAAATCATTGGTTGGTTCATCCAGAACAAGAATATTGGGCGCTTCCATCAACACCTTAAGCAAATACAATCTACGCTTCTCGCCACCGGACAGTTTAGCAATCCGGGTATACTGCATGGGGCCGTTGAACAGGAATCTCTCACACATCTGAGATGCCGTTGCAGTTCCCTCTGAGGTTTGGATGTACTCTGCGGTATCTTTAATATAATCAATTACCTTGAGGCTTTCGTCCATATATTCATTTTCCTGTGAGAAATACCCCAGCTGAATTGTGGTTCCCATCTCTACAGTTCCTTCATCCGGCGGCAGTATTCCGGTGAGAATATTTAATAAGGTTGACTTACCACAGCCATTGGGTCCTATAATACCAATTCGGTCTCCAGGCAACAAAATGTAAGTAAAGTCCTTTATTAATACTCTGTCTCCAAAGCCTTTCGAGATATTGCTTAATTCAATCGTCTTCTTACCCATCCGGGCTGATAACGCATTAATTTCCACCTTACCATCGGTCTCAATCACCTTCCGGTCTCTCAACTCCTCAAAGCGCTGAATATGTGCCTTCTGCTTGGTGGAACGGGCTCTGGCACCTCTCTGCATCCATTCAAGCTCCATGCGAAATAAGCTCTTTGCCTTGCGCTCCGATGCGAGTAGCATATCTTCCCGCTCCGCTTTTAGTTCTAAGAACTTTGTATAGTTGGCAGTATAGCTGTAGATTTTACCTTTATCCAACTCTAATATCTTATTGGTAACCTTATCGAGAAAATACCGGTCATGGGTTACCATAAGAAAGGCCCCTCGATACTTAATCAGATAGTCCTCAAGCCATTGTGCCATCTCATTATCCAAATGATTGGTGGGCTCGTCCAATACCAGAATTTCTGCCGGAGTTAATAGTGTTCTGACTAAGGCAACACGTTTCTTCTGTCCACCGGATAGGATGCCCGGAGAAGCGGAGGAATCGGTTATCCCCATTTTTAACAGCATAGCTTTTGCTTCTCCCTCCAGATTGCGATATTCTTCCTCTGCCTTCTGGTTTAGAACTACATTTTGAAGTATGGATAGCTTCTCATCGAATTCCGGAGTCTGTGCTAGATATCCGATACGTATCTTCTTTCCCTTAGTAACAGTACCCGAATCCGGTTCCTCAAGCCCGGCGATTATTTTCAATAAAGTAGATTTTCCAGTACCATTAATACCGATTAAGCCGATTTTCTCTCCCTCATTGATGCCGAAGCTTACCTGATCAAAGAGCATTCGTTCCGTATAGCTTTTGCTCATATCCTCTACTGTTAATAAATTCATTACTTCGAACCTCTCTATATAAAATGTTGTCCTGTTTTATTTTTGCTTGCTTATCGTAACATAGGGGACAAAAAAAGTCCAGTATACGTAGTTGGTGTACAGTCAGAAAACCGCTGGAATTTATTTCAATTCGCATTATAAAGATTTGCTTTATTTCTTGGAAAATAGTACTTGTCAGACTCTTATTTTATGGTATAATTGTAAAATTATTTAGTAACATAAGTGTTGCCAGAATAGATAGCTTAACACGAGTAGTAATATAAGAAAATGAATTTGCTACAGAATAGTATGACAAGTATAAGCATTAGGGGGGATTTTATGAAGATTCTACTTGCAGAGCGATGTGATGCACCTGTCATATGTGACATTGTACATCGAACCATTGAAGGGATTTATCCGAATTACTATCCTACTGAAGTGGTAAAGTTCTTTGTGGATTATCATAATGAAGAAAAGATCAGAGCGGATATTGAACAGAATATGGTATATGTTATTGAGGATAACGACCAAATAGTGGCTACAGGTAGTATTGACGGAAGAACCATAGGTCGATTGTATGTGCTACCGGAATACCAGGGAAAAGGCTACGGATACGAGATGATGAATTTCCTTGAAGCAACCGTGTCAAAGGAATATCCGACCTCGTTTCTGGAAGCCTCCTTACCCTCTTATGATTATTATCTAAGGCGCGGTTATTACCCTGTCGAATATTTAAAGTATGAAGTGGAAAATCATAGAGTTCTATGCTACTACACTATGGAGAAGAAGTTGACATAATGTTCCTTGAAGGGAACTTAAGCTACTAAGAAAATATGTATACAAGACCTGAGCATCGCAGGAAAGGTATTGCATATCAGGTGCTGGACCGCTTGGTTCAGGAAGCAAAAAGCCGTAATATTGTAAAGATCTCCTTGGAGGCATCTCCAATGGGTAGACCTCTATACGAAAAATACGGCTTCCGTCCCCTGCCTAATGAGATGATTTTAGATTAGAAGCCTTACATAAGCTTCGTTAAAACATTGATGGTAAGCTTCCTCCCTCGGATAACCTTGTGATAATATTATCCACCGCCATATGAATGTAGGCCATAGTTCTTTCATAACTGATATATACCGGTAAAATCACCTCTGTCTTCTCTACAAAATGGCGGTTAATAATCCAATCCCTGCTTACTCGCATTTCATGCTCACTTAGATAATCGGTAATTGGATGGATGGGAGCCTGTTCCAGCTGGTATCGGATCTCATCCCTTCCCTCATAGCGATCTGCTAATAAAAAATCGTTCCGATTCATATCGGTAATAATTCGTTCAAAGAACGTGGTATTCATCTGTCCAATTCCCTGTTCTTCCATAATAACGCAGAATTCCTTACGAATGGTACAGTTAAATAATTCATCTGCAAGGAGATGAACCACATAACCCCGATAAAGATCCAGTAAGCCGTCCTTTCGTTCTCGATTCTGTATGATAAAATCCGCCACTCTTTTATGGAATAACTCAAGATTATCTTCCTGCGCAAACTCGGGATCTGATATATCATCCCGTAAATGTGTATGCTTTTTAAATGCTCTGATATATCCTTCCCTGACATGAATTGCATCCGGTGCTAAATTTCCTAAATAAAATAATCCTTGATCCTTGATTGTCTCTTCCGGAAGAACCTTTATTATTTCCCTTGCTATGACCATGTGAGTAAATAAACCTGCCATGTTTACCTCTTTTTCTATATTACAATATATGCCATCTCTCTGTTAAGTAATTCAAATCCTAATTTTTCATAAAGGAGTTTTCCCATTTCCGTTGCACGTAATTGAAGCTGACCAATTTGCCGTTCCTTCGCCTCTTCTTTTATTTTATTAAGCAATTGGCTGGCCAATCCTCTTTTTCGATATTCAGGAAGAGTATATACGTTGTATATGTATCCGTATTTTCCTGACTGATTCAACATAATCGGCAGGAGTTCATAGTAGCATACCATAGCGGTTGAAACTATTTTTCCGTCCTCTACTGCTACCCAGGATACCATCGAATCATCTGCCATATGCTTTCTCATATACGCATTTGCATTTGTCTCAAACTCTTCGGATATTGTCATCTCCGAGCTTATGAGACTGTTAATAAACTCCGTTCGAATTGCAGCCAGTTCCTCGATCTCGCTAAGGTATGCCTTCCTTATTTCCATTTATCTCTCCTCCAAATATCCTGTTTTAATTTATAATTTAATGATTACGGTTTCGTTATTATCAAAATAATTACTGTACACCAGTACTACCGATGCCTCCTCTATCTTCATTCCCTAGCGTATCTACCTCATGAAATTTAATCGTGGGCTGGTGTTCCACAATGCGGAACTGACAGATACGGTCATTTAGATTAATCTGAGTATCTCTCATTGCTAACGCCGGAAAATACCATTGATCATTATCGCCACAGTAGGATTCATCTACGATACCAGTTGAATTGGTCTGTAGGATTCCGAAGTTCTTAAAAGTACTGCTCCTTGGAACAATATGAGCTTCATATCCCTTAGGAAGCTGCATTGCTACTCCCAATGGAATCAGCTTGAACTCTCCTGCTTTCATTGTTACAGTTTCCGCCGCCCGCAAATCAATCCAGTCGGACTTGTTCTCAATATACTCCAGTCTTTCAAGTTGGTCATTCAAATATTTTATTTTAATCGTCTGCTGCATTTATCTATTCCTTTCTATTTAGTTCAAATCTTTGGAATGAATGATTCGAAGTAGCTCCTTTGCCGCCTTAGATATCGGGTTGTTGTTCCCCGTAATAATGCAAAAATGTCGTCTGGGAAGCTCTTGTTCAAATCTCAGTTCAAAAAGCTTGCCCGTATTTAGTGCTTCTAATGCGAAGTCCCTTACCACACAACCAATACCAAGATTTCTAGATGCAAACTTTACAATAATATCACTCATGGCTAATTCAAATTCCGGCTTCATTACCACATCATTGTCTTCGAGGAACTCATCTATGAATTTTCTGGAGCTTGTATTATGTTCCAGGCATATAATTGGCAATTCCTCCAACTCCTTGAAGCTAAGCACTCTGTCCTTCAGATAATCAAACCTGCTTCCTGCAACAAAGGTGTCCTGAATTTCTTTTACTTTAACAACCTCGATATCTGGCTTTGCTTCAAAGGGTTCACTTACAATTCCAAAATCAATCTTCTCCTCATATAGATATTCTAACGTATCAGGAGTCGGTGCATTGGTTACTGTAACTTTAATTTTGGGAAACCTTTGATGGAACTTTTCTAAGTAAGGCAACAGGAAATATTGAAGTGTCATATCACTGGCACCGATTCGAATTTCTCCGTTTTCTAAATCCAACATTTTCTGAAATTTAGCTTCACCTAGTAATATGTACTCATATCCTCTTTGAATATAGGAAAAGAGCACCTCACCCTCAGGAGTAAGCCTTACTCCCTTGGGAACCCGGATGAAGAGCTTACTTCCAAGACTTGACTCAAGCAATTTGATTGCCTGACTGACAGCAGGCTGAGATATACACAACTCTTCTCCTGCCTGAGTAAAGCTCCCCGCTTTCGCTACATGATAAAAAATTCGATAATATTCCAGATTGACATTCATATAATTTCTCCTTATGTAGCCATGGTATAATATATAGATTTATTATAGCAATATTATTCTATGGATGCAATAATAAAGAGTACTTGTGTTTCTTTTATCCAAAGGACAAATACTCTTTTGGTAATGTAATAAATATTTATATAAAAATGCCCAAAACATAAGGAAGCCTCTTTCCCTTTGTAGCGGAATTATGTGTCTAGCGAAAATCACTACAAAAAGAAAGGGATTCCTTATGGTTGATTTGTTATTTTTGTTATATTTTTAATAATATAAAGAAAGGTTGCGTATTTATATCTGCAGAAATGAAATGTTCTCCTTAATTCATACATTGGTTGCGTTTGCGATTGAGTAAATTTTGGACCTGAGGGTTTTTTATCCTATCTAAAACGCTCCGCTCCTGAATAATGGCTTCCATGTATTTTTTTATATAAAGATAAATTTCTCTGAAAATGAAACAACCGTTTCCGTCATTCTCCGTAATACCTTTTTCATTGAGCGCTTCGTTATTGCATCCTCCTGAGCATAACTCAAATGCTGCACAACCTTTACATTTTTCTCGGCGGCAAATAGCCTCAGATAACAGTCTTTTGAAGCCCTCGCTTTCAAATGCTTCCCCGATATCTTGAAAATCATGGACATTCCCGTATCCATATTCCGCAGGGAAATATCTATTACAAGGAACAATATCTCCGTTATACCGGATACCGACCCATTTTCCAAGACAGGAGGTGTATTTACACAAACGCTTTTCCTTATATAGAATATATTTCAGAAACCGCTCAAAATAATCAATATGTATGTTACAGCTTGGATCTTCTATCCAGATATGAAAAAGCTGTTTGATTCTCTCTACCGTATGAAACGGATCCAGTGAAAGCTCCTCTTTCTTATCTTCAAGTGCATCAACATAAAGATTTATCGTATAGCTAATATTATGTGCGTTAAAATAACGGTAATCCTCCACTAACATGTTAATATTCTTCCTGGATACTACCATGATAAAGCCACATGAATTCCCATTCTGCAATAATACTTCTCTTCCATTTAATATTTGATCCGTATTTCCTCTTAAGCTATCATTACATAATCCGTCAAATGAACTTCCGATACCCACCTTCTCTTTAGCAAAGAATTCAGAATAGTCCTGATTCATTAGTGTTAAATTAGTCTGCAAACGATTTTCCACCTTACAATCTGGGTATTCTTTTTGCATGGAAATTGCATTCTTAAAGAAATCCAATCCCATAACCAAAGGTTCTCCACCATGCCAGATTATGTTAACCTGTCTATATTGCGGAAGGGTTATGCTGTATAATTTCTTTAGTGTTTCCTCTGTCATCTTCCCTTGTTTTTCATGAAATTCGTTATGAAAGCAGTAAATACAATTCATATTACAAATATCAGTCGGCATGACTAGCATGTTTATATAATTATAATATTTCGCCATTTAATTTCTTCTTTCAACTAATCCTATTTATTGATATCTGTATGTTCATTATAATCAGTGTAGAAATAATCTCTATGCTGGTGATCATCATACTCATTATAGCTATCGCTATGCGTTTCATCGACGTGTGATTGATCATCATAGTCCTGGTAACCATCATCATGTCTATTATTCCACCCTATATAATCTCCATGAATAAATTTACTGCTATCCATATGATCATCATAATCCCTTCCATAATCACCATGTATATCCAGACTATGGTCGCCATGGTCATCATACCCATTAAAGTCATTATGTGTGGTGTAGTCCGTATGATTGTTAAGATTTGATAAGGGAATATCAGGTGTCTGCTTAATATATTTCTCGTACAGACTGTCTATACTTTTTTCTTCTCCATTTTCTTTCTTTTCATGATCTTTCTTCTCAATATCTTTCTTCTCATTCTCTTTCTGAGGAGACCTAAATTGATCTTCATAATACACCTTGGGGACTGTCATCCGAAAGCGCTGATACATTTCAAGAATTAATTCCACGTCTTCCTCATATTCATATATTTTGTCCGCAAGTAATGGATAAAGCTCATATAACCATACAAATATATTACCTTTAAATTCAATTACCTGTGAATTTATGATCACTCCTTTAAGCCAACTCCATGGGTCATCCACTGGTCTATTCTTACTCTTTGTGATTAAAAGTAATTTCATTTAGCAACCTTTCTATACTGGGCTTTGACATTAATATTTGTTATGAACAGATATTTGTATTTAATTTTACCATGTTTTATATTGGCATACAATATAATTGGGTGATAAAGCAAATCCAAATAATTGCCTCCATTTCTGTGTAAGTTTATTGTTTGTATAGAATTTTAAGCTATATCGATTTCCAATAATCCAAAACAATCTCTGTTAATCCTGTAAAATAGAGTTCATCTACCTCGTCAACAATGTGTAGTTGTGGCAAATAACGTTCTTCCATCCCTGCTTTTAAGACGGAAAGGATAATATCCAAATCCTCTTCACTTATCTCGAATCCGGATATTGCAATATGGGGAGGGTTGATCGTACATATAAAGGTATTAATTATTTTAGACAATTGAATGATATGATCCTTCTTCTTCGTATCTCTTACCGCAATATCTTTCAGTATAGTCCCCAAGTTTCGATCAGCTGTCCCATCTCCCACTAATAAGTGCTCCAGCTCTCCAGCAAATCCGTTCGCACCCCTAATCAATGAACCATTTAAAAGGATACCACAACCGATACAATCATGATTCAAGAATAAATGAACCAAGTCAGGCCACATATCACGCTCCGCCGAGGTAAATACGTTGGTGTCATTTTCCATAAATACCGGTAGTCCCAAGTTATCCTCAAGATACTCTTTTATTGGGAAGCCGTTAATATTCGTAAAGCAGGAAAGCGAGCAGATAACTCCTTTATCAACTACACCTGGAACACCTAAGGATATCACTGATAAAGAAGGATATTCCTTCCGTATTTCCTGAAATAGCTCTAATAATTCTTCTGGTTTTATGTCTTCCGTTATTACAATGATTTTCTCGCTTAAAGTATTACCTAAGGTATCACAGATACGCAGATGAAGGGTTTCTTCTTCCAGATATCCGCAGATTGCAACATGATATAAAGGATTTAGTGCATATTCTGCTCCCGGACGCCCGCCTCGGGAAGTTGCTTCCGGAAGTATAATAACTTCATTGGAATCTAGTAATTCATTCAGTACTGCTGATACAGTGGGAAAGCTTAATCTGGAAATACGTGCAAGTTCACTTTTACCAATCGAAGCAAAATGCCTCATTAAATTCCTTATTGTTTTTCTGTTCTGAGCCCGAACCTGATCAAAGTGAGAACATTCATCTATTTTCATATCATATACCTCCACTTATTAAATATACTTTTAAAAGTTTATTTAATAATAATACCATAATTGAAAATTGTCAATTCTTCTTAAAGATTAGAATTTCATTAAGCTGTTGACCACTTTGGTCAATTGTGTTACTATAAAGTTGACCAAAGTGGTCAACACAGAGCTTAGATAAGAATGAGAGGTGCTAAATATGTCTTACGATGTCTTTGAAAATCTTGATGAAGCAAAGAGATTAGCGATTATAAACGCTGGCCTTAAGATATTTAGTGAATACGGATATACGAAATCCTCAGTTGATGCTATTACAAAAGAAGCCGGTATATCAAAAGGCAGCTTATTCTACTACTTTGAATCGAAGAAGAATTTTTATCTGTATTTGTATGAATACTGCGGTAATACACTTGAAAAAATCGTTGACAGTCCCGGACCGGATGGTTGCCCATCCTATATGATTTACACTGATTTTTTTGAGCGTATAGAAGCCATTCAGCAACTTAAGATGAAGTGTTCTATAGACTACCCGCATATGTCTGATTTCATGAAAAAATCAGTATTTGAAACAGCACCCTGCGTAAAGAGCGAAATAGAGAAGTTCAACACAAGATACACGCATGAGCGTGCTATGGCTTTCTTCCAGGGAATTGATTATTCAAAATTCAAAGAAGGAATTAATCCAATGATGGTGATTCAATTAATAACCTGGTGTTCTGAAGGGTGTGCCAATCAGGCCGCTCTCAAGTACAAACAGAAGTCATCTGACAATCAACTCTCTTTGATTTTTCAAGAAGCAGTCGATTTATACAAAGCCTACATGACATTATTTCGCAACACCTTTTATAAAGAAGAGTATTTGAAATAAGTGCGGTACTATCAAATCTTCATGAAACACCACTGATATGAAAGGCTCTGCCTTTCTCAATACATTCGGCAGGGCATAATAAATATAATTATATATGAAAGGGGAGTAAAAATGTCCATTATTGAAATCAACGGATTAACAAAGGACTACGGAAACCATAAAGGAGTTTTTGACTTAACCTTTACCGTGAACGAAGGAGAAGTATTCGGTTATCTTGGTCCGAACGGTGCCGGGAAAACGACAACAATCCGACATCTGATGGGTTTTTTGACACCGGACAAAGGATATGCTTCGATTCTTGGCAAAGAATGTCGCACCAATACAGCGGACATTATGAAGGATTTAGGATATTTACCTGCAGAAATTGCTTTTTTTGACGGGATGAATGGAGCGGATTTTCTCAAATTCATGGGAGAAATGCGTGGTAAGATTGATCTCTCCTACCGTGACCAGTTAATAGATCGCTTCGAGCTTGATGCGAAAGGCCGGATTCGTAAGATGTCAAAGGGAATGAAGCAAAAGCTCGGAATCATCTGCGCCTTCATGCACAATCCCAAAGTACTGATATTGGATGAACCCACTAGTGGTCTGGATCCCTTAATGCAGAAAATATTTGCGGATCTTATTCTTGAAGAAAAAGCAAAAGGGAAAACTATTCTAATGTCTTCCCACAGCTTTGAGGAAATTGAACGAACCTGTGACCGCATCGGCATCATACGACAGGGTGAATTGGTTGCTACGGAAGATATACATAATCTGAAGGAAAAACGTCGCAGGACCTATCTGATTACCTTTGACTCCCCTTCTTCCGCTGCTGCCTTTGCGGAGAAAAACCATTTTGAAAGCATCTCTGTGAATGGATCCATCGTAAAGGTCTCCGTATTGGGTAATGTCTCATCCTTAGTACAGGAGCTTGGAAAATACACCATTCTTGATTTATCAGTTGAAAACAGTACTCTGGAAGACGTATTCATGCAATACTATGGTAACTCCAGTAAGTCCAAGGTGTGAAAAGGAGGAGAATGAAGATGTTAAGCAAACCATTATTTAAGGCAACCTTAAAGCAAAACTACATAGTGTTTCTAATTATATTAGCTGTTTCCATGATGTATCTTCCGATTATAATTAGTATGTATGATCCTGCATCCCAGGACAGCTTAAACGAAGTTCTGGAAATGTTTCCGAAAGAGCTGATTTCCGCTATGGGCTTTACTGAAACAGGGGGTACTCTGTTAGGTTTTATTGCTACGTATTTTTATGGGTTTCTAATATTGCTGCTTCCCATGATATATACCATTATTATTGCAAACCGCAGTATAGCCTCCCTTGTAGATAAAGGGTCCATGGCATATTTATTATCCACTCCCAATGCCAGAATGAAAATTGCCGGAACTCAGGCAACTTATCTACTTGTCAGCACTACGCTTTTAATTGGTATCATTACTGTAGTAGGAATTATTGTATGCAATATAAACTTCCCAGGAGAATTAGATGTAAAGGGCTTTGTAATATTAAATGCCGGGGCATTACTCCTGTATTATGCGATAACCGGCATCGGATTTTTTGCTTCCTGCTTTTTTAACGATACGAAGAACTCACTTGCGGTGGGTGCAGGACTTCCGGTAGCTTTTCTACTGTTTCAGATGATATCGGATGTAGGTGAAGCGACTGATTTCTTAAGGTACTTCTCCCTATTTACTCTGTATAATCCGGAGAAAATCACTTCCGGTGAAGGCTTCGGTTTATCCTTCTTTGTTATGGGTATCATCGGAATTCTATCCTACGCAGTTGCGCTGTTTACCTTTCAGAGACGGGATCTACCACTGTAATAAGGGGACTATTTTGAAGACGGGATCATAATTGGAGCTCCTGTTAATGTACCATCATAAATAATCATTAAAAATTCATTATTGCTACCTGCTATGACTAATTTTTCTTAATTCATCAAAGACTAAGAATAACATTTATTAAGGAGGGTAGCATCGAATGAATCAGGTACATTATAATGTAAGCGGATTAATTAATAATCCGGTGAAAACACAGGTAAAGAATGTTCTGGAAGAGATCGATGGTGTACAGAAGGTAAATATTGATCTTGGCCGAAGCACTGTTGAAGTCCACTACAACGATCCTGCAGATGATTGTAGTATTCGTAATGCCATCGAGCATGTAGGATGTAAAGTCAATGATTAATACTCTTTCGCTTATCTTTGAACCCAAATAACCATTTTTATAGGGCATCACATCATAATGAGCAAAAAATATGCCGGTGTATCTGCTATGTGATTTCATATCCGATGCACCGGCAATATATATTCTTTATTACTATATTGAAACTATGGGTTTGATTGTGGTACTTTATGATCTAGCATCACACCTTGATATCTGCTTTTAACCCTAGCAACTCCTTATTTTCATCTAAAATAGGCTGTATCACATCACGAATAAATTCTTCTGTCTGTTCTTTGGCTCTTCCCGTATACTTTGCAGGATCCATGGAAGCCTTTAAATCCTCCAGACTCATGTTGAAGGCCGGGTCTGCTGCAATGAGTTCAAGCAGATTATTCTCCAACCCAAATTCCTTAACATTTCTGCCTGCCTGCATGGAAAGAGTACGTATTTTCTCATGAAGCTCCTGTCTGTCTCCTCCGGCTTTCACAGCATCCATCATAATATTTTCAGTAGCCATAAAAGGAAGTTCTTGCATCAAACGCTTCTCAATAACCTTCGGATATACTACTAACCCATCCACTACATTCAGATACAAATCGAGAATACCGTCCACCGCAAGGAATGCTTCCGGAATACTAATTCTCTTGTTTGCAGAATCATCCAGGGTTCTTTCAAACCACTGGGTAGCTGAGGTAATAGCAGGATTTAGGGCATCCACCATTACATAGTTTGCTAAGGAAGCGATACGTTCACTTCTCATTGGGTTTCGTTTATATGCCATGGCGGAAGAACCGATTTGGTTTTTCTCAAAGGGCTCTTCAATTTCTTTTAGATGCTGTAATAGACGAATATCATTGGAAAATTTATGAGCACTGGCAGCAATACCCGCCAGGACATTCAATACTCTTGTATCAACCTTTCTGGAATAGGTCTGTCCGGATACAGGATAACAGCCACGGAAGCCCATTTTCTCTGCAATTTTCTGATCTAGCTTTTTGATCTTATCATGATCCCCGTCAAAGAGTTCTAAAAAGCTTGCCTGGGTACCCGTTGTTCCTTTTGATCCCAACAGCATACAACTGTCAATCAGATAATTTATATCATCATAATCCAGCTTTAACTCCATAAGCCATAGGGATGCTCTTTTTCCTACAGTAGTGGGCTGTGCAGGCTGGAAATGAGTAAATGCAAGGGTAGGCTGGGAGCGATACTCCATTGCGAATTTAGAAAGCTCTGCCATTACATTGAGCAGCTTTTTTCTAACCAGCTTCAGTGCCTCTGTCATTACAATTACATCCGTATTGTCTCCAACATAGCAGGAGGTAGCACCCAGATGGATAATCCCCTTTGCTTTCGGACATTGCTCTCCGTAAGCATAGACATGGGACATTACGTCATGGCGAACGAGTGCTTCTCTTTCTTTCGCAACCTCATAATTAATATCGTCCATGTGCGCTTTTAATTCAGCGATCTGTTCCTCGGTTATATTAAGTCCAAGCTCTCTCTCCGCTTCCGCTAATGCTACCCATAACTTTCTCCAGGTCTTAAATTTCATATCCGGTGAGAAAATATATTGCATTTCTTTACTAGCATAACGTTCGGATAGGGGACTCACATACTTATCATAACTCATTTTTTCCTCCGTTTCTCCGTTTATGACGGTTCCTATCTTATTCGATCAGGCAATGTATTCCTGTTTTATAACAAGTATTATAGCAATAAAATGATCCTTTTACTACCAGTTCATTATTGTTTTCAGTTTATCCGTTAGTTTGACAGCCATTTTTCTATGGGTGGCCTTACTTGGATGCCAATCCGTACCGATCCCGTCTTCCTCCCGTTGTACGTCGAAGTCCATAAAATGTACGTTATCGTCACCTTCGCTATTCATTCTTTCCACCTGCTGCCGTATGGCTTCACACAGGTCCTGACCCATGGCTCCTAATGTGCATAGGATCTTTGATCTGGGATTCTTATTCCGTACCTCCCGAACAAATTCATAATAACGATTACCGAAAGCTTCTACCCGTTCATTGATGTTCTTCGTATAGCTGGAATCATTCGTTCCCAAATTAATTACGATACAATCGGGATCAAACCTCTCATTCTTCCACACTTCCGGTTCAGTGTTACCCAACACCTGATCCGTTGCTCGGTCCGTATATGGATATAATTGTGGCATCAGCCATTCCGTCGTGTTTGGTACCTCTTGTTCTGTATAGTTTGAGATAATACCGATACCACTCCAGCAAACTAATTGATAATCTGCCTCCAGTTTTCTCGCGGTTAAAGCCGCATAGGCCTCCCAAGGATTTTCCTGTGAGGTTTGGAATGTATCAACATTCCATATTCCTTCATTCCCGTAGCCACAGGTAATCGAATTTCCAATAAACTCTATCCTTCTGCTCTTCTTCTTTGTGGGTCGAGGTGGCTGGTCGCTATCTATTCTGATTGATCTTATGCCAATCTTTCCAAACGCTGCTTCCGAATATTTTACAAGACGTATCTTCGTCGTCTGAGACTTCGCTCCCTCATATAACAGGTAGATTCCGTTCTTCTCCAAGGAAAAACGCTTCACCGGAAGCTCCTCATCATTTACAAAGACTGCAACCCATGCTTTTAATTCTGTTTCCAGTGTATCAGAATCCGTCCATATATCAGCTTCCACTTTCGTTCCAGTAAATTCAAACTCTATTGCTGAACAGGAATATCCCAGATATCTTGTATTATTCATCATTAAGCTTCTTCCAATGACGTTTACATTACTATCATCTGCATAAAATTCCATACATACCTCCGATTCTCTCATTAGGCCTCGAATTCTCCCCGTATATCCTCCTTGGGTGGATCAATGGGATAATTGCCGGTGAAGCAGGCATCACAAAATCCGGTATCTCCGCCAATCATATCACTTAGACGCTCCACTTCCAGATATCCCAAAGAATCCGCATCGATCATCTGACGAATTTCTTCCACTGAATGATTATGAGCAATCAGTTGTTCTCCTGTCGGAATGTCTGTTCCAAAGTAACACGGATGTAAGAACGGTGGCGAGCTTATTCTTACATGTACCTCCGTAGCGCCTGCATTCTTAAGCATTCGAACAATTTTCTCGCTGGTTGTTCCTCTGACAATAGAATCATCGATCATTACAACCCTCTTGCCCCGAACTACCTCCGCCAAAACATTGAGCTTAATACGGACACTGGATTGTCGCATTGCTTGCTTGGGCTTTATAAAGGTACGTCCAACATAACTGTTTTTCACAAAGGCCATACCAAAAGGAATTCCGGATTCCATGGAATATCCTAATGCAGCAGCATTACCGGAATCAGGTACACCTACTATAATATCAGCTTCAACAGGATGGGTCTGTGCCAGGATTCTACCGGCCATAATTCTGGAATTATATACACTTACACCATCAAAGCTGGTATCCGGTCTGGCAAAATAAATATATTCAAAAATACATCTTGCTATCTTCGGTGTACATAGCTCCGTATTCGAATGAATTCCATCCTTATCAATCATTACTACCTCGCCGGGTAGTACATCACGAATAAATTCCGCATCCACTGCATGAAGAGCAGCCGTTTCAGATGCTAATATAAAGGCATTATTTCTCTTGCCGATACAAAGCGGGTGAAATCCGAAGGGGTCTCTTGCTCCAATTAGCTTTCTGGGACTCATAATTACCAGCGAATATGCACCACTGATTTTCTTCATGGCTCTGGATACCGCCTCCTCAACGGTCTTGCTGTTCAGACGCTCTCTTGCAATATGATATGCGATGACCTCAGAATCAATTGTCGTCTGAAAGATAGCTCCGGTATATTCCAGCTCTCTTCGTAATTCCGGAGTGTTAACCAGGTTTCCATTATGGGCAAGTGCCAGGGTTCCCTTCACATAATTAAGTACTAGAGGCTGCGTATTACTAATGTTACTACCACCCGCTGTAGAATAACGAACATGTCCGACACCGATATTACCGCCGGCCAGCGTCTCCAAATTCTCGGGTGAAAATACTTCGCTTACCAGGCCCATGCCCTTCCATACCTTCACTTTACCCTTCGGGCCATTGGTATCACTGATCGCAATACCACAGCTCTCCTGCCCTCTATGCTGTAACGCAAACAGGCCGTAATAAATCGAAGATACAACATCATTTCCATCCAGGTCATAGGCTCCAAATACGCCACACTCTTCATGAATTTCATCGGGGTTCTCAAGGTATTCAATACTCATATATCCTATTTCCTCTCTATCCACCTGGGAATCAAATCTTCACAATCTATCAACTCATGCAACAACAAAAGGCTGTTGAAAAGTCTTATTTCTTATCACGGTATCAACGTATAAATTTACCCGCTCTTCCGGGTCAACCTATTTACTTAATATTCCGAGATATGAAACCACTTTTAAACAGCCTCATACTTCCATTATTTTATTCCTAAACGCTTAAATACTTCCTGATATGCATCCTCAACATTGCCCAGATCTCTACGGAAGCGATCCTTATCTAACTTGTCGTGTGTATTAATATCCCAAAGTCTGCAGGTATCCGGAGATATTTCATCTGCAAGAATAATTTGTCCATGATATCTTCCGAACTCTACCTTAAAGTCAATTAACTCGATTCCGCACTCTGCAAAATACTTGCATAATACTTCATTCACCTTAAATACCAGCTCTGTGATACGATCTATTTCTTCTCTGGTAGCAATACCGATTGCAATGGCATAATAATCATTAATCATTGGATCGCCCAATGCGTCATCCTTATAAGAGAATTCCAGGGTAGGACTGATTAATTTAATTCCTTCTTCCATACCCAGTTTTTTCGCAAAACTTCCTGCGGATACATTTCGAACAATTACTTCCAGTGGTACAATTTCAACCTTTTTCACTGCTGTCTCACGATCACTTAACTCTTCCACATAATGAGTAGGAACTCCTTCTTTCTCCAGTAAGCGGAAAAGATGGTTGGACATTTTGTTATTTACAACGCCTTTACCAAGAATAGTACCTTTCTTCAGACCATTGAAAGCTGTCGCATCGTCTTTATAATCAACGATATACACATCTTCTACATCCGTCTTATATACCTTTTTTGCTTTTCCCTCATAGAGCATGTCTAATTTTTTCATTGCAACTTCCACCTATCCTTTATAATATTTTATCAATGAATACCAAAAGAAGTCTTACATTACTCTTTTATTATAATGAATGAGAATAATTAAGCAACTATTATTTTGTCGATTCATTGCATAAAAATACAAATTTGACTAATTGCACAAATACGCTTTCGAATTGGACATGTTTTACATCATAATGTGTAATTATAAATTAAAAACCCGTTTTGCAATATTCTCTGCTGCATGTCCGTCCTCCAGACTACAGAATCTCTCATAGAACTCATCATATTTATCCTTATACTGAGCCGAAATATGGTCAATATCACGTATTGCATCCACGACTTCTTCATTGGTAAATAGTAAAGGTCCGGGTACTTCTGTCTCAATATCCATATAAAAGCCTCGTAACATATCACGGTATTTATCAAGGTCATATGTATAGAATAAAATTGGTCTTTTCAGGTTAGCATAATCGAAAAATACGGAGGAATAATCCGTAATCAGCATATCCGATATCAGATATAATTCTGAAATATCATCATATTTACTTACATTAAAAGCAAAATCCTCTAATCCGGTTACATCCAGGGAATCCGCTATAAAGTAGTGTGTACGGAGTAGTACCACATAATCCTTACCCAGCTCTTTCTTTAATAAATGTAAGTCCAGCTTCAATGCAAATTTATACTCTCCACGGCCATAGTATTCATCATCACGCCAGGTTGGCGCATATAAGATCGTTTTCTTGTTTTCCGGAATACGAAGCTTTTTCTTAATTTCTGAAGCAATTTGCTCCCTATTCTCGCTATGAAGAATATCATTGCGCGGGTAACCGTATTCCAGTATTTCCTTATCGAATAAAAATGCACTACGAAAGGCTTCCGTGGAAAAATGGTTTGCCGCAACAAGATAATCCCATACCCTTGATTGCTTATAAAATTGTGCTTTATAGAGAGGGGATGCTCCCATTACTTCCTCTTGATCAAATACAAGCTTCTTAAGTGGTGTTCCATGCCAGGTCTCCAGGAATACGTTTCCTTCCCTTTTTCTCACCCATTCCGGTTGTCTGACATTGAACACATCATATTTGCAGCGTGCAAGATAATAGCAATATCGTATACTGAACCTTTTTACCCTGGTATGACGATAGGGTATTTTCGTTCTTTTGTTTACCACCCAAATAAAACGATACTTACCAGGATAGTTTTTGCTTAAGTATTCATATATATACTTCGGACTGTCGGAATAGCTTTTGCCAAAAAAGCTCTCACAGAGAACCCAGTTTTCCTTAACGGACATCTTTGTAAAGAATTTGTGATATAGATAATATGCAAATACTCGTTTATTTTTCCTTATTTTCTTTACTTTCTTTAATCCCAGATGTCTGCTTACCACATAGGTTGCACGTTTTACATTTCCTTTTAACAGCGCTTTTACTATTTGCTTCTTATATTTTTTCAGATGCTTAATTATCTCAGGATTGACTTCCTGCATTACACTTCGCATCATATCAAAACGATCGGTACGCCAAGTCTCCTTCTCACTTCTACGAAGTCTTGGAGCATAGGTTCCCGCATAATATGAGATCAGCTTATTCTCCAGATAGCTTCGCAATACAGAACCTTCTGCGGTGTAGCTTACGCACTCCTTGTAAGCGAGAAGATACTCTTCGAATTTATCCTCCGCTTTTAACTGGGATAACGCCGGGTAATGAATCGGGTCATTATGTTTTCTTTTTACATATACCGCTTCCTGTACATAATATGCGGTGTTCATCTTTTGCAATACTTGTACCACAAAGGTTGAGTCCGAAAAGAAGATATAATCATCATTGAAGCGAATCCTATTCTCATCGATAAAGCTTTTACGGAATAAAATTCCCAGTACTGATATATTACGTAAGCCTTTACGAGTAACTAATAAGCTATGATACGCCTCCGCTCTTAGCTTTAATAATTCCGCATCCATTCCTGTTGCTTCTACTAGCTTATTCTGTACCTTAAGAATCTTTCTCTCCCTGCGTGAAAGATTAACCGGAGCCTCCATATCTGTTGAATCGGGATTGTTCTCCGATGCTTCTTGCCTCAGCTGCTCCTGTACTGTCTGTTCCTGAACTACCTGTTCATGCTCATCCGACTGCTCGTGATCACCTGGATCCTGTTCTTCACTGGTTTCTTCATTCTTTTCAGCAAGTGCAGCAAGATATACCATTCTACGGAACCAGGTTGATGCTTTTTTCCCATATGTAAAGTCAGCATTCTGCTCTTCCGCTTCTTTGAGCAGCATTGTTAATGTTCCATTTAAGATATAATCATCGCTATCCAGAAAATAAATATATTCGCCAGAAGCCGCATCCAGTCCTGCGTTTCTTGCACTGGCTACCCCACTAAATCCTTGAAGCTGCTGCTCAACACTAGGCTTACCATAATTACGGTCCCGTTGTATTTCTCCATTTAGCTCAACCGTCTTAATATTGATATCCTGATACATATCAATTAATTCAGAGACATTCTCCTCCACATGATCTAAGACCAGTATCGTTTCATAATTTGTCAGCCCCTGGTCTCTGATACTTTCAAAACAATCCTCCAAAAAATGTATTCCCTTATGAAAGGGAACTATAATACTAAGCTTCATATTCACCATTGCCTTTCTCAGTTGACGTTAATTCTAGTTTTCTTTCACGATGATACCGGTTAGAAAATCAATAAACCCATCATATATCCGTTTCACTATCGGTCTTGTATATAAAAATGTAATCAGTGCCGTCATCAAAACAGAATATAAAAGATACCAATATGGCTTATCCTTTAGAATCTCATATTTTTCTAATAGTGGTATTGTAAATAAATGAAGTATATAGACTGTCATCGTACTGGCTCCAACCTTTGTTAAAAAGGTTCTTCTGGCAGTCATAACATTCGTTAATACCAAAATCATAATAATCGCAATCACATATACTAAGCATCGGAATAACATGGATTTCAATTTGATGTCTTCCGGATATGGCCTTCTTAGGTACAGAACTTCTACTTTAAATATATCCTGATATACGATATAAGTAGATAATCCACCTACAACTACGATTGCTATATAGGAAAACACCCTCGGTATTTTTCGAATCCGCTCCACATGCTCCTTCGTACAATAATAACCGAGTAAGAAGAACGGGAAAAAGCAGATTGTCCTTCCGAGAGCCATATAATCCGCAAATTCACTACTAAATCCACTAAGTAAAGCTATAATAAAGCTTAAAGGCAGGAGAAAGCGTATTTTCACCAAATCCTTTAGAAAGAATTTCCAAAGAAATAGCGCCAGAAGATACCACAATCCCCAATATGGCCGTAATAATTTAAAGCCAGAAAGCGATTCCTTAATGACCAATACCTTATAGGAATAATTTAAAATATTTAATATTACATAAGGTATTAATATCGTTACAAAGGCATTGCTTCTGACCTTCTCCAGATTCTTAGAGAAATAACCTGAAACAAAAGTCATTGCAGGCATATGAAAAAAGAAAATAAAATAATAAATACTTTTTATTACATCGGACTCACCCATCATCGAGGTAAGTAAATGTCCCCATACCACTAATATAATTAAAATTGCTCTTAAATTATCAAAAAGATAATCCCTTGCAGTTCCTGTCCCTTCCCCTGGTTGTTTCACTGCTATTTGTTCCATGCAAGTATCTCCTCGTCAGTAAACACCGCTTTGTGTTTCATCCTCTAATATCCCTTATTGTATTTATATGGAAAATCAAATCATTCTTTGTCGTCAACATATAGATTTTATCACCCAATACCTAATCATGCAATATCAAAATCAATGATTGCATTTTTATCTTAATTGACGTAGAATTTATCGGGGTATTGATTATCCAAATACATAAATAATATAGTAATAATTAAGGAAACGAATTATGATGAAATTATATGCTAGAGTAAAACATCTAATAAAAACTGAAACAGTGCTTCTGATTTCTGCCTTCGTAGCAATAGTAACCATGTTCTTTGTAAAGCCCAGCCTTCATTACATTTCTTATCTGGACCTTCGTGTACTGAGCCTTCTATTCTGTCTTATGGCGGTAGTCGCCGGACTCAATGATACCGGTATATTTATTCGAGTGTCTGAAAAGCTTTTAAAAAAGGTTCAAAACATTCGTTCATTAAGCTTTGTATTTATTAGTCTTTCGTTCTTTTCCTCCATGCTTATCACAAATGATGTTGCATTAATAACCTTTGTCCCTTTTGCCATAATGATATTAAGGATGACAGGTCAGGAAAAGTATTTTATACCCGTAATTGTTCTGGATACCATTGCTGCCAATCTGGGAAGTATGTTAACTCCGATTGGAAATCCGCAGAATTTATATTTATACAATACTTATTATGTATCAATGATTGATTTTTTACAAATCACCTTACCCTATACGATCCTATCCTTCTTATTACTGAGTATTACGATAATCCTAATGAAAAAAGAAACACTTCAACTTACTATAATAAATAAAAGTGAAGAGAAAAAAACAGACAATAAGAAACGCTACATGCTAACCATGTATTGCATTCTCTTTCTTGTCTGTCTTACCTGTGTAATACGAATACTCGACTATCGTCTTACTTTATTAATTGTATTCGTCGTTATTTTAATCTTTGATCGCAAGATATTGAGAAAGGTGGATTATTCCCTTCTTCTTACCTTTGTCTGCTTCTTTATATTTGTTGGTAACATTGGTAACATTCCAGTAATCAGGAATTATCTGGGTAATTTACTGGTCAGCAGGGAGCTTACTGTTGCACTAATAGCAAGCCAGATTATCAGCAATGTCCCTACTGCGGTTCTATTATCCGCTTTCACCGATAATTATAAAGCATTAATCCTCGGTACCGATATCGGAGGATTAGGTACCTTGGTTGCATCCTTAGCAAGCTTAATATCATATAAATTCTACTGCAAAACGGAACATGCAAAACCAGGTAAATACTTAGGTGTTTTTTCGCTGTATAATCTTGTATTCCTGGTTGTGCTGTGCTTATTTTACATGCTCACCAATACATAAAACTGATAAACAAGTATTACTATCGATGCATTATTAGCTAATCCACATATCTTCCTTCTTGATTGACCACTCTGAACCATCATAGCTTGCGGTAACCTTATCCGATCCGATGGCTCCCAGCCCGCTTCTCCACTTTTTAATTGAACATTTTATTTCGCGCTTCTTCTCGTTATAGGATATATTTGATAATGTGATTAGGATACCATCGGGAAAATAAAGATTCTCCTTATCGATCACTCCTTGCTTCGCAAGCTCATCAAAGGTTCCTTCGATTATCTCATATCCATATATTCTTCCCAGTTCCGACAATAGAATCTCCTTTTCCAGAGCAGTGATATCACTCCACCCGGTTGTATCCACTGCTATTTTTGTAATCTCGTAGTTTAATGCATCATCTTCCTGATATATATCATCAATTATTGCCAGGTAGCCTTTCATTAATATGTTTTTCTTAATTACCTGAACCCCGGAAGCATCCATCTGAGCCGGATAGGATTCCCGAATCGCCCCATTATATTCTATTTGTACCTGATCTCCTGCTTCCAGCTTCGCAGCATCTATTTCCTCTCCGTTCTCATTCCGGATGATTGCGTTCGTAATACTTACGAATATTTTATCCGAGGATCGATATTCATTGCTGTCTTCATTGGGAGCTACCAGTATCGAATCACCGGCATCGATAATTACCGCCTGGAATCGATAAAGTGTTGCGTCGGGCATATCACTGCTGTCATCGACGTTATCCTTGCCTTGCTCATCTACATTCACATTACTGTGATCCATGTCTTGTTCATCATCATTTTCCTTACCGTTATACGAAGAAGAATTATTGATTTCTCCTTCTTCTATTATTGCTTTACAGCCACTGCATCCTTCTAAAAAAAGGATCAAAACCAGAATTACTGCTACCATATATTTTGCTTTGCGCATAAAACCCTCTCCTTACCTCTCATGATATCCAAACATATATCTATCTCTTCATGATTTCACCTTTGTTAAGACTATGTAAAGTTTCTTTCAGTGATTAGACGACAACCTGATGTATTACGTTTCACAAACATAGTATTCCTAACTTAGATTCAATTCATAAAGCAGAACAAGAAGATCACAAAAAAATCCACCCTAAAGTACGATATCATATAGCCTTAGTGATACTATATCTGATATCATTCCTACTCAGAGTGGATTAAATTCACTTTTATACATCTTATAACTTATATTACAAATTAAAGCGAAATATTTATACTAGTCGGTACTTAGGCTCTGTTCTTCAGGGCCTTATGTACCGACGAAGAACCGATAGGTCGAATGCAGAAAACATATCCAGAGCGGAGTATTTGCACGCGTCGGTACTTAGGCTCTGTTCTTTAGGGCCTTATGTACCGTTACGCAGTGCAACTTAGTGGAAACGGCTCCGCGGAGGATATGTTTCTCTGCATTAATCCTATCGGTTCTTCCCTGTTATATAAAAACTACATTACAAGTAAAATATCATTTACATCCTTCATCATAGATTCAGGAAGGTAATTGGTCTCTTGTTTTACTCCGTTAACATAGAATTCTTTGCAGCCACTTTCGGCACCATTGGGATTCTGTACTTTTATGTTCAATTTCTTGCCACGGAAGGTCTTTTCAATGGAGAACTCTTTCCATTCGCTAGGAATACTAGGAGCTATGGTCAGACCATTTAAATCCGGTCTCATACCCAGAATACCTTCTACACAGCCAACCATTACTGTGGATGCTGTTCCGGTGAGCCAATGCGTATGAGATCTTCCATAGAACGGACTCTCATTCGCTTCGGTAAACTGACCATGTGCATAGGGTTCGATTACACGAATTTCTGCATGATCATTCTGGGTAGCAGGGCATGTTTCTGTAAAGTATTCATAAGCACGATTTCCATGACCCATCAATGCCTCAGCAAGAATAATCCATCCCTGTGGCTGTGAGAAAATACCACCGTTTTCCTTTGTTGACGGATTGAACAGAATAGCCAACGCTCCATCAAAAGCATGATCCACATAGGAGGGTGCCATCGTTCTTACACCATACTTGGTATTTAGTTCGCGGTGCACACTTTCTAAGGCTTTCTCTGCCTGATCCTTGGAAGCTAGACCGCTGATTACTGCCCATGACTGAGGATTTACCCACATGCTGGCTTCCGGGTCCTTCTTGGAACCGATTACCTGTCCATCCTCCTTGAAGCCTCGAATAAAACGATCCTCTTCCCAGCAATTATTATTAATGGTATCCTTCAGTTCTGTCTGTACCTTATCCAGATAAGCAAGATATTCAGTATCCTTCTTATCTTCCGCAATATTACGAATTACAGACATTGCATAATATAACTGCATTGCAACAAAGGTTGATTCTCCTTTTTTGCCGAGTCTCAGGCAGTCATTCCAGTCAGCGTGAAGGCCCGCAGGCATCTTGTGAACACTGAGACGCTCCATGGAGAAGTTAATTGCTCTCTTTAAATGATCGTACACTGTTCCTTCATCCTTATTGGCATACGGAATCACCTCATCCAGGAAGTTCTTATCACCGGTCTCAGCCATATATTTATAGACAGTGGGGAACAACCAAAGTGCATCATCTGCACGGTATGCCGGATGGCCGGTTGCCTGTACATAGGAGGCATCATCCGGAGTATCTTCATGTCCTGCATTATGATCAAATTTAACTAATGGCAGACCACCGCCGTTATCTACCTGTGCAGATAACATAAACCAGATTTTCTCTCTCGCCATTTCAGGATCCAGATGAATAATACCCTGAATATCCTGAACCGTATCACGGTATCCATAACCATTTCTAAGTCCCGCATAGATAAAGGATGCTGCTCTTGACCAAATAAAGGTGATAAAGCATTGATATGCATTCCATGTATTTAACATGGCATTGAAATTATCATCCGGTGTTTTTACCTGGAAGTTGGCTAATTTACCATGCCAGTAGCTCTTTAATTCACTTAATTCTTTATCCACTACACCGGGCTCATTATAATATGAAAGAATATCACTGGATTCCTTATCATTCTTTTGTCCAAGAAGGAATATAAATTCCTTTTGTTCTCCCGGCTTCAGTGTCATCTTAGTGTGAAGTGCTCCACAGGCATTGGAATTATAGTTTAATACATTATCACAGGAGCCATTTTCAACCGCAATCGGATTACCAAAGCTTCTATAGCTTCCAATAAAATGCGATTTGTCACCATTATAAGATTCTACCTTTGCTCCGGCCAGTCCGAAGAAACGCTCTCTTCCATTGGAGCCTTCGGCATTCTTACCATCATTCTCATTAATCACCTGCAGAATCTTATTCCCTTTGAAATAGGTCTTTGTAATAAATAAAGTATACTGCAGATTTACCTGATCATTTTCGTAATTGCTTTCATTTGTAAATTCAATAAATCCAAAGGCGGAAATATTACGTGGTTTATCACTGGCATTCTTTATAGTAACCTTCCACACCTCATGGGTCTTATTCAGCGGAACATAATAAAGAACTTCTGACTCTATACCCTTATACTGTGCCTTTATTGTTGTATACGCTGTACCATGGTGACATTGATTTTGATATTCACTCAATGGTTTACCAACAGGCTGCCAGGAAGCGGACCAATAATCATTCTCATCGTCATCTCGAAGATAAACATATCTCCCCGGTTTATCCTCCTGATTGAAGATGTAACGTGTGATTCTTCCGTTAGCACCGCTTTTTACAAAGCTGTACCCGCCTGCATTGTTCGAAATGATTGCACCGTATTCCGGTGAACCAAGATAATTCGCCCAAGGTGCCGGTGTATCAGGCCTTGTAATAACATACTCCTTATTTTTCTCATCAAAATAACCGTAATTCATATAACCCTCCATTCTACTGAAGCACCTCGGCATTGGGTGTCAGCGTTATATTGCATAGTAATGCACTTATGGAATGCAGACAATTAAGTCCGAATTCCTTATAGCTTTAACATTTTATCCTTATTCCTGGTTTCTGACAATGTATTACCTTATCATTTTTTTGTAATATATTACTAGCTGCTGCGCTTTACGATTTCTTTTAGCTCTTCTATCGTAAATTCATAATGCTGATTACAGAAATGGCAGTTTACTTCAATGGGCTGATTGTCATCTATCATTTCTTGAATGTCTTTCTTTCCAATAGATACAATGGCCTTCTCCACTCTTTCCTTCGTACAGTTACAGTAAAATGCAGTCGGAATACGATCCGTGATTTCTAAGCCGAAATCAGATAAAATGTACTCTAAAATCATTTCCGGTGTCATATCCTGATCCAATAAAGACGTAATACTGCTGATCTCAGAAATTTTCTTCTCCAGACCGTCTATGACCCGTTCTTCGGCAAAGGGCATCAGCTGTATGATAAATCCTCCTGCCCGGCGTACCGTATTGTCTTTATTCATCAAAACACCCAGTGCGACTACAGAGGGCACCTGTTCACTGGCAGCAAAATAATAGGTTAAGTCCTCTGCAATCTCGCCGGATACCAGATGGGTTTGTCCTACATATGGTTCCTTTAAGCCCAAATCCTTTATCACACTTAACATCCCAGCTCCGACAGCACCTCCGACATCAAGCTTTCCTTTATCATTCGCATGAAGTATTACCTGGGGCTGATATGCATAGCCTTTAACATTTCCTTTTGTATCAGCAGTAACGGTTAATCCTTCAATTGGTCCGCTACCTTTAATCTGAAGAGTCAGAATATCCTTCTCACCCTTCATCATGCTTCCCATCATAGCACCGGCGGTCAACAGTCTTCCAAGTGCTGCTGTTACGACCGGGCTTGTGTCATGTACGCTTCTGGCATACTCCACCAGTTCCCTCGTTGTTGCTGCAAAGACACGAATCTGGTTGTCTGCAGCAGTTGCCCTAACAATATAATCTGACATTCCTACCTCCATGGTGTCAAACAATACACCCTATTCTTTCATATCCTAATCATTATTCACATAAGAATTATTCTTTATTTACATATAACTTATCTGCTTGCCATTTTTCTCTTGCTATAATATATACACGTTCACTATCTTCCTTAGGCTCTTCCACTGTATAAGCATCATAGACTGTTATCCACTCCATACCAGCCTCTTCGATCAATCGTTTCATAGTATCTATGGTATAGGCTCTTCGATAGTGGGTCTCTTCATATCGTCGAAAGAGTCCAGCGTTGTCATTATTCATCTTTGCGCTCTGGAAGGAATCATCCTGCTCTGGAATGAATAAAGTCAAATTGACTTCATTTATCATTTCCTGCTCATAGTACGTATTCTCCCAGATAAAGCTTCCCTCCTCACGGTTCTCAGCTATGGTATGATCTCCGAGTACCTCCTGATATGCATATTGGGTATCTAAATCAAAGATAAAGATACCCTTCGGATCAAGATAATTATTGACTAGGCGGAACACCTTTAACAGATCCTCCTCTGTGAGGATATAATTCATACTGTCACAGACACTGATTGCGGCAGACACTGTCCCGTAAAGCTCAAATTCTCTCATATCCTGACATAGATACAGGATACTATCATCACTGTTCTCGCTTTTGTCCCTGGCAATCGAAAGCATCTCTTCTGAGTTATCCACCCCAATCATATCATATCCCTTCGCTGCCAATTGCCTGGTTAAATTCCCAGTACCACAACCCAGCTCCAGAACAAGACCGGAGTTTATCTGATGGCGTCGTAATAAATCGCAAATATATTCAGCCCATTCTTCATAGGGTACATTATCCATAAACATATCATAAACAGATGCAAATCCGGTATATGGCTGCATAATACGCAGCTCCTTTCCATTCCATATTCATTATATTATGCATTTATTTACCGTTTAACATTCTATCATATATAAGATATGTAATCAATGGAAATGAAATTGCATAAGAAATATGCCGGTGTAATTGTATGAATTCCATGGGAATACATCTTACAATACACCGGCATACTCTATAACCCGTCTTCTTTATTATTCATAGTTTCGATTAATCCTGATTAGATTAACAATTCTCCGCTTATACCATTTTATCGTACATATCCTTCAATGTAGGATATAACTGCTTAAAGATATCATATTTCTTATTATAACGTGCAACGATTTCAGGGTCTTGCTCCGTTGTTTCAATCACTTTGATTAACTTGGAAGTAGCCTCTTCCACTGAAGTATATTTGCCACATCCGACAGCTGCTAAAATAGCTGCTCCGAAAGCAGGACCTTCTTCGGAGTTAATCTTATCCACCTTTACATTCAGCACATTCGCGATGATCTTACACCACAACGGACTCTTTGCACCGCCGCCATTAATTCGAATTCGGCTAATGTCCACACCAAGAGATTTGGTGATCTCAAAGGAATCACGGAGTGCAAATGCAACACCTTCCAAAACAGCCTGTGTCATATCAGCACGAGTGGTATCCATAGTCATTCCGATAAAAGTACCTCTTGCATTCGGGTTGTTATGAGGAGTTCTTTCTCCCATAAGGTATGGCAGGAAGAACACATTATTCTCTCCCAGAGTCTTAATATCCTGTTGTTCCTTTGCATATTCTTTGGTTCCGATGATTTCATCCATCCACCACTTGTTAGAAGCTGCTGCACTAAGCATAACGCCCATAAAATGGTACTTTCCATCTGCATGAGCAAATGCATGAAGAGAATTATTCTTATCCACAGCAAATTCCTTGGTTGAGATAAATACCACACCGGAGGTTCCGAGTGAAACATTACATTTACCTTCGCCTACGGTTCCGGTTCCAACTGCTGCTACCGCCTGATCTCCGCCACCTGCAATTACTTTTACCTGTTCCGGTAAGCCAAGCTCCTGTGCAACTTCTTTCTTCAGTGTACCTACTACCTGATAGGACTCATGTATCTTAGCCATCTGCTCTTCCTTCAGTCCGCAGATATCCAGCATTTCTTTTGACCAGCGTTTATTCTTAACATCAAATAGCAGCATACCGGATGCATCGGATACATCCGTACAATGAATTCCTGACAATCTGTATGCAATATAATCCTTCGGAAGCATAACCTTCTTAATCTTAGCAAAATTATCAGGCTCATGTTTTCTAACCCATAAAAGTTTTGGTGCTGTAAAACCGGTAAGCGCCATGTTTGCCGTATAGGATGAGATTTTTTCTCTTCCAATTTCATTGTTTAAGTAATCACATTCTGCCTGGGTACGTCCATCATTCCAAAGAATAGCAGGACGAATTACCTGATCCTTCTCATCCAGAATAACCATACCATGCATCTGACCACTGAAACTGATTCCATCAAACTGTGATTTATCGCAATCCTTGGTTAATTCCCTTATTCCATCAACTAATGCGCTATACCAATCCTCCGGATTTTGCTCTGACCAGCCCGGCTTCGGAAAATACAGTTCATATTCTCTAGTTACGATACTTTTAATGTTTCCTTCCTCATCCATCAGCAAAAGCTTTACTGAAGAGGTTCCTAAATCCACACCAATATACAGCATAATCTTTACTCCTTTTTTAGTTGTTATAAAGGGATTCTCCCTTTTTAGGAGATGATATCCTTATTCATATCATTTCCTAACCTACTCATTTTATTTTACAGGCCACTTCTAATTGATTAATTGAATAAACTATATAGTATCAATATACCAATTCACTGGATTTATGTCAAGCAAACAATTACATTTCTTTCTATTTAAGAATCCGCATTGTCCATCATTTCGACATAGTATATAACAAGAAAAGGATTAGACTTTAGACACCTTATTCCAATACGATATAAAAGGGCTAAAATGCAACTTGCAGAATAATGACTTACTCCCCCTATGTGTGAAGTAAGTCATCATCCAGTATGCATCATTTTACACAGCCCGATTTATTTTACATTTCTCTTTTTCGACGCTAACACGCTTTGAAGGATTATGAAAAATGCAAGCAATATCGCAATGGTAATTTTCGTCCACCAGGAAGACAATGTTCCCTGGAAGGTGATAAAGGTCTCTATGGTACCTTTTATTAATACACCGAATAAGGTTCCGAATACATTACCTACACCACCGGTTAATAGTGCTCCACCGATTACAGAGGAAGCGATTGCCTCCATCTCAAAGCCCTTTGCCTGTTCTACGAAGCCAGCACAGGTATTTAATGCAAATAAAAATCCCGCAAAGGTACCGAGAATACCATTGATGGCATATACCTTAAGCTTTGTTCTGCGAATATTCACACCCATCAGTAATGCTGACTGTTCATTTCCTCCGACTGCATAGACAGATCGACCGAATTTTGAATATTTAAGTATCACAAAAAACAGAACCAGAATTAACAATGCTAGTATTACACTGGGATAGATATAGGGATATACCATAACTCCCTTTCGATTCATGGTTCCTCCAAAGGGAAAATATATTTTTGCATTTGCCCAACTGAGGAAGGTCTCATTTTTGATACTAATCATATCTGTACTGATGACAGCGGTCATACCTCTTGCAAAGAACAAACCAGCCAATGTAACAATGAAGGGCTGAATTTTTAGATAGGCTATCAGCCAGCCTTGAATTAAACCATATACTAAGCCGATTACAAGTACAATCAGAAGAGCTGGTACTGCTCCCATTCCCTTTATTTCCATCATCCAGGCTAACAGCATGCAGGTCATGGCAATTACGGAACCAACTGATATATCAATTCCTCCTGTAATAATGACCATCGTCATACCAGTTGCTGCTACAATTAAACCAGCATTGCTGATAAACAGATTCAAAAACACCTGTAATTTACCAAAGTTCTTATCCTTAAATACGATAATTCCGGCTATGTACATTAACACAAATAAAATAATGGTTATGACTAAAAGAAATTGATTTCCATCCAGCTTTTTCCCTTTTATTTTCATTATGCCACCTTCCTTCCAGCCTGTACTCCCGTAAGCTTTGCTTTCAGGTTACGTAACATTCTTTTTAACTCTGTTGATTGCAGAGCTACAATCAGAATTACGACAATCGCTTTATATACATATAATTGATCTGCCGATACCTTCATCGCATATAAAGTAGTGGTCAATGCCTGTATCGTAATAGCTCCAATCACACTTCCGAGTAAGGAGAATTTACCTCCGCCCAGATTATTACCACCCAGCGCTACCGCAAGGATTGCATCCAATTCAATATTAAGTCCTGCATTATTGGCATCGATGGAATATACACGGGATGTTATAATCATTCCGGCAATTCCAGAGCAAATACCACAGAAGGTATAGGAAAGGAATTTAATCATCGTAGAGTTCAAGCCTACCAGTCTTGCAGCCTTTGCATTAATACCTACTGTTTGAATGTATAATCCAAGTGCGGTCTTTTTTAATATTAACATGGTTAACGCGATACAGATGATCGCCACAAATACGGGGGTTGGGAAAGGAATTCCCGGTATAAAGCTTCCCAGCTGTTTAAAATGATCTACTCGAAGATACAATATCTGTCCCTCGGTGATCAATTGCGCTATACCACGTCCTGCTGTATATAGAATTAATGTGGCAACCATGGGCTGTATCTTCATTTTCGCCACCAGGAAACCATTCCAGGCTCCGCATACACATCCTGCTATGATTGCTGCTATGAAGCCCAGTATATAGGGAGCATGATAGAAGTCCGTACTGGTCTCACCGCCTCCAAGGATAAAGATTGCTATTGCACCTGCTACTGCGCTGACTGCGCCTACGGATATATCAGTACCTCCGGAAGCCGCTACAACCAGTGTCATACCGATGGACAGTATTACCAGTTCACTGGATCGGTTAATAATATCAACAATATAGCCATAGAATACCCCGTTTTTAATGGTAATCTCAAAAAAACTGGGTGTCTTAATCACATTGATTAATAGTACGATTGCCAAACAAAGCAGTGGGAGAAACAATCGATACCCGGTGATTTTATTAATAAAATGCTTTGCCTTATTCATTTCCAGCACCTCCCGCAATTGCCTTCATTATACTATCCTGATCCAGCTGCTCCTCATGAAGCTCATTGACCTTGCATCCATCTCGGAGTACGGCCATCCTGCTACAGGTACGGATCATTTCTTCTATCTCTGAGGAGATAAACATAACGGACATCCCCTCCTGAGCCAATGAAACCACAAGCTTTTGAATCTCTGTCTTGGTTCCGACATCAATTCCTCTGGTCGGCTCATCAAGTATCAAAAAGTCCGGGTTATTTAACAGCCATCGTCCAAGAATTACCTTTTGCTGATTACCACCGCTCAACTGCTTTACGGGAACCTCACGATCCGCTGTTTTTATTTTAAGAATATCAATATATTTATCCGTAAATTCTTCCTGCTCCTTCTTACTAAGCAGGCGGAACATTCCCCGTTTTGCCTGAAGAGCGATAATAATATTTTCCCTAACAGAAAGATCCGCAATAATTCCTTCTTCCTTCCGGTTCTCCGGCAGATATCCCATACCCGCTCTCATTGCGTCAATGGGTGCATTAATCATTACTTTTTTACCATTTATGAATAACTCACCGGAATCTGCCTTATCCGCACCGTAGATTGCCCTGGCAAGCTCGGAACGACCACTTCCCAGTAACCCAGTTAATCCTATTACCTCTCCCTTATGAATCGTAAGATCAAAAGGCTTAATTGTACCAGTATGACTAAGCTGTCTTGCCGAAATTAGTTCTTCTCCGGTATTCTTTCCTTGATTATCGGTCTGCTTTTTAATTGTAGCCAAGTCATCAAAATCCTTACCCATCATCTTTGCAACCAGCTGAACCCTAGGAAGAGACTCTATTTCGTACTCTCCTACCAGTGCTCCATTGCGGAGTACTGTAATACGGTCACATACCTCATATACCTGTTCAAGGAAATGGGTAACAAATATGATACCAACTCCTTTGGATTTCAAATGTCTCATTAACCGGAACAGCTTCTCTACCTCATTGTCATCCAAGGAAGATGTGGGTTCATCCAGTATAAGCACCTTAGCTGACATATCAACTGCTCTGGCAATTGCTATCATTTGCTGAATTGCTATGGAGTAATTCTCCAGTGCTATCGTAACATCTATATCAATATCCAATTCCTGCAGTATTTCTTTGGATTTTTTATTCATGGTTTTCCAGTCAATCATTCCAAATCTCATCGGTTCACGGCCGATAAACAGATTTTCAGCAACTGTAAGGTTCGGACACAGATTGACCTCCTGATATACCGTACTGATTCCGTTCTCCTGTGCTTCATGAGGAGACCGGTTAATGATGGATTCAAGGTTATCTCCTACTCTTATTTCCCCCGTTTCAAACTCCTCTACGCCTGTAAGTACCTTGATCAGGGTAGATTTTCCCGCTCCATTTTCACCCATTAATGCATGGATTTCCCCTTCGCGTAATGTAAAGTCTACATCCGATAAGGCAACCACACCGGGGAAATGTTTGCTGATGTGCCGCATTGTTAATATGACCTTATTCTTTTGATCCATGTGGACTCCATCCTTTCATTGACCTGGTTATGATTATATAAAAATTAAATAGCAATTTTTATATATAAAATGGGTGTGTCAGGGAGCTTATTCCTGCTCACTTAAGCCCCATATGTCACACCCATTACATTTTATTACCTAAATATTAGTAAGCACGTGTTGGTTTGATTTCTGCTGCTGTTTCAGCGGGGAATACACCTTCTTCAACATACTGAAGCTTATCTACTGTCTGACCTGCTTCTAACTTCTTAATAATCTCAGCTACACGAGGTCCGTGTAAAGGATTACACTCGATAGAAACATTCATTGTACCCTCGATCATGGCATCAAATGCAGCTGCTACAGCATCGAAGGATATGATGATAATATCTCCATTCGGTCCACAGGTCTTACCTGCTGCCTTAATCGCATCAATTGCACCAAATGCCATATTATCATTCTCAGCTACTACAACGTCAATGTCATCATAGGACTTTAAGAAGGATTCCATAACTTCCTGTCCTTTTGACTGAGTGAATTCACCGGTCTGCTTCTCTAACATAGTCCAGTTAGGATAAGCTGCCATTTTCTCTGCAAAACCGTCAGTACGTCCAATTTGTGCGGAAGAACCGATGGTACCCTGTAAGGTAACGATATTGATCTGTTCATCTTTTCTACCATTTTTCTCTAGATACTCAGCAAGCCATTTTACTGCATCATAACCTTCCTGAAGGAAGTTAGATCCAACCCAAGCTGTAAACAAGCTATCATCGGATACGTCGATCATACGGTCAACGATAATAACAGGAATTCCTGCTTCCTTTGCTTCTTGTAATACAGTATCCCAACCTGTTTCTGTAACCGGTGCGATTACGATGTAATCCACATCCTGTTGAATAAAGTTACGAACTGCTTTAATCTGATTTTCTTGTTTTTGCTGTGCATCGTCAAATATTAACTCATAGCCGTTCTCTTTGGTAAAGGTTGATTTCATGGATTCGGTATTCGCTGTACGCCAATCGGATTCTGCACCAACCTGGGAAAAACCAACTACGATTAAATCACCGGAGCTCGCCCCATCAGATTTGCTAGCGGATTTGTCACCGCTTGCAGGACTGTCTCCTCCCTTTGAACCACATGCTACCATGGAAAATACCATTGCAATTGTGATCAATAAAGCAACTATTTTTTTCATATTATTCCCTACCTCCTTGATTATGTATTGCTATTTGCAAATACATAATACAAAGAATCCGTAATAGTTACAATAAAGATTCTATGGATAATATTTCATTTTTTTATCACCATAATCAGAATAGTTCGTTTTTTTTAATAATAAGTTGATTTTTTTTGAATCTATAAGACTTTATGAATAAATTACTTAAATTATATACTACGTTTGGGAAGGCAAACTTCCACCCGGGTTCCCTCCCCGAAGATACTATGAAGTCTGATGCCATAGTTTTCGCCGAATTTCAGTTGAATTCGTTCATTCACATTATATAGTCCATAAAAATCATTTTTGGTCAGTCCATTACCGTTCATGCATTCAATTACCTGCTGTAATCTGTCCTCCGTCATTCCAATTCCATTATCCTCTACGATAAGGACACATTTATCCTCTTCCTCCCTGCCACTAATGACAATCTTACCTTTTCCACGCTTGTTCTTTATCCCGTGATACAGCGCATTCTCAATTAAAGGCTGCAGGGTAATCTTAGGTATCAGATATTTACCGAGGCTTTGAGGAATGTTGATCTCATAATCAAGAATATCCTGATACCGTACCTGTTGAATCTTCAGATAGCAGGTAAAATGTATTGTTTCTTCTTCGATTGTAATAATATCCTTGCCCTGATTCAATGAGGATCGAAAGAAATCAGACAAAGCACCCACTGTTGATACTACCTCTTTATGCTTACCAGCCTCTGCAAGCCAAATGATGGTATCCAGAGTATTGTAAAGAAAATGCGGATTTATCTGAATCTGCAGCAGCTCCAGCTCTGCCTCCCGAAGATTCTTTTGTTCGATTTTTACTGTTTCGAACAAATCACTGATACGTTGAATCATCTGATTCAGGGAATCACTTAGTATTTTTACTTCCGCACCATTTTCGATTTTCGATCGGATCGTAAGGTCTCCCTGGGAAACCTGTTCTGTAATCCTTCCCAGATATCGAATGGGCTTTGTAATACTTCTGGGAATGGCAAAGGATATAACAAAAGTAATTACCATTAAGAAAAAGATCAGAAGAATACTACCTTTTATCATCTGACCAAATACTCGGTTCATCTCATTACGATAGGTCTCGATTTCCTTGGTTTCATAATAAAGATATTCCAATATAGTCTCCTGGATAAGCGAGGTAACAACCTGAACGTCATTTTCCCAGATTTCCATGTTCTTATCATACATATTTCCCTTTTCCACATTTGTTCTGATAATCTCCACATACTTTCGAAGATTACTCAGATACTTTTCAATCAGTGCAATTCGTGGCATGGAATTCTTGGTATCCTTTATGTCCTTAATATTGTCAATAACGGATTTTGCATTTTCGATATCACTAAGAAGATTCGCTTCCTCGTAGCTCCGGCTGCCTATAATATACAAATAGACCTTATCATCAAATTCCTTCTTAAAATCTATACTAAACGCACTGGCAGCGGAGGTATTATAGATTAGTTTATCATACTGCTTATTATATTCCGAAAAGTAGATCAGCCATATAGCGATAAAGATTAAAATCGGAATTACCATAATAAAATATGAGAGTCGTATTTTGGCTGCAAGACTTGAATCCAAATAGATTTTCTTAATACCTTTCTTTAGCATCCTCCTGATCCTCCCCGCTTTTGCTTTTATTCATACGATATTGCAACGGTGTACATCCCTGGGTCTTTTTAAATAAATAGGAAAAATAGTGAGGATCCTTGTACCCTACCTCTATTCCAATCTCACTGCTCCTTTTATTGGTGCACATTAACAGCTCCATGGCTTTATTCATTCTTAAATCCGTCAGATATTTAACGAATGTCTGCCCCGTCTCCTGGCTAAACACTGTACTCAAATAGCTGGGGCTGATATTTACAACGGAAGCTACCTGATTTAAGGATAATTCTTCATTCTGATAGTTCTTGTGTATATACTCCTTAACCTCTTCAATAATATTGGTAAATTTCTTCGTAGCAGCTTCGTTTCTGCAGGAGATTGCTTTTGTAAACAGTGCCGTAATAAACTTCAGGGTATGATCATAATCATCTACAATTTCGTTCATATGCTGCGCACTCTGAAATGGATTATCGAGCTTAAATCCGCTCTCTTTATAATTCAGCTTTTCAATAAAATTCGCTGTTATAAAATACATGTCCATAACAATATATTGACGGAACATCAGGGAATCCTTCGCTGCCTGATTGAAGTTCTTGAGGTATTCCTCAACAAAATAGCTTACTTCCCCAAGCTCTCCACTACGGAGAAACTTCTCTGCAATTTCTTTATCAAGATACTCCGTATCGGTAAGGCTTGCCCAAGGATTATCTTCCTGCTGTCTGATCTCTCTGATTGCACCAGCTTCTAGGAACTGATTCTCATCCTTGATAAATCGATAGGCAAATGCCCTGTTGGCCTCCTCAAAGGATAAGTATAATTCACTCAATCGATTGACATAACAACCAACTCCGCCGAAATACGTTATTTTATTATATTTTCGTATAATCTGCTCAATCTGTGATATGTATGTGGCTTGTAATTCCTCCATTTCTTTTACTGTCTCCGCCATAATCAGTAATGCAAAGCCTTCTAAATTCCGGTCGAACCACAGGATATTCTGGCTGTCAAAATAACTTGTAAGCTCATCATAGGCCTGCACCAGTGTATTCGAAAAGTTCTCCTCCTGATGCTTTACTCTGCTTGCTTTAAAGAGGATGATATTGTAATACCCTGCATTAAGATCAATTCCAAATTCCCTACCTTTATCCAGTATATAGGGCAATGATTGGCTGTTATCCATTAATTCATGGAAGAAATTCCGTTTGTTCTGGATTTCATTTTCACTCATTTCCTTTCGGAATTTCATCATGTTCTCTCTTTCTTCCTTTTCTGTCATGATCTTTTTGCTTACCCGTTGTACTGTATCAAGCAAATCCTGGGCATTAATCGGCTTTAATAAGTATTCCTCTATCCCGATATTAATGGCTTCTTTGGCGAATTCAAAGTCCTCATATCCGCTTAAGATAATGATCTTAACCTCGGGTAGATCCTTCTTAACTAACCTGCTAAGCTCCAATCCATTCATAAATGGCATCTTAATATCGGTAATAATGATATCCGGTTTTAACTTGCGTATCTGGGTATAGGCCAGTTCCCCATCACTGGCTTCACCACAAAAGTCAAATCCATGTTCCTTCCAAGCAATGTTATTCTTAATACCTTCTCTAACAACATATTCGTCCTCAACCAAAAATACTTTCAACATTCTGACATCCCCTTTAGTAAGAATTCTTGCTTCTCCACCTATCATAACGAATTTTCTGTACATTTTCAACACAGATATCATTCGAGGGACGGTTGCTGAAGAGATTTCCTTGATCCGTTACTCTTGTGGGTGCGGTTGCAGTTTATTAGCGTATTAGCGCTTCAAAGGTATCTTCGTTCGCTTGATATAATTAGGACACATGGGCTGTTGCAGAATATTCCAGCGGGGGTTATGACTTACCTCACACACAGACGGAAGTACAAATTGCTGATTTTACATGTCTCAGGCGGACATAAATGTTCGCCTTATCCATATAAAATCAACAATTTGTTCTTCCGACAGTGTATTATGGTAAGTCATAACCCCCGCTGATATTCTGCACAGCCCCATACTGTATGATTGCTCACTCAGATGCCTAAGAAGCGCACATAAAAACTGTAACCGCACCCACAAGAGTAACGGAATGAGGAAATCTCTTCAGCAACCTGTTTATAATCATGCACCGTTATGAACCAATAGGATGGGCGCTAGCTGATATATCCAGTACGGAGCTTCTGTACCTTCGGTACTTGGGCTCTGTCTTCTAGAGCCTTATGTACCGAAGAAGATCCGGTAGACAGATGCAGGAAATATATCCATAGCGGAGTATTTGCACCTGTCGGTACTTAGGCTCTGTCTTTCAGAGCCTTATGTACCGCTACTAGGTGCAATTAAGTGCGAACGGCTCCGCGGCGGATATTATTTCTGCTCCTGTCTATCGGTTCTTCGTAATGATATAGTATATTAAGTGGCTCCGTGGCGGATATATATTCAGAACAGAGTATATGCACCTGTCGGTACTTGGGCTCTGTTTTTCAGAGCCTTATGTACCGCGAAGAACCAATAGGATGGGCGCTAGTCGGAGGATGGATATATATCCAGTACGGAGCTTCTTTACCTTCGGTACTTGGGCTCTGTCTTCTAGAGCCTTATGTACCGCGAAGAACCGGTAGACAGATGCAGGAAATATATCCATAGCGGAGTATTTGCACCAGTCGGTACTTAGGCTCTGTCTTTCAGAGCCTTATGTACCGCTACTAGGTGCAATTAAGTGCGAACGGCTCCGCGGCGGATATTATTTCTGCTCCTGTCTATCGGTTCTTCGTAATGATATAGTATATTAAGTGGCTCCGTGGCGGATATATATTCAGAACAGAGTATATGCACCTGTCGGTACTTGGGCTCTGTTTTTCAGAGCCTTATGTACCGCGAAGAACCGGTAGACAGATGCAGGAAATATATCCATAGCGGAGTATTTGCACCTGTCGGTACTTAGGCTCTGTCTTTCAGAGCCTTATGTACCGCTACTAGGTGCAATTAAGTGCGAACGGCTCCGCGGCGGATATTATTTCTGCTTCTGTTTATCGGTTCTTCCCATTATAATGCAAAAATTACGATATTACTATTTGCAAATAATTTAAAGTATGTTACCATGAGATTAATTATTAGAAAATTGCGGTGCTGCAATGCTACGTATATGGCATATTATATGAAATAAAATTATTTACGAAAGGTGACTGTAATGGTAACAGGCAGTAAAGAACTCATTAGAGATATCAATACCAATTTAGTTTTGGAAACAATCATTAATCATTCCGTAATTTCGCGGGCAGCAATTGCGAAATATCTGGGTTTAACAAAAGCAACCATATCTGCAATTGTACAAGAATTAATTAATAGAAAACTGGTGATTGAAATTGGTAGCGATGATACAAGTTTAGGAAGAAAACCGATTTTATTAAGTTTGAACAAGAAAGCAGGATATGTAATCTGCATTGATATCGGTGTAGATACAATCTCCGCATTGGTCTCCGATTTGATTGGAGAGGATTGTAGCTTAAAGCAGATTAAGACTCCAAAAAGCACAGGGAATATCGTAAATGTACTGATTCAACTTGTTAAGTCGATGCGATTACCGGAGGATACTCCCTATGGTCTAGTTGGTATTACACTGGGTATTCATGGTGTAATTGCCAATAATCAAGTTTCTTTCGCTCCTTATTATAATTTATCCGGTATCAATCTGGCCGAGGAATTGGAGCAACATTTTAACACTCCGGTATATCTGGAGAACGAAGCAAATTTATCGGTTATTGGAGAGAAAACATTCCAATATGATTATTCCAATATGGCAAATATCAGTGTTCATTCCGGTATCGGTCTTGGTATTATTGTCAATCACCAGCTTTATACTGGGTACAATGGTAGAGCAGGCGAATTCGGTCATACGATTATCGAAATAGACGGGAAGCAATGTCCCTGTGGAAATAAGGGTTGTCTTGAACAATATGTATCCGAAAGAACCTTATTAAATGAATTTGCCGCTAAGAAAAACATGGAAGAAGTCGATTTTGAGCAATTCAAAAAAGCATATGAGCAAAAGGATCCTGATGCGATTGATATTATGAATAAATTTGTGAAATATATGTCAGTTGGTATCAATAATATTTTAAATGCCTATAATCCCGACATTGTCATTATAAACAGTTCCTTTACCATACATTTTCCTCATATCACGGAACAAATTGAGGCATCCCTGAATAGCAAGATGAACAGCTATCAGCATATTGTTCCTTCTGCACTTCAAGATACCTCTATATTACTGGGTGGTATCTGTGTGGCAATCAAGGGGTTCTTGGGAATTGAAATGTTAAAATTAAATCAAATACGTACCAAAGCATAAATGGAGACTATTGCATAATATTTGCAGGGATTATATCTTACCATAATGCACTGTTTGAAGAACTTGTTGATGTATTTTGTATGAAACAGGCGAATATTTATTGTTCGTATGAGAATATAAATATTCGCCTGAGACATATAAAATCAATAACAAGTACTTCTGTCTGCGTGAGGTTAGTTATAATCCCTGTAAAATATTATGCTATAGCCCTTCAAGGTTAGCCTAGCAAGCCCTTATTGTAACTCATCTTCTTTTTCCTGTTGCTTTTCCGCTTTCTCCTGTTCCCTTTTTTTCTTCGTCATGATGCCACCGATACGACCTGATTCCTTGGCCGTCAGTGACTTCCAGCCTGTGGCCAGAACCTTATCCAGATATCCCAGCTCCTCGGCTATTTCATATTTTAATGCCTCTTCTGGTTTTATCTTACTTAAGTCAATTGGCTTTTCCTTCTTTTTACTCATGATTACACACCCTTCTACATAATCATTCCTGATCTTTAGGTACTATAAGCTCTGAATAATCCTATATTACCCAACTAATGATATGGAATAAGGCTGTTACGAAAGCCTCTATCTTCTAGAGTGTACCCAACTTCTAGCTATCTATTCTGATTTCGCTACCAAATGGAAGGGAATAAATAATCATTTCTTTAACTCTTTTCATAAGCATCTGTTCTAAGGCCCTCTTATAGTATTCTAATTGAACCTTATAACGGCTGATAAGCTCCTCCGGATTTCGAACCAAATCAGACTTGTAATCGAGAAGCACCAGTTCTCCCTCTTCTTCGAAAAAAACGTCAATAATACCTTGTATCAGAATTAATTCTTCACTGTCCGATGAAGGTATCACCTCTGCTGCCTTTATCCCGAATACAAATTGCTTCTCTTTATATAATTTGCCGTCCTTCTGAGCGGTACGCATTCTGGAAGCCACGCTACTCTGTGTAAAGCGGTAGATATTATCCAGTTTTAACTGTCTGATATCCTTGTCCTGAATTTTCCCTGCCTGTACCAGACGTTGTAGTTCGATATTAAAGTCCTCCCATGAATTGGTTCTTCGTAAATCAATGAGCTCCAGTACCTTATGGTAAAGAGTTCCCCGATCTGTTCCAGTGACTACTGAAGTATTTTGCGAAATAAAGTTCGGAACGGTCGCCTCGAACTCCTCGTTTTCGGTTTCTGTGTTACTGGGGACGGTTTTCTCCGTGTGTATGCTCTTATCTTGTGTCATCTCCTTCATAGGCAGTTTATGATCCTGATAAAGATTAACACTCTGCTCCTCATCCATGAACTGACCAAGCTTTTTCAATTCCGATACAGTCATCTTAACCTTTAATCCAGCTTCCTTCTGATATGGATAGGTAAATTCCAGTCTCTTTCGAATTTCCTTACGAAACTCTTCCTCATACACTTCCTCCGGATTGATGTTCATTAACTCTTCCCTGTCACGATGGATAAATAATTGTCTGGCTATCTCCTCTTTCAACAGCTGGCTTTTCGGAAGCACCGTTATAAGCATATCCTGACCTTTTATAATGAATGGCTCCTCCCTATCCACCTGCAGGGTATCCATCCGATTAACCATGGCTGGCAATACCAGATCCAGGTAGCTTTTTGCTGCCAGCAACTCAAAAAATGTGAATTCCTTACCCTTAATCTCCTCCATGGACTTTAAGTAACCGGTCATAATCAGTTTTTCCTTCGCTCGTGTCATAGCAACATATAATACACGAAGCTCCTCACCCAGATTTTCAATCTGAACCTTCTTCTGAATAACCTTCTTGGGCAGTGTAGCAATCTTAGTTCTACGCTCGCTGTCGATATAATCCGGTCCAACACCATATTCATTATGTAACACAATCTTACTTCTTATATCCTGTGTATTAAATTGCTTACTCATGCCGGCAACGATTACAATGGGAAACTCCAAGCCCTTACTCTTATGAATACTCATAATACGAACCGTATCATCCTGCTCACCAGCAGTGGTAGCCTCACCGAAGTCCACTTCGTATTTGTGAAGCTTTTCAATATATCGAATAAAATGAAACAGGCCGCTGTAGCTTCCCTTTTCAAAACGTACCGCTTGGGAAATCAACATATCAATGTTTGCTCTTCGGCGCTCTCCACCGGGAAGTGCACTTATATAGTATATATATCCGGTCTGCTCTAAAACCAGTTGTAACAGCTCGTGTATCGGTTTGTAATTCACCATGGAGCGGTACTCTTCCAGTTGGTCAAGAAATTGCGTCAATTTATGTAATAATGCAACATCGCTTCCTTCTTTGACATAGCTTAATGCAGCATTATACATGGTACCATTCCTGTCCGCAGCTCGAATTATGGCAAGCTCAGTAGTCGTCAGTCCTACTATCGGTGAATACAGCACTCCGACAAAGGGAATATCCTGCCTTGGATTATCAATAATCCGAAGCATATTCAGAATTGTCATAATCTCCAGAGTCTGAAAATATCCAGTTCCCGTATCTGCATATGCCGGTATTCCCTCCTGCATCAGTGTATTAACAAAGACCTCGGACCAGCCTGTCATACTCCGAAGCAAGATTACGATATCACGATAGGATGCCGGACGGTGAGCCTTTGCTTTATGATCAAAAACCATCATTCCGTTTCTGGGATCTGTAAGCTCTTTAATTCTTTTCGCAATGGCTCTGGCCTCTAACTCCTTTTTACTATAAACAGCCTCTTCTTCTTCCTCTTCCTCATTCCATTCCGAATCAGAATCCATCTCCTCCGTCCGCTGAATGTCCTCCTGCTGCTTTGCTTCCTCTTCTGTTACCAGAAGCAGCTCTGTCTCCTGTGCCAATCTTCCTTTTATCCAATCATCAACCTTTTCCTCTAGGGTTTCTTCAAATAGTTCACCGTATTTTAATGCCGCAGCTTCATCATATGTAATCCCGCCAATGGATTTTTGCATGATTTGCTCAAATATATGATTGACATAATCCAATACTATTTTTCGGCTACGGAAATTCCTGTCCAGATCAATGCGCTGATAATGATTTATCTGACCGTCTCCGGTGACATCTTCGTCCGAGTAGGTTGCGAATTTTTCCATGAATATCTCTGGCATGGCCAAACGGAACTTATAGATGCTCTGCTTCACATCACCAACCATGAACCGATTGGGTTTACCCATACGTTCCTTGGAAATGCTCTGCAAAATTGTCTCCTGTACCATATTACTATCCTGATACTCGTCAATTAATATCTCGTCAAACCATTCGCTGAGCTCCATTGCCGCCTGTGAAGGTACAATGTGCAGTTTCTGGTTCTGGTCCTGCTGCTCTTTGACAAGAATTTTCAAAGCAAAATGCTCTATATCATTAAAATCAATTAGATTCTTTTCTTCCTTCTTCTTAGCGAATGCACTCATAAATTCTAAGGTTAGGTCAAAAAGCACCTGCATCACCTTTTTCACATTCTGCAGATCCTTATGCATCTCTTCCGGTGTCTGATAGAAAAACTGCGTCGCCAGGTCCTTCATACCTTTCTTCACCTGTTCCCGAAGTTCCTTCACTCGTTCCTTCTTCCACGCAATAACACCCTCTTCTTTTTTCGTAGATAAGCGCTCATAGCTGATCTCAGAAAAAAGCCTGGAGTATGCCTCATAGGTATCAACACCCAATAAAAGATCAAGCATATTACGATCGGATAGCAGGGCAGACTCATATGCTGACGGTCCATCTGCTTCATGGCACAGCATTAGAGCCTCTGCATTTTTATTCCGTAGATCCTCCAATACTACCCGAACATAGGATAAGAGTTCCTTCATCCATGGAGATTGATTCATATCCTGCAAGGTATCAATCTCAAACAGATTACGTTTCTGTGCAATCCACTTCTCCGGCCACGGATCACTCATGGAAAAATGATAGAGCTGTAAAATAATATCCTCAATGGGTGCATCGGATTTGGAATAGGAATAGCTTTCCACAAAGGTATGGAATTCCTCACTTCCCTCCTCATACCATTGCTCCAGCAGCTCCGATATCACATCGGATTTCATCAGAGTTATTTCTGATTCCTCTGCGATCTTAAAGGTCGGGTCCAAATCAATATGATGAAAATAATTCCGAATCACATTTAAACAAAAGCTATGGATGGTAGTAATCTGAGCGCTTTGCAGTAAGGAAACCTGCTTTTGCAGATGCCTATTATCCGGGTCAAGAAGCAGCTTTGCCTCAATTGCCTTTCCGATACGGTCTCTCATCTCCGCAGCAGCTGCATTGGTAAAGGTCACAACAAGAAGATGGTCTATATCCAGAGGATGTTCTCCCTCAGAAATCATAGTAATAATACGCTCTACTAACACAGCAGTCTTTCCGGAGCCTGCTGCTGCAGAAACAAGTAGATTCTTATTTCTCGTATCAATTACCTTTTGCTGTGCTTTCGTCCAACTCATATTAATTCTCCTTAGAATTTCCCCATATTTCAGCTTTTATCTCATCAACTGGCTTCTTCTGTAGATTACGATAACCATGTCCGGGGAGCCTTACATCAAAGCCACAGACACTTCGGTATTCGCAGTAATCGCATGCCTTTGCCTCACCCATACGATATGGGTTCAGTCGCACATCCCCATCAAGAATTTGCCCGGAGGCTTCTGTCAGTTTACGGTTCACATAATCGGACATGGCCTTCATCTGATCTCCACCGGCTACCACGGAACGCCTGGAGAGCTCTCCTTCTTTATTGGTGTCCACCGGTATAATATTGGATTTTACAGAGGCTCGCAAGGTGCCATCCGGCCCTGCCAGATTCTGATCCATTAAACCAATTACCGTCTTATCTTCATTTACTAGTCCATTCATACGCAGGCTTTTCACAATTTCTTCCTCTACATTCTCCGATTTTGCAACGATGGGATCGTCAATGTGATAGTAGAAAATTCCTGCCGGAATGATTTCCTTACCTGGATGACTTTTCGCCAGATAATCCATAGCCGCACTTAAATAGACGGACAACTGCTGTTGTAAGCCATAATACACACTGGTAATGTCAAAAAAGTTACTACCTGATTTGTAGTCAACTACTCGGACATATATCTTATCTTCAGTTTCATATAGATCCAGACGGTCGATTCTACCCTGGAGCAGTAAGGAAGAATCCGGTATATGATGAAATGGCATCTCATAACCGGCTGGTTCAAACGCGCCCTGTTGTATCTGATTACAGAGCGCCCATAAGGTCCTGACAGTGATTCGTTCCATTCTTGTAATCAAATATTCATTTCGCTTACTACTTTTCAGGAATGAATTCTCATAATCCTCGACAGCTTGCTGGACACTCTCAATAGCCCATTCCTCGCGGATCTCATCCGGTATGGTATGCCAGTTGTAGGTACTGGTATCCAATCGTTTTGAAAAACGGTCAATTGCATTATGAAAAATATTACCGATGTCCGGAACCGCCAGCTTATATTCCTCCCGCTCCTTTACTGATAGACCATAAGCCATAAAGTGTGCAAATGCACATCCAGCGAACCGCTCCAATCTGGTGATACTTCCTTTTAGTTCGGCTCCATATAAAAGTTTCGCCGCTTCCTTCGATATTCCGTTATCACCGTTTATATAAAACGCTCCCTCCAGCAGGCGGTCAAGGATTTGGTTGGTCTTTTCTCCTGACCGGTAATATAAATAAAGTTCCTTCCATAGGGCACTGACTTCCTTCCGACTATAATCCCGAAGTCCTTCCGCAAGATATGCCAGACCATTATCCTGCAGAATCAGTTCCGCATCACCATTTGCCGTATCTTCATCCTTGATCTGAATGAGTGGAAAGAGCTGCTTTAGCTTACCGATTAGGAAGGAGGGATTGATGGCTTTTCCTTCATCGTTCAGCTTATGATAGGTGATATATAGCTTTTCCTTCGGTTTGGTCATATTCAGATAGATATAAAACTGTTCCGTGTAAGCCTGCTGACGCTTTGTGGGAGCCAGCTCCATATCATGATTTATCAACAATTCCCTCTCAATATCAGAAAGAATTCCACCACTGCTTATGGTCTTCGGTATAATTCCTTCGTTTACTCCAATAAAAAACAAGACCTTGATATCCTTTAATCGGGTTCGCTGCGTATCACCAACCACGATTTCATCCACACCGGGTGGTATTAATCCAACCTTAACCTCCACAAATCCGGTATCTAATATTTCTCCGAACTCCTTTAAGGTACAATGCTCCTCCCCCAGTAATAAAACCATTTGATCGTAAAGCTCCATAACAATACGATATACCTGTTCAAATTCCTTTGCCATTATTGGGAGATTATTTTCAACAAATTTGGTGCTATACTGAGCCAGCTTTTGCTCAATACATAGTCGAACACCGAATTCGTAAAGAGCTACCGTATATTCTCTTATCGTTTTCTCTTTATTTTTAAGTGTTTCATATAGAGGTCTTATATCTTCCATCAGTTTCTCTCTGGCTGAATTCAGCCGAACCAGGTCCAGCGCTTCCCTGCTTCGATAGGTTCTTGTAAAGGGTTCATTCCACCTTTTATATCCACGAATCCCAGTTGCCAGGATATAGTTTTCCAGAAGGTCAATGTCCTCCATCGACAGATCCGTAAGCCCGGTTCTCAGGTAACGGAAGATGCCCTCATAGCTGAAATCCTCACTTACAATTACAATTGCCGAACGTAGTAGCTCCACAAAGGGATTACCCATAATATCCTTTTTATAGTCGATAAAGCAGGGAATGCCAGCCATTTCGAAGCTTCTTCTGATAATTCTTCCGTATTGGCTGATATCACCCGATACTACTGCGATATCCTGATAACGATACCCTTCCTCCCTGACTAGCCGTTTTATTTCCCTGGTGATGAAAGCCACTTCATTTTCTGCATCCCTTGAAGCATGTATCGTGATCTCGTTCTGCTCCTTCGTATAAGGAGTATATGGGTAACGAAACAGATTATGTTCCAGGGAAGCCAAAGCTGGTGAGTGAAGGAAACGATAGGGAACTTTACTTTGATTCCTTTCCTTCAGAATCACCGGAGCCTCGATCTCAGCTCCTGATTCTTTGGCGATTTTATAAAGTTTATTAATTGTTTTTTTACTCAAGCCAAAGAGCTGATGCTCAAAAACCTGAGTATTCTCAATCTCTGTGGCATCTATGGTAACGGTCACCATTACCTTTTTCGCGTATTTGAGCATCTTTGCTAATAACTGATATTGACAAGGGGTGAAACCAGTAAAGCCATCTAGACATATGACAGTGCCCTTAAGCCATTCTGATTCATCGATCACATTACTCAGAAGAATTAACAGCTCTTCCGCCGCAATATAACGTTCCTTCATAAAATCTGAGAAGCCTTCATAGATCGTATAAAGATCTGAGAGCTTTGCCTTTAGAACCGGCTTATTGGCAGCAATTTCCTGCATCTTGTTGAAATCCTCCGGTCCGATATTATATTGATAGAACTCCGATAATAAGGACTTTACCTCACTGATAAATCCAGGCTTACGTACATTGGATCCAAAGAGAATCAGTTCCTTTCGTTTTTCCGCTACCACTTTTCGTAATACCATGCTTTTTCCAGTATCTTCTAGTATAGGGTAATTATTCCCTCCAACCTCATCAAAGATACGGTAAGCAAAGCGCAGAAAGCTTAGGATATCCACATTCATTACACCGTGTTCCGGGTGCATGGTTACGATATCCTTCTGTGTCTGCAGAGTAAACTGCTCGGGAACGATTACCAGATAGTTCGTTCCAGGATTCTGTTTGGACTGTTCAATTATTTCACGATAAAGCTGATAGGATTTGCCCGAACCGGCACTTCCAAGAAATAGTTGTAAGGACATAACCCCCCTCATTTCTGCATTGGTATTTATATATACAAGTTTGGCTAGGGTGTCAAAAGTCTGATTAAGACAGTGTGTTGAACATTAGCGCATATATATTCATCTGGACTTGCCTTACCTTCAAGCGGGATATATTTATTATATAATATAAATTATGATCGCTTGAGCCGGTCTTCGCCATCTGAATATATATGCACTAATGTTCCATTCATATATGTAGACTTTTCACACCTTAATCAAGTTCGTTATTCAACAAGATACAAACTTGGAATTTATCGGTATAATTTTAATCACCATTTAATAATATATAGTAAGATTAAGACATGAAGCAAATCATGCTCCGGAGGATTGAAATGGCAAAGACAAAAATAGTTGTTATCCAATTAAAAGAAATCATATATACAGTGATTTTTGCAGCATTAGGCATTCTTCTGATCCTACTTCTCATATTTATGTTTAAGCCAGATAAGGATAATGAAGCTACCTCTACTGATGCAGCTCTGTATACTGCTGGTGTATGGACTTCCTCCATCACATTAAATGATATGGCGATCAACCTGGAGGTTGTAGTGGATAAAAACCATATTAATCATGTTGGCATTAAAAACATTGATGAATCGATCACTACAATGTATCCACTGGTAGAGCCTTCCTTAGAAGCCATTGCATTACAGCTGTATGATGGCGTTCCCATTGAACAGGTGGAGCTTATGGAAGATAGTAAATATACGGGGCAGTTACTGGTTGAAGCAATTAAGCTGGCACTCGATAAAGCGAAAGTGAAGGAATAATACATAATGAATTCTGTATCCATAATTTATAATCTATGTATGGAATGCTGTAAAGCAAATACTTCTATTGCTTTACAGCATTTTTTCATTGTTATTTTGCCTCCAGCTTTTCAAGTTCACTCATCCACAATGCTGCTGAAGCATCACTCGGCATTCTTAAGTCACCTCTAGGTGATACGGATACGCTTCCTACTTTAGGACCATCCGGTAAACAGGATCGTTTAAACTGCTGAGAGAAGAACCGTCGATAAAAGGTCTTCAGCCATTTTAAGATCGTCGCTTCGTTATAGCTTCCCTTAAAGGCCTCCTTAGCCAGGCGGTATACCTTTTCTGGCTCATATCCAAAGCGAAGAATATAATAAAGGAAGAAATCATGGAGCTCATATGGCCCGACTATATCCTCCGTCTTCTGAACAATCTCACCATCCTTAGGCGGTAACAGCTCTGGACTCACCGGTGTATCCAATATATCATAAAGTACTCTTTGTAACTCCTTGTTCTGAGTAGTATCCGCACAATAGGAGACCAGATAACGAACTAAGGTCTTCGGGACCGATGCATTTACTCCATACATGGACATATGATCCCCATTGTAGGTAGCCCAACCCAGTGCCAGCTCGGACATATCTCCCGTTCCGATTACAATACCATTCATTTGATTAGCCACATCCATCAGAACCTGGGTTCTCTCCCTTGCCTGACTATTTTCATAGGTTATATCCTGATTATTTATATCATGACCGATATCCTTAAAATGCTGCTTCACCGAATCTCTAATTGGGATTTCCCTAACAGTGACACCCAGGCATTCGGCTAGTAAAATCGCATTGCGATACGTTCTATCCGTGGTACCAAAGCATGGCATGGTAACTGCTATAATTCCCTTCTTTTCGAGACCGAGCATATCAAAAGCCCGATTTGTTACCAGTAAGGCCAGTGTAGAATCCAGTCCTCCTGATATCCCGATCACAGCACAGGACCCCCCAATATGGGATAGTCTGGTCTTTAGGCCCATTGCCTGAATATTTATAATATCCATACAACGTTTATCCCTGGCTGATTTCTCTGAAGGTACAAAAGGGGCACTATCGATTTTTCTGCTTAGTGGTAAGATGGGCAGCTCATATCCCGTATTCTGTAAGGTGAATGGAACCTCCTGATATGTCACCTTGCTCCGTCCCAGATAGGTATGCATCCTTCTTCTCTCACTCTTCAGTCTTCCCAGATCTAATTCTGTGGTAATCATACCATTTTCAAAGGTATTCGATTCAAGTAACAGAGTCCCATTCTCTGTTATTAAATTGTGTCCGGCAAAGACAAGGTCCGTGGTGGACTCTCCTTCTCCGGCATCCGCATAGATGTAACCGCATACTAATCGGGCCGATTGGCTTTTCACCAGCTCCCTGCGGAATTCATCCTTGCCAGTAAGCTCATCACTGGCTGACAGATTAGCAATGACTGTGGCTCCAGCGATACAGTGCTCTATACTGGGTGATTGCGGGATCCATAGATCCTCGCAAATTTCGACCCCGAGGACAAAATCCGGTATATTACTGCATCGAAATAGAATTCGGGAACCGAAATATACTTCTTCTCCTAGGAAATTTATTAGAAACGGAGTCTCATTACCAGCTGTAAAATGTCTAGCTTCATAGAATTCGGTATAATTCGGAATACTGATCTTGGGAACCAGCCCCAATACTCTTCCATTTTGTATCACAGCTGCTGTATTATAAAGCTTACCCTTCGCAATGTAGGGGAAGCCAACTACAACCACCAGTTCCTTCCCTTTTGAATGTTCCACAATTGCATGAACACTTTCCACTGCTGATCGAAGTAAGGTATCCTGCAGAAACAGATCCCCGCAGGTATATCCTGTTACTGACAGCTCGGGAAAAACAATCAGTTTAATATTTTGCTTATCTGCCGAATCGATTAACTGCATCATCTGATTAGCGTTATAATGGCAGTCTCCGACCCTGATAACTGGCGTTGCCGCTGCGACCTTGAGAAATCCGTGCTTCATTTCTTGCCTCCTAGGTACTATATATTATATTCCTGTCCTTATTATAATTATCTCAGTATTAAAAAACAAGGAAAAAAAAGCGGCCATTGGCCGCCTTTATCCTTAGTAGTATACCCAAAATGCCGTTTCCTGTATTTTGACTCCTAGCTAAGCTAGGTGGGTAACCGCACATAAGCTTCTGCCTTCCGCTGCAAACGGCGGCCTGACATCCACTTAAGAATGTAGGAATCCCGTATATCATCATGTAGGTTCAAAATGACAGGAGTATCGAACATCTCAGGAATTTCTGTAAGATTATTATATATGATTCTCTACTATTTTTCAAGGTTTTTGTCTACTTTTTGCTTGGTAACTGTTGCTACTTGGATTATATTATCTCATTACTAGAAGCAATTACAACTAGTTACAATTAGACTCCATTTCGAACAGCGGGAATTCAAAAGTGAAGATCGTTCCTTGTCCCAATGTAGATTCAACCTCGATATTACCATCATGCTTAAGAGCGATCTGTTTTGCAATAGCTAAACCAAGACCGGTTCCACTAGCGTTCTGGCGTAAATTTGATTTATAAAATTTTTCAAATATATTTGCTATATCCGCTTTGTCAATTCCGATACCTTCATCTTTAATGGATACTAATATTTTGTCCGACTTCAATAGATTTATGTGAACGGTTTTATTCTCGTCCGAGAACTTTATGGCATTATCAAGTATTACCATAAACATTTGTCGAAGCCGATCATAATCACCTAATATCATGATTACTGGTTGATTCTTTTCTACGTCAATTTTAATATTTTTCTTTTCTGCAATTGCACTGGCGCTACGAATAATATCCTCCATAACCTGAACCAGATTAACCGGTTCCTTCTCAATAGCAAAATCGGGATTCTGCATTTTTGAAAGAATTAACAAGTCTCCTACTAGTCTCTCCATGGATTTACATTCAGAAAGCATTCGTTCGTAGTACTGTGTAATCTTATCCTCTTCCTTCACCACACCATCCGCCAGAGTTTCTGTATATGCTCTGATTACCGTGATGGGTGTTCTTAGCTCATGGGAAACATTTGCAAAAAAATCTAAGCGCATCTGATCCAGATTTTTACGCTGAATATCATTTTCTAAAAGCTTCTCAGAAAGAATATCTACGGTTTTTGCCAGATCACCGATTTCATCATCCCGGTTGATTCCTGTTTTACTATGATAATTACCCGCTGCTAATTCCAGCGCTGTTAATCTCATCCGCGAAATAGGCATCGATAACTCCGTGGCAAATATGATTACAATAATAAAAGATATAGCAAGGGACACTACAATACTGATGACAATCAATTTCAAGCTACCTGAAATTATTTCATTCTGCCCTTCCACCATCTGCTTAATCAGAACAGCACCAACTACCTCTCGGTCAATACCGTAAATTGGATATCCGATGGTAATAGTGGGCATTTGATAGATCTCATCATCACCCTTGGCATAACTCCAGGTCTCATTCTCAAATACATCCTTCAGTATCTTCACATACTCTGCATACTCGTCATCAGCCAGAAATTCTTCAAAGGTTATGCTATTATTCATGGCCTCACTCATGGGATTCGATGCATTTGGATTCGATACTGTCCAGATATCCCAACCATTTACTTCGGTAATCGTATTGATATACTCGAGATAATTGTCCGACTTACCGGTTTTGATGTATTTTTTTGTAGTAGCATTTGCTATATTTTCTGCCTGAACCTGCAACTGATGAATTGTATTATTCATCGTCTGATCCTCATATAGCTTCATGAAGATCAGACCAATCAACAGTGCCGTAACCAATAGCATTACTGCGTAATTAATATACAGTTTAAAGAACAGGCGATTGTATATCTTGACCTTATTTTCATTCTCCATCTGATCGCCTACTTCTCTTCTATTTCGAACTTATAGCCTACACCCCATATCGTTTTAATGCTCCATTCAGGATGTTCCATCGTGTCAAGCTTTGAACGAAGGCGTTTAATATGTGAATCAACGGTCCTGCTATCGCCATAATAGTCAAAGCCCCATAAGCTGTCCAACAGATTATCCCTGGTAAATACCTTATTGGGATTGGAGGCTAATGTCCACATGGTTTCAATTTCTTTTTTGGTAAGTGAAATTTTAGTTCCACCTATATGTAAGGTATACTCTTCCAAATTAATCTCCAGATTTCCAATAACCAGAACATTTTCTGAAGAAGTATCCTTCGTTGATTTCGTAATCCTTCTCATTACAGCTCTTACTCTTGCCATAACCTCTCTGGGGCTGAATGGTTTTACAATATAATCATCGGCGCCGATATCCAGACCCATGATTTTGTCAAAATCTTCTCCTCTGGCAGTGATTAAAATAACCGGTACATTTGACTTGCTTCGGATTTTCCTGCAGACCTCATATCCGTCTTCCTTCGGCATCATAACATCCAATAATACCACTTCAGGATTGTACTGAGTAAACAGTTTGATCGCTTCTTCCCCGTCACCAGCAACAACCGGTTCAAAGCCTTCCATTCTGGAGTAAGTAGATAAAATATCAGTAATATCACGATTATCGTCAGCGATTAATATATGCTGCATTATCAAAATCTCCCTTCATAGTTCTTTTCCCGTTCATCCTAAGTGTATTCTTAAAACAAGTGTAATATTAAGCAGAATTCATTCCTGCTCTTTATATTTTGAAATGAACTTGCCCATACAACTTATACTTTAACGACAGACTAAATGGACCCGAACATATTCTTCGAGTACTATTTCATTTTATGTCACATATAGGGCAAATCTATTTCTATTTTATTATATATTATATTATAGGGTGAAAACAAGTAGAAAAACTTATATAAAATCTTTGTATCTTTTACAACTCTTACAAAAATCGTCTTTACATTATTTTTCAAATTTCTACAACCCTTGACATTTCAGTGTTTTATCATGATTCGATAGGTTTATTCTGGTGATCATCATGTGAAGAAATTATATATTTATATAAATATTTACATTATGACACTTTTCTGACAAAATCAAATGTTATTATAATTACAGAATAGATAGGATGTGGCATAAGGAATTTCCAGAATTTGGAGGTAGCACCATGATAAGGAAATTATTATGTAAATGCTTCACTACACTTTGTCTGCTTCTTCTTACTGCTTTTCTTTTACCGGTTTTTTCAATCAATGTGGCAACAGCTAAAGCTGGTGTTGTTGGCAAGGAGAAGAACGAAGAATACAGATTGAATTTAAAAAGCATTACATTAGTTAAGAGTAAATCATACCAACTCAAGGTTTATAATCTTGGTGATAATGCAAAAGTAAGCTTTAAATCCAGTGATTCTGAAATTGCTTCTGTTAATGATGATGGTGTGGTTCTTGCCAACAAGGTTGGAACAACAACAATTACAGTTACTATTAAAGATGGTAATGGTCAAACCCCTTTAACCTGTGATGTTACTGTCGGCCCTCCGGCCTTTAGTGTCAAATTCACTAAGTCAAGAATCATAATGGGCTTAGGTACCACAGACTTTTTTAACGTAATATTAAAGCCTAGTAACACTGCAGAGGTAGCTAAATTTTCCAGTTACGATTCCTCCATTGTAAATGTAAGTCCCGGAGGACGTATTACTGCTAACAAATTAGGCTTAACCTATTTGTTTGCCGAAATCGATGCTAAGAATGCCGATGGCTCTCCGAAATTTGCTGTATGTTCTGTAATTGTAACAAACCCAGAGGATACTGCGAGCTTTGAAAATTACTTCAATAGTCATCCGGAACTTGATATGATTTCGGAAGGAGAGTTAACAAACGCACTGGACGCATTCTTCAATGGCAAGACAGATGATGTTACTAATTCAAAGGTTGAAGATGTGAGCAAATCAGAAGCAGTTAATAAACTAAATCGTTATTTGGAGGCAAAGTTTGATTTAGCTGCGCTTCGTGCAAAGAGAGAGGCTGCAACGGCCAACTCAAAATAGCATGAAGTAATCTAGTATATACTGAGATAAGAATAGCATAATTATTTTGGGCGTACTGCTTGGCAGTACGCCCTATTTCATCTCTGCAATCTTATTCTAGTTCTTTCGAAGTTTCTTTCACATCTTTTCCTTCCATTACATAAGCTATTAATAAAATGAGCGAATTGAGGTCTAATCATGCAACAGAGGCCATCAAACATTAATAATGTAAAATCGTTTGATTACACTAGGATATATCCTGCCCAAATGGAGACACAATCCTTCGGACGTCTTCGTATCCGCTGTAATGCTCCGGGATTTATACCAATTGAAAATGCTACCGTATCCATCTCCTCACCCTCCGATCCCACACTTACCTTAGAACGATTAACTACAGATTCCTCAGGTCTTACCGAAGAAATTGAGCTTCCAGCACCGCCAATCAGCTATAGCCTGGAGCCCTCCGATGTACAACCGTATTCTGTATATGACCTTACGATATCCGCTCCCGGTCATGAGAGCGCCGTATATTCCAACATTGAAATTCTGCCTGAGATAGTTTCAGAGCAAAATGCAGAATTGAATCCAGTCGAGACCGATGAAGTCTCAGAAGAGGTTTTTGTAATTGAACCTCATACCCTATATGCAGATTATCCTCCTAAAATACCGGAGGATGAGATCAAACCCACGGGGGAGACTGGAGAGATTGTATTAAGCCGCGTGGTAATTCCGGAGTTTGTTATTGTACATGACGGTCCTCCTGCATCAAATGCCACCAATCATTATGTTCGATTCCGCGACTATATCAAGAATGTAGCTTGTAGCGAAATTTATGCAACCTGGCCGGAAGCATCAATATACGCCAATATTTTAGCAATATTGTCCTTTACTCTGAACCGTGTATATACTGAATGGTATCGTAATCAAGGCTATAATTTCACCATCACCTCTTCGACTGCATATGACCATAAATGGATTAATGGAAGGAATATTTTTACGAATATCGGAGTATTAGTTGACTCCGTCTTTACCAACTATTTATCCCGCCCAAATGTCAGACAGCCAATTCTGACCCAGTATTGTGATGGTAATCGAACACAATGTCCAGGATGGATGACACAATGGGGTTCAAAATCTCTGGGTGACCAAGGATACACCGCGATTCAAATTCTTCGTCACTATTACGGAAGCTCCATCTATATCAATACTGCTCCTGAGGTATCCGGTGTTCCCCGTTCCTGGCCCGGACAGAATCTTACCACTGGCTCACGGGGTGACAGTGTGAGGATGATTCAGGAACAACTGAATCGGATTGCTCAGGTGTATTCTGCAATTCCTAAAATTGCTGTTGACGGAATTTATGGTCCAAAAACCGCAGAGGCAGTAAGAGCATTTCAGAGAATATTCACTCTTCCGGTTACAGGCATAGTAGATCTGGCCACCTGGTATAAAATCTCCAATATTTACGTTGGAGTTACCCGAATTGGCGTATAATTATCACAATCATAAAATCACTTCATATTTTATTAATAATGGAAGATTGAGGTAATGAAATATGAGTATTATGAGTTCTCCTTTTCACCCTGTTTTAAATAAAAATACGACACGAATATATCCAGCAGAAATGGGAACCCAGAATTTAGGCCGGCTTCGAGTCCGTGTAACCACACAGGGAATGGCTCCGGTTGAGAACGCTACCGTTCGTGTATCACCTCCAAATGACTCCGAAACTGTACTTGACGAATTAACTACTGATGAATCGGGACTTACCCAGGAAGTCGAACTACCCGCTCCACCCATCGATTATAGTCTTGCTCCCTCCACAGAGCAACCCTATACGGAATATACCCTGAACATATCATCCGCCAACTTTACCCCGATTACGATACACAATGCTGAGATATTCCCGAATGTTACTGCCTTACAAAATGCTTCCATGAGGGAGGCAGGCCCGGATGATAGGGGCACACTCTATGTGATTCCTCCACATACCTTATTCGGTGACTATCCTCCTAAAATTGCTGAAAGTGAAATAAAAGACACTGCTGAGACCGGCGAAATTGTATTAAGTCAGGTTGTGATACCTGAATTTGTTATCGTTCATGATGGCCCTCCAACGGATACCTCTGCTGCAAACCATTATGAACGCTTTCGAGATTATATTAAAAATGTTGCCTCCAGTGAGATATATGCTACCTGGCCCGAAGCAACCATAACTGCCAATATACTAGCAATTTTATCATTTACCCTAAATCGGGTATTTACTGAATGGTACCGTAATCAGGGATTTAACTTCACTATTACCTCCTCAACCGCCTTTGATCACAAATGGATCCCCGGCAGAAACATCTTCAGTAATATTGGACTGATAGTCGACCAGATATTCAACAACTATTTGTCCCGACCCAATATAAAACAGCCCATTCTAACCCAATATTGTGACGGTAATAACGTGCAATGCCCCAACTGGATGACACAATGGGGATCAAAAGAGTTAGGAGATCAAGGTCGAAGTGCCATTGAAATATTGCGGCATTTCTATGGGGATTCCATCTATATCAACACCGCGCCTGAAGTATCCGGTGTTCCTGCCTCCTGGCCCGGCCAAAATCTGAACATCGGTGCATACGGTAATAATGTTCGGATGATTCAGGAACAGTTAAACAGCATTTCAAATACTTATAGTATTATTCCAAAAGTAGCCGTAAACGGCCAATACACACAGCAAACAGCGGATGCCGTAAAAGCCTTCCAGCAAATATTCGACTTACCCGCCAATGGAATTGTGGACTTTGCCACCTGGTACAAAATCTCCGGTATATATGTTGCAGTAACCAGAATGGCAGAATAACACCAAAATTCAGTTATATTGCAAACCTACACTTATAGGATCATGACTAATAATTAATATATTTAGTGACACTTGTACAACACTTACAGAATCACGACTAATTATTGATGATATCCCTCACTATATAAATTTAGTGGCACTTACACAACACTTACAGAATCGTGACTAACTATTGATGATATTCCTCACTATGTAAATTTAGTGGCACTTACACAACACTTACAGAATCGTGACTAACTATTGATGATATTCCTCACTATGTAAATTTAGTGGCACTTACACAATCTGGGAACGGGCATATGACTTACCATAATGCACTGTCGGAAGAACATGTTGCTGTATTTTGAATGAATCAGGCGAAAATTTATTGTTCGTATGCGAATATAAATATTCGCCTGAGGCATTCAAAATCAGTAATATGTACTTCCGTCTGTGTGTGAGGTAAGTCATATGGCCCCATCCCAGATTGTGTTAGTGCCACTTATCATACTAATTCCACTTATCATATATGTTCCATTTAGATTCACCACTGGAATTGGTAAGGTACTCTGTTATCCAGGGTGTCGAATTCAAATCCTTCCTCCTGTATCATATCGATGATATCCGGCAGCATCTTCACGGTTAGATCATTGATGCTGGAATCATGCATTAGGATAATGGGATAATCCTGTCGGTTCAGATCCTTCTTAATATTACTTCGAATAGAGTACGGTGTGGGGTTTCCCACTGAATCATTGGCACTGACATTCCAATCGTAGCAGGAAAAGCCACGGCGTTCCATTTCCTCCATAAGAGCATCCTTAATTCCCTTACTATATCCATTATTGCTCCCCCATGGGAACCGATAAATGTTCACTCTTTCTCCCGTGATATCGTAGATCTGCTGGTATACAGTATTAAAGTCATCCAGAAATCGTTCAACAGAGCAGTATATCTCATTACACATATGGGAGTATGTATGTATTCCTATGGTATGTCCCTCATGAACCATTCTTTTCAGAGTGGCTTCATTCTTATCATTAATAGCACTCCCCACAATAAAAAAGGTTGCCTTGATGTCTCTCTCTTCCAGAATGTCCAGTACCTCATAGGTATTCTTGCTCGGCCCATCATCAAAAGTGAGATATGCAATTTTCTTACCCTTATCCATTTTTACAGGAGTCGAATACACCGTATATAGATCAGGAAACATCTGCGTATAATCCGGTAAATCCTCCGTACTTGTCTGGCTACTGCCTGAATCCTCCCTTTTCATCTCATTTTCCAGTATAGCCATCAGTTCAATGCTCTTTAACTCTTTCCAAGTGCTTTTCTGTTCCGGTTCTAATTCGTCCTTATTAAGATTGATTCCAAGAAGCATTAAAATAAAAAACAGTATAAAAATGGCGATGCCACTGTAAGACTTATTTTTCAATGATTTTCCCCTTTACTCGTTCTGTTCTATCCTATCATATGCGGGAAAATCCGAAGAAATAATCTTTTTAGTGATTTCGCCATTTAGAAAATCTTATTATGCCTGTACTGTCATTCTTTTCACTTCTTTTAACGCATTCTGTACCGCAGGAATTGCTAGAAGAAGTATCGTTGCAATTGCTTCCGGGAAAATGTAGGAAGCATTATAGCCTAAGGAGTAGATGAACGGGTGTACCCCTTCCGGTGCATACATATAAAAGAAAATACAGCCAGTAATGACATGGCAAAAATATCTTCCAAGAACACCGATGACATAGCCCTTTATTAAGCCATACTTAGATTTAGCAAAGAAGCCTGTAAGTCCCAGAAACCCATATGCAATCGGATAGTCCAACAGCATTTGAACCGGAAACAATATGGTGGGTTCCAGAAGGAGATTAATAAAACCATATGCTATTCCAGTCAGTACACCGGCTTTTGGGCCGTATAAATAGCCGATGAGGCATATAAAAAACATACTAAAGTAAGTAATGGAGCCGCCATAAGGTAATCTTAGTACTGGAATAAGAGAGGTTAGCACAGCAAGTGTGATAGCCATTGCCGAAAAGGACAATTGCTTAACATCAACCTTCTTCTTTCCTCCGGTAAATGCAGCCATTGCTACAAATATACCAATAACGATTACCAATAATAAAATGTTGCCTGCTAAGGTTGGGGTATAGTAGGTTTCAACCTCAGAATATACCTCCTTCGTAGCAAAAAAATCCACAAGCTTTTGTAACATAAAAAAATCCTCCTTTTCATTGCATCGGAGGGGCCACTTGATTGCTTCCTTCCGCCGGCATTATCCGGATCAAGTAGTAAGGGTCAGTATGTATCTACATACCTCTCAGCCCTGGGCTCCCCTAGCATTAAAATTATATAATTTATTTGTACTGACTAATCATAACCAATTTCATATTATCTGTCAACTAAAATAACTGAGGTTACGTAGCACTACTGTACGTCTATCGGTACATATGTGATACACAACCTCAGCTTTCTTTATCTGGTACTACGCATTTAATCGTTCTGCATCAGCACCTCAGTTTTATATCATTTCATATCAGATTCGATATACTTCCGGATTACATCATACCCATTCCAGCGCCACCTGCTGGCATTGCAGGTTCATTGCTCTTAATTGCAGCAACAACGGATTCGGTTGTTAATAAGGTAGATGCTACACTTGTTGCATTTTGAAGAGCACTTCTTGCTACCTTAGTAGGATCAAGGATACCTGCAGTAACCATATCTACATACTCTTCAGCTAAAGCGTCAAATCCAATACCTGGCTTGTTCTCTTTTACCTTACTGATTACTACAGAGCCTTCCAAACCTGCGTTGGAAACGATGCAGTAAAGAGGTGCTTCTAATGCCTTTAAGATAATACTAGCACCAGTCTTCTCGTCACCTTCTAAAGATGCTGCTAATTTAGCAACTTCCTTGGACGCATGGATGTATGCTGACCCACCACCTGCGATAATACCTTCTTCAACAGCTGCTCTGGTAGCTGCAAGAGCATCTTCCATACGAAGCTTGTTTTCTTTCATCTCTGTCTCAGTAGCTGCACCAACACGGATTACTGCTACACCGCCAGCAAGCTTAGCAAGTCTTTCCTGTAATTTTTCTTTATCAAATTCAGATGTTGTTTCTTCAATCTGTGCCTTAATCTGTGAAATTCTTGCATCGATATCCGCTTTGTTACCTAAACCATCAACGATGATTGTATTTTCCTTCTGAACCTTAACAGATTTTGCACGACCTAACTGCTCTAATGTGGTCTCCTTCAAATCAAGACCTAATTCCTCAGTAATAACAGTACCACCAGTTAAAATAGCAATATCCTGAAGCATTGCTTTTCTTCTGTCACCATATCCCGGAGCCTTTACTGCTACTACAGAGAAAGTTCCTCTTAATTTATTAAGTACGATTGTGGTTAATGCTTCTCCCTCTACATCTTCAGCAATAATGAGAAGTTTTGCACCTGTTTTTACAATCTGCTCAAGTATTGGTAATATGTCCTGAATATTAGAAATCTTCTTATCTGTAATAAGAATGTATGGATCATCCAAATTAGCTTCCATCTTATCCATATCAGTACACATATATGCGGATACATATCCACGGTCAAATTGCATACCTTCAACAAGATCAAGCTCAGTCTTCATTGTCTTGGATTCTTCAATGGTAATAACACCATCATTGGATACCTTTTCCATAGCATCAGCTACTAACTGACCAACGGAATCATCTCCTGCTGAAATAGCTGCTACTCTTGCAATCTGTGCTTTTCCTGTTACTTTAGAACTCATCTTTGATATTGCATCTACAGCACATTCTGTTGCTTTCTTCATACCTTTTCTTAAGATAATCGGATTTGCACCTGCTGCCAGGTTCTTCATACCTTCGGAAATCATTGCCTGAGCAAGAACGGTAGCTGTAGTAGTACCATCACCTGCAACATCATTTGTCTTGGTTGCAACTTCTTTCACAAGCTGTGCACCCATGTTCTCAAATGGATCTTCTAATTCAATTTCCTTTGCAATTGTAACACCATCATTCGTGATTAAAGGAGCTCCAAAGGATTTATCAAGAACTACATTTCTTCCCTTCGGTCCCAGTGTAACCTTAACTGTATTCGCTAATTTATTAACGCCAACCTCAAGGGCTGCTCTAGCTTCTGCACCGTATTTAATTTCCTTTGCCATGTTATTCTTCCTCCATTCAATTAGTCTTCTACTACTGCAACAATATCATTTTGCTTTACTATAATAAATTCTTCTTCATCTACCTTCACTTCAGTTCCGGCATATTTTGAATATATTACTTTATCGCCTACTTTGACCTGCATAACTACTTCTTTTCCATCAACCATTCCACCGGGACCTACTGCTATAACTTGAGCCTGTTGGGGTTTTTCTTTTGCCTGACCTGGTAAAACAATACCTGATTTTGTTGTCTCTTCTGCAACTAATTGTTTTAGTACTACCTTATCTCCTAATGGTACAAGTCTCATTTTGTGTTCCTCCTTCAATATTTTATAAATATTTTTTAGATATTTTTACATTGTTTTCCCATATTTAGAGAATTATTAGCACTCAATAATAATGAGTGCTAACTGCTGATTTATATATTAGTAAATTTGCCTTTATTATGCAACTTAATTTTTCATTAAATAATGTGGCAAATTTAATATTTCCTTCAAAATACTCATGATATCTCTTGATATCTCATTTTTTCTAATTATTCTTGTTAGAAACAGAGCAAAAAGTCAGCAATTATTAACTTAATTTTCCTTTAATAAGTATGTTTGATATAATGCTTTCATATAACATCATCACCCTGATGAACAGCTTCCAATTATTAATCGATCAATTGTCATAAATAAAAAGCTATTACCACATGGTAATAACTTTTTATTCCCTTCTATATACTAATCTAGTATATTCCATATAAGGAACTTAATATACCACTAATTTACCTAAATAATACTATTTGTTTTCTGCATTGCTCTTGGTAATGCATCCTTTGCATTTTTCCACGGCTCATCCGCATAACGATAATCAAATTTATTAATAAACCATTCCAGATCATCACTAACACGTTTCATATTCTCAAGGAAAAGTGTATTGGTATTAAAAAGAAAATCGTTTAGCTCCTCTCCGTTTAAATGATTGGGCGCTGCATCATAGAGCATTCTGTAATGTTTGATACAAAAGCCCTTAGAAGCCTTGAATTTATTACGAAATGCTTCCTCATGATGATAAAGATGAAAAATAGTAGCGACATAGCGATCAAATGTATTATTAATTTTATCGCATACAAAACAGCTATCCTCTAAAGCATTTAAATGCTCCACTACTCCGGAGTTATCCGTTTTACGCTTAAATAGAGAGGCCGCTGTAATCTTTGCTCCGGACTGGGATAATCTCTCAATATCCTTTGCCACCTTATCCATCTGCGTCTTTAGAATTAATGCTAACCCAAGACGATTTTGCTTGTCATACATCTTTACCAGATGCTTTTCGCAAAAGCCCAGACGGGAAGTTGCCTCCCTGATATCGTCCTCCATATAACTCGGACCCATTGTAAAATCAATCGCTTCAATTTCCAACGCCTTATACATTGAGCAAAGCGGACATTCACTGTCCTCATCAAATGCATCATTCACCGGAATGGTATACAACTTTTCTTTCAACGTATGTTCCTGCCTTTAATTTTTTTCTTCTTTGATCATTTCCTTGATTTCTCTGGCCTTGGACTTAATTCTTTCATTAGCATCTCTTGCAATCAATACTTTCGATATCCATCTTCCTGCTTCATCGTATTTCTGAATTCTTCTCGCTAAATCTGCCATCATTAGAGTTACCGTATTCTCATCCATACCACACATAGGAAATGGTTCTTTACTGAAGGCTTCGTCAAATCCTGTATATGCCTTTGTAATAAAATCCAGTTCTTCCGCTTCCAATTCTTTTATCTGTTGCTCATAATTTGGAGTATCCTTCGGTAAATGCTCCGCTTTACCTCTCAATATCCAAGCAGTCTTTAAACAGGTGTAGGCACGTTCTGAGGTCTTGGCTTTCTTAACAATTGCATTAACGAGCGCCAGCTTATGACGGGCAAGTGCCTCATCATAGCTAAAAACTTCACAGGAATTATTCACACCACGAAATGCTGCCGTGATGTTCTTCTTTATTAAAGCTGCCTGAGCTGTTGTAACATATTTAAAGAAACGATTCAATGCGGCAAACCCACAATTAGGGCAGACGATCGCATCATACTTAAGCGGATCCATATTCTGATAAATTGGTCTTAAATCTGAATCCAATTCTAAAAGCTTAATCTTTCCGGTCTTAACCATTTTCGTCTTGAATTCATTGTCACAAACAGGGCAGGTAAAGGTTTTATCAAAAACATTCTCTTCTTCAAAGAATAATGTTTTCTCTTCCTCGTCCTGTTTCTTTTCAATTTCCTTTTCTTTTTCATCGTCATAAACATCAATTTCCGATAAATTACCGAGACCAAATGCCTCTAACCCTGAAAATAAATTAGACACCTCTTATCCTCCATTCTATATGGTATTTCAAACTATATTGTCCCAACAATAATCGTTTATTCCTTGGTTCTTATACCGGCTTATACGAGCTCTTCAAAGACACGATACGATTAAATACCAGATTCTCATCGGTGGAATCCTTACTATCCAAGCAGAAAAATCCTTGTCTTAAGAACTGGAAGCTATCCGGTGCTTTTGCTCCTTCGATACTAGGTTCTATGAAGCAATTTTTCAGAACGGTTATTGAATTCGGATTCAAATTCAAGCTTCCATCCTCGTTATAAACCCCCTTTTCTTCATCTACGATATTCTCATAGAGACGAACCTCGGCTTTTTTTGCTGTCTTTGCCGCTACCCAGTGTATCGTACCTTTAACCTTTCTTGCATTAAAGCCAGAACCGCTTCTTGTCTCCGGATCGTAAGTGCAATGTACTTCTGTAACATTACCGTTTTCATCCGTAACATAATCCTGACAGGTTACAAAATATGCATTCATTAAACGAACTTCGTTACCAGGATATAAACGGAAGTATTTCTTAGGAGGTTCAATCATAAAATCATCACGTTCAATATAAAGTTCTCTTCCAAATGGAATCTGTCTTGTTCCCATTTCCTCATTTTCCTGATTATTCGGAGCTTCCAGATATTCTATCTGATCTTCCGGATAATTTGTGATGATCAGCTTAATCGGATCAAGTACCGCCATGATTCTCGGTCTTTTTAGCTTCAGATCCTCTCTGATGCAATATTCTAACATGGCATAATCTACAGAACTCTGGCTTTTAGATACGCCGCATAGTTCCATGAACATCTGAATGGATTCGGGTGTAAACCCTCTTCGTCTTAAGGCACTGATAGATACAAGTCTCGGATCATCCCAACCGTCTACAATTCCATCCTCCACTAGCTTCTTAATATAACGCTTACCAGTAATGACATTGGTAAGATACATCTTAGCAAATTCAATCTGCTTGGGTGGACACTCATACTCCAGCTCTCTTACTACCCAATCATACAAAGGTCTGTGATCCTCAAACTCCAATGTACAAATGGAATGTGTCACTCCCTCAATAGCGTCCTCAATGGGATGTGCAAAATCATACATCGGATATATGCACCATTTATCTCCGGTGTTATGATGTGGGATTTTTGCCACACGGTATATAACCGGATCTCTCATATTAATATTGGGAGATGCCATATCTATCTTTGCCCGAAGAACCTTCGAACCGTCCGGATACTTCCCTTCCTTCATTTCTTCAAAAAGCTTTAAGTTTTCTTCAATGCTGCGATCACGATACGGACTGTTTTTCCCAGGTTCTGTTAAGGTGCCCCGGTATTCCCGAATTTCCTCTGCAGATAAATCACACACAAAGGCTTTCCCTTTCTTTATTAATTTTACTGCAGCCTCATACATTTGGTCAAAATAGTCAGACGCAAAAAACAGGCGGTCTTCAAAGTCACCACCTACCCATTTAACATCCTCAATGATAGAATCTACAAATTCCGTCTTTTCCTTCATGGGGTTGGTGTCATCAAAACGCAGATTAAACCTTCCACCATATTTTTTAGCCAAACCATAATTTAAAAGAATCGACTTTGCATGACCTATATGAAGATATCCATTCGGCTCCGGAGGAAACCGAGTGACAATTGTCTTTACCTTACCTTCTTCCAAATCCTTGTCGATTATCATTTCAATAAAGTTTTTGGATACCACTTCCTTCTCCGTAGCTTCTGAAGCGTTATCATTAATAATGTCCTTATCGTTCATGAGGAACCTCCCGGTTATTTTACATGATGAATTGACATGCCAAGTACATGTCATATGATGTTCATTATCATAACATCGGTCTATAATAGATTAACAGACTGTATACTAAGCTCACATAGCATATGGTACTACATGATTCATATATAATAGTAGAGATTATCTCCTATTTGATTTATCTTATGTAATATAATACCACACAATACAATAAGTTGAAAGTATGAATTAAATATTATCTAATATCATAGTATATTTCCTCGATTACTGTCAATAAGGAGATAGAACCACATTTATAAATCTAATGAAGAACAGTATAGGAAGAACCGAGAGAATGAGCGCAAGCCAGAGACTGGTACTATATCCGCCGCGGAGCCGTTTTCACTTAATTGCACTGCGTAACGGTACATAAGGCTCTATAGAACAGAGCCTAAGTACCGACGCGTGCAAATACTCCGCTTTGGATATAATACCAGCCTCCGGCTTGCACCCATCCTCTCGGTTCTTCATTGTTACAGAAGGCTCTGCAAAGCAGAGCCTTCTGTAACAATAACATAAAAGCTTATAATTTGTTTTATTACCAGCCTATGGTTTGTCCCATTGTATCGGTTCTATTATGGGGATTTTGGGGATGATCTCTATTTGGTTCGATAGAATATATGATCTCCAATGATTCTGTAATTGGAGTATTTTCGTTTTATACTTGCTGCTCCCCTCTTATTTTGAAAGCATAAATACTTACCTATATTATTTTCTCCATTCAAGGCAGCTTTCGCTGCTTTTTTTGCTCGCTCCATCGCTTTCTTCTGAGCGGTTGAAGTATATTTCTGACTGTCATAATATTTTAACGCACTATCCAGCATGCTCATTCCTGTTTTCTTATTCTTCACAGTAACGGCAAACTGTACTGCCCATTTTCTGTCATAAATAACTTCCTTCACGGTATCTACATGGGAATACGACTTGCTTTTCACCCTGTTGAGTACCACATTGGCTACTGCGAGCATCCCTTCATAGGATTGATTACCTGCTTCTGAGTATATCAGCCCTGTTAATAATCTTAGATCCTCTGCTGTATATGAAGGCTTGTCCTCTTTTTTTGCTTCTTTTTTCTCCTTTTTACTCTCCTTTATATCCTCATCAATTTCCAGAATTACTGTTTCAGTGGAGCCTTTATCAGATGGCACATAACATACTTCACCCTGCTCATCAATGTAATAACCGTCTATTAATGCTGCCTCTGTTGACTGATTATAATCCCCTGTCCGGCCCTGTAACGGTAGCATAGATCTTGCATTCGTGCTAAGAATGTTTATCGTAGTATCTTCCTTCTGTTTATCTTTCGTAGATATTTGTAACTGCTGTGTTCCCAAAAAGTCAAGCTCTGCTGCAGAAGCAGCAGTACCAAGCCCTAAGGAGAATACCGCTGATACAAATAAAGTAATCAGAAGTTTCTTTCTCGATAACATCTCTTGTCTCCTTAATTATATGTTTTTTTGGAATATCCATCATATTTTGTTAATAAATATGTAATAATTATATCACATAATTTATGGATATCAACCCCATTTATTTACAATTTTTAACTTCTCCGTAATACTTTATACATAATTACTGCCAACTTAAGAAAGGATAACAACAAAACCAAGCAAAAAAGTATGTCGTTGTTTCTGCTCTTCTTCCATAATCATTATGGAGGATGAGTAGATACAACGACATACTTCTTATTTATCATTATAATGGTTCATCAGATAATCCTAGTGCTGAATATTCATACTTTCTTCAACTTACTGGCTTATTGTAGTTCATCCTGCTCTGCCTGTTCCTTACGATACTTTGCTAACAGCAAATCTAGCATTCGGCCATAGCTTTTCACCCCATCGGTTTGTGCGTTGGCCTTCAGGTATGTGTCATTAACTTTATTCGAAATAGTACTTACCACTGTATCCTCATACTGCTGCCAATAGGAGGAGTTCGCCCGGATATCCTTCAACACATCTTCTGAATACTGCTTCCTGATTTGAGCATACAAATCGTAATCCTGACTGTAAAGTGCATTTCCTGCGATAGTTAATGCAAGCATTGTACAGCTATATCGAATTTCTACATTGTCCGATTTCATACCGGCCAGATAGGAGAGAAAATTAGCCTCGTCTTCTCTCATAAAGCCTCTTAAATGAGCCAATTCATGAAGCATCGTAGCAGGAATTGTATAATCAGGTACATGTACATTTACATTTGCTTCCATCGTAAAGGGAATAAATATTCCGGTTATCTCCGTTCTTGACATAAGCTCCGATAGCAAAACCGGTTTCGGAGCACCGTAATATCCTCCCAGAATGGGATACTCCTCTGCCAGCAGTTCAAATGCCAGGTCTGCTTCCTTTGCTAATTGATAATAGCTAATGGATAAATCGAATACACCCTCTTCATCTGTTTGGGCAATTTGCTGTCTGAGTTCATTTGCTTCCTGTACAAGATCATCTGTAAGCATGTATAACTCCTCAAGGGATGATGCCTGAATAATCAGCTCTGAATAACTGCTGAAGGGATATCTGTAATAATTAATCCCAGCTAATATCGTAAATAAGAAAAGTACCACACTTCCGGTACAAAGCGTGTTTAGAAGCGCACGTAATACAGTATCCCTTCTTTTCTCTTTCTCTGCTACAAATATAATAATAAATCGGATCAAAAGCACAAGGAAAAGAACCGGAATTGCTATTATCATCATCTCCGCCAGTGAAAAGGGAAGTATACCTGAAATTGTTGAAATAATTTGTGATAGCCATCTATAGATATGCTTCGCATAAATGATTTCTGCGAAGAATGGACTATGTTTCGCAAGATATATGAATAACAGTGAAATTGGAATTAATCCAAGTAAGTAAACTCTTTTATATTTCAAAATTATGCTCATTTATGGACCTCCGTCTGTGAACACACCAATGCTTCCCATTATTTCATAGTGTCCATATCAAATAAATGAAAACTGAAGGCGAAGTTATTCAATCCGTTAATATAGTATCACGGAACATATGGTCATTGCAACAAATTATACAAAGAAATGTCAGAAAATCATTTCCATTTGTCAGTTTTGTATATATATTATATACAATTCAGGCATCACCTTTCGGTGATTACATATCTTAACTAGGAAAGATAAAAGAGCTGATGTAGAATATATCTGCAGTGAGTTTGTCTTACTACTATAATACTGCATATATCTTCTACCCAGCCCCTGTACTATCTGAGTTATTAAATTAGAATTTAGGAACTACTGCTCCTTCGTAGGTATCATTGATATATTGTCTTACTGCATCGCTTTTTAAAGCATCGATTAAAGCCTTAATATCCTCTCTGTTTTCATTTCCTTCCTTGACAGCGATGATATTACCATAAGTTTCAGCAGCTACAGAATCCTTATCCTCAAATGCGATTGCATCCTTAGATACATTCAAACCTGCCTCGATAGCATAATTTCCGTTGATAACTGCAAGGTCAACATCCTGTAAGGAACGTGCCAGCTGTGCAGCTTCAATTTCGACAATTTCAACATTCTTAGGGTTTTCTACAATGTCATTTTTCGTTGCATTGAGGCCTACACCTTCCTTAAGCTTTATTAATCCCTGTGCCTCCAATAGCAAGAGTGCTCTCGCCTCGTTCGTTGCATCGTTAGGCACTGCTATCTGAGCACCATCCGCTAATTCTTCAATCGTTTTTGTCTTACCAGGATAAATACCAAAGGGCTCATAGTGAATAATAGCAGCTGATACAATTTTCGTATTATTCTCTTGGTTGAATTGATCAAGGTATGGCTTGTGTTGGAAGTAATTTGCATCCAAATCTCCACTATCCAATGCCAGATTAGGCTGAACGTAATCTGCATATTCTTTAATTTCCAGCTCATAGCCTGCTTTTTCCAGAATTGGTCTTGCCTGTTCCAGTATTTCAGCATGAGGTGTCGCGCTGGCACCTATAACAATCTTCTTATCTGCACTACCAGTCTTGGTACCGCAGCCAGTAAGACCGGCTCCAATTAAGGTTACTAATAATAATCCTACTAATACTTTCTTCATAATAATTCCTCCCTTTTCACTATTTTCTATATGCGTTTATCTGTACGTTTCATCCACATGCTTCCAAGCTCCTGAATGACCTGCACAATTAAAACCAGAATTACTACGGTGACCAGCATAATCTCTGTCTCATAGCGATAATATCCATAACGGATTGCTATATCTCCTAAGCCGCCACCACCAACAAAACCGGACATAGCTGAATAGCTAAGTATCGTTGTTACAGCAATAGCTCCTCCTATAATTAAGGATGGCTTCGCCTCTGGAATCAGTACTTTAAATATAATCTGTATCGGACTTGCTCCCATACTCTGTGCCGCTTCAATTACACCCTTATCGACTTCCTTCAGTGAGGACTCTACTAATCGAGCAATATAAGGGGCCGAAGCAATAATCAATGGCACTACAACCGCTGTTGAACCTATCGTTGTACCAATCAGAAATCTTGTAAAGGGCATTACCGTAATGAGCAATATCACAAACGGAACGGATCGAACCAGGTTAACAATTACCCCCAGTATCTTGTTCAGGATTACAAGAGGAGCTATTCCATCCTTATCGGTAACAACCAGTACAATTCCTATCGGAAGACCAATCAAATAAGCAATCAGAGACGAGAATAGGGTCATATACAGAGTCTCTAATATACCCACTCCGATCATTTTAATAACCGCTTCACTCCACATACTTACTCCACCTCCTCATAGGTTATCTGATTTACCTTCAGATAATTCATAATTCTCTTTCTTCCTATCTCATCATTGGGAAGCTGAATTACCATCTGGCCAAATGCTTTTCCGTCAATATCCTTTGTATCGGCGAACATGATATTCACAGGTGTCTTGCATTCCAGTACCATATTCGCTATTACCGGTTCGAAGGATGTTCTTCCGTCGAAGATAATTCTACATTTGTGTTCTCCCTCAAAGGTATCAATATGTGTCTCGCCAGAGAATACCAGCTGCTTTGCAATCTTTGATTGTGGTCTGACAAATACCTCTTCCACTTCTCCTATTTCTGCGATATGACTCTGATCGATAATTGCGACTCTGTTACATATCTCCTCGATGACACTCATTTCATGAGTAATAACAATAACGGTAATACCGAATTTCTTATTAATATCCTTCAACAGGTTTAATATAGAACGGGTAGTTGTAGGATCCAAGGCACTAGTTGCTTCATCACATAATATAACTTTCGGATTGGTCGCCAAAGCTCTGGCAATCGCTATTCTCTGCTTCTGTCCTCCTGATAACTGAGCCGGAAAGGCCTTTGCCTTATCAGAAAGCCCTACTACCTCAAGTAATTCCTTTGCCCGTTTTCTAGCCTGCTTCTTCGGTACTCCAGCGATTTCCAGGGGAAAACATATATTGTCCAAAGAATTTCTTTGCATCAGCAGATTAAACTGCTGAAAGATCATCCCCATGGATTGTCGTTCCCTCAAAAGCTCCTTATCATTTAATTTTGCTAAATCAACACCATGAAAATATACCGAACCCTCAGTAGGTCTTTCTAAAAAATTAATACATCGAACCAAAGTACTTTTACCGGCACCACTGAGTCCAATAATTCCAAAAATCTCTCCCTCGTATATGGTTAGATTAATATCTTCCAGCGCTTTCACCTCATGATCTTTTGTACGAAAGGTCTTTCCGATTCCAACCAACTCTACGATTGGTGTTTTATTGCTCATTCTTGCCACCTCCAAAATAAAGAATAAAAAAACAGGATAGCTTCTATAGATAAGCATCCTGTTATGCATTCTTTATATCCTGAAAAAGAAGTTACCTCTTTTTTGGCATTACGAAAACATCACATTCACTTATCCTGTAAATATGCATCCCAGACATGTTACACATGCCACACATATTATAGCACATCATACCTCGAGATGTTCTCATAATTTTTCCTCCTTTTTAATTCCTATAAAATCGATATAGATTTTGGTGATAGTATACATTAAGATGAATTCTTTGTCAATTTATTTTTCTCCACCATTATTAACAATAATTTTAATACAATACCTCCTTTTTATAGACTAGATGTATGAAGCGATGCCTTATATCAATTAAATAGGTACGATATAGCAACAAAATTCAAATTCATTTGTATAGGATGTTTAAAGGTAGTAAGTATTTCGGCAAATATTTTAGTCATTTTATTAAATATTATAGAATTTAAAGTATCAATATGTTATAATAAGGTTGGTTACTATTACATCAGTAGCCAATAATTTCATAGGGGGAGTTATAGTATGACAAAAAAAGTAAAGCGAGGAGATAACAAGTCAGCAAGATTTAAAATACCCTTTAATCTAAAGGGAATCAATATTTTAAATCTATTAAGAAGTATCCGATTGAAATTATTCATCGGATTACTTATTCCAATTATTCTATTAGCTGTATATGGCACAGTATCCTACAACAAGTCAGAGGAGGCTATCATCTCGAATTATGAGGATAGTGCACAGGACACCTTAGTAGCAGTAAGCGATTTCTTAGGCTTTGGCTTTAATATTATTAAAGAAAAGTCAGCAGAAATGCTTCTGAACTCGAACATTAACGGCTATTATAACAGACAAGAAGGGGAATCAGAATCAAACTTTATCACTGCACGATTTGCCGTGGAAAGTGATGTACAGTTAATCAAAAAAACAAATTCCTTTATTTCTGCTGTATTCTTAATGGGTAAAGACGGGGAGACAATCTCTACTCAGGCAGCAACACAGGACAGCAGATATAACGAATTTATGGAATCAGCGCTCGGAAAGCAGTTTGAAAGCAGGTCAGTGAAGTATTTGTGGGTCGGTAATCACGAACAGTTTGATTCATCCATCTCATATTCGGACGTTAAATATAGTATTAATGACTATGCTCTGTCCCTGATTACACCGATGAATTCACGAAAAGGCTTTATCATTATTGACGTATCCAAGCAGAAAATCATGGACATGTTTGCAAAATATGAGCTTGGCGAAAACAGTATCGTTGCATTTATTACAAAGGACGGAAGAGAGATTCTATCAGGTACGGATGAAGAAAGTGTATTTTTACAACAGACGTATTATGAAGATGCCGTTAATTCCGATGTGCAGTACAATCATTCCTACCAGAAATACAAAGGAAAAGAATACTTATTTATATATAGTAAGATTAGTGATGTTGATGCCATGGTATGTGCAATGATACCGAAGTCTGATATACTTGAACAGGTATCCGGAATTAAAGCTCTGAATATTGCATTTGTTTCCGTATCCTGTGTTCTTGCTATACTGATTGTTATCATCATTGCCGGTGGTGTCAATTCCGCCATCAGTTTCTTAAGCAAGAAGATCACACAGGCAGCAACTGGTGATCTGACTACCAGCTTTGAGACCAAGAGAAAGGATGAATTCTTGCATCTTTCCACTGGTATTGGTAATATGCTCCGAGATATGCGTAGTCTAATTGGAGATGTACAAGCTGTTAGTAGTAAGGTAAGTAATTCAGCAGACGGTGTATCCGGTACTTCCGTTAAGCTTCTCGAAGCAACAAAGGATATCTCTAAGACAATTGAGGATATCGAACAGGGTATTGTTCAACAGGCAAATGATACAGAGCACTGCCTGATGCAAATGGCAGGTCTATCTGATCAGATCAATCAGGTACATAATAACACACAGGAAATCGAGAAAATTGCTGATAATACAAAGATGATTGCCGGTGAAGGTATCGTAATTATAGACGAACTGTCCGAGAAGGCGAAGGCAACTACAGACATCACTCAGAATGTAATCGCTAAAATACAGGAGTTTGAAGACCAATCCCGCAACATCGTTAGCTTTGTTGATATAATCAATGAAATTGCAGAACAAACCAATCTTCTTTCTCTCAATGCTTCCATTGAAGCAGCAAGAGCCGGAGAAGCTGGACGAGGATTTGCAGTTGTAGCAAACGAAATCAGAAAATTGGCAGATCAGTCTGTTCAGGCAGCAAACCAGATTCAAAAAATAGTAACACAAATTCAGAAAAAGACGCAGGACACCGTTGTAACTGCAAAACAAGCAGAAAGTATTGTGGAATCACAATCTGAATCCTTAGGTAAAACCGTTCAGGTATTTGATAACATCAATCGCCATGTCAATGATTTAGTTAATAATTTGAATAACATCTCGGAAGGCATTCAGAAAATTGATGCTGCTAAAGTTGATACGATGGATGCCATTCAAAGTATTTCAGCGGTATCAGAGGAAACTGCGGCTGCATCCGAAGAAGTTAACACTACTGCTATCAATCAGATTGAGTCAGTAGAACGTTTGAAAGTCGCAGCGCAAGAATTAGCAAATGATGCAAAACGACTGGAAGAATCCATTAAGAAATTTACCATTTAATTTACTCAATACAATATTTAAGGCCGTAACCGCTTGGTATCCTCCAAGTGGTTACGGCCTCTTTTTATCATATATCGTATGCATTCAATATAGTTGCTTCTTACATAAAATTGCATAAAAAAATCGAGGTGACAGGATTTGAACCTGCGGCCTCTACGTCCCTAACGTAGCGCTCTAGCCAAGCTGAGCCACACCTCGATATATCCGTATTCTATTATATGCATTCCTTATTTAACAATAACATATATATTAACCGGACAAGCTGTTGAGGGGAGTCGGACCCCCGACCTCTTCATTACCAATGAAGTGCTCTACCACTGAGCTACAACAGCAGATACAATAACCAGATTATACTTTTGGTATCATTGAATCATTACTATATTTCCTTTAGCACCTGATTGAGCTTTTTCTTAATTCTTGTCAATGCATTATCAATTGTCTTGGGTTCCTTCCCCAATGCATCGGCAATCTGTGTGTACTTTAAATCCTGCATATACAAACTCAAAACCTGTTTCTCAAGGTTGCTCAGACGCCTTACAAGTTCATATTCTATCATACTGGTATTCTCTTTGTCAATAACTAATTCCTCAGGATTTGATAGATATTTCTGGTGAATTATGTCAACCAATGTTTCTTTTTCCTCTGCTTCATTATTCTCGCCATATGCTGGAGTATAAAGAGAAATATATGTATTCAGAGGAATATTTTTCTTAGTATTTGAAGCTTTGATCGCACTGTATATTTGCCTTGAGATACATAAATCTGCAAAGCTGAAAAAGGAGTTATCCTTGTCCGGCTGATAATCTCTTATTGCCTTATAAAGTCCGATCATCCCCTCCTGTATTAAATCATCCCGATCGCCACCGATCAGGAATAACGCTTTCGCCTTACTTCGTACAAGATACTTGTATTTTTCCAGCAGATAGTCGATTGCAGACTTTTCGCCACTTTGAACTCTATCTATTATTTCTTCATCTGAAAGCTTATCATATTCCACTGCAGCGTTCATTCTGACAACCTCCCTCCATACACAAGTATTATCTTCAGAGTATGATCGGTATTAAATAACTCCATCAAATTCATGTGTTTATTTCATTCTTTGCCTAACGATTTCATATGCCATAACTCCCATTGCTACAGAAGCGTTTAAGGAATCCACTTTGCCAAACATCGGGATCTTCGCCGTAAAATCACATTTTTCTTTTACTAAACGGCCTACACCTTCCCCTTCACTACCAATTACCAGTCCAATGGGTCCAGTGAGGTTGAGCTTATACATCAATTCACCGTCCATATCTGCACAGACGAACCACAAGCCCTTCTCCTTAAGCTCTTCAATTGTTACTGCTAAATTGGTTACTTTCGCCACAGGAATGTAGTTAAGAGCTCCTGCCGATGTTCTTGCAACCGTCGCAGTCAATCCGGCAGCCCTTCTCTTCGGAATAATGACTCCATGAGCTCCTGCCTGATGTGCTGTTCTGATGATTGCTCCAAGGTTGTGAGGATCCTCTATACTATCCAGTAAAACAATAAATGGTGGTTCTTCTTTTTCTCTTGCCGCATTGAGAATATCCTCTACCTCTGCATATTCATATGCTGCTGCATATGCGATAACTCCCTGATGCTTCTCAGTTTCCGACATCTGATCCAGTCTTTCCTTCTTCACAAAGCTTATAATACAGTCCGTCTTTTTTGCTTCCCTTATGATGGATTTTACAGGGCCATCCTGGCAACCGTCCAGAACAAAAAGCCGATCGATGGTCTTACCTGAACGAAATGCCTCCATCACTGCATTACGGCCTTCTATAGTAAACTCCTCATATCTCATGAAACACCAAGCCTTTCTGAAAGTGAGCCTATTCTGACTTCTAGTAAAACCACAAATCAGACTTTTGACACCTTAATCAACATCTAATATAAGTAAACGAATTTTTCCTAATCAAGTATTTCGACAGCTTGTCTTACACATGGTACATATCGCTATAGTACTTCTGATAATCTCCCTTTGTGATGTGCTCCATCCACTCTAAATTCTGAAGATACCATGCTATCGTCAGCTTTATTCCTTCATGGAACGGAGTCTCCGGCTCCCAGCCCAACTCAGCCTTAATTTTATCAGGAGCGATTGCATATCGGAAGTCATGTCCTTTACGATCCTCTACATAGGTGATTAGATCATGACTAATATTCTTTCTTCGTTCATCATTCTGGGGGAGTACCTCAAGTAAAGTATCCAGAATAATTGTGACAATCTCAATATTTCTCTTTTCATTATGGCCACCAACATTATACACTTCCCCAACCGTACCCTGTTCTGCCACCAAATCAATTGCTTTACAGTGATCAAGCACATAGAGCCAGTCTCTTACGTTTTTACCAGAACCATATACTGGCAGTTTCTTACCGGATAGGGCGTTATTTATCATCAGCGGTATCAGCTTTTCAGGGAACTGATAGGGTCCGTAATTATTACTGCATCTCGTAATATTAGCAGGGAATTGAAAGGTGTCAATATAGGATTTTACCAGGAGGTCTGCAGAAGCTTTACTCGCTGAATAAGGGCTATGGGGATCTAAAGGAGTGGTTTCATAGAAGAAACCCTCTTCTCCTTCCAGAGAACCATATACCTCATCCGTAGAGACCTGAAGATATTTTTTCCCAGGTTTATAACCGTTCTCTGTTTCCCATGAGAGCTTGGCTGCATTTAATAAGTTCAACGTCCCAAGTACATTGGTATTCACAAATATCTCCGGATTACGGATACTGCGATCCACATGGCTCTCCGCCGCAAAATGAATTACTCTGTCAATATCATACGTATTAAATATATCAAGAACTGCATTCTTATCACAGATATCTATCTTTAAAAATTTATAGTTGCTTTTTTTCTCAACTGATTTCAGATTCTCAAGATTTCCTGCATAGGTTAATGCATCCACATTGATCACTTGAATATCATCTTTATATTTATCCAGTAAATATAATACAAAATTAGATCCGATGAAGCCGGCGCCTCCGGTAACAAGATAGGTCTTCATGAAATGTTCCTCGCTTTCGTAATTAATAAACATAGCTTACTGTATCATACTGGGTAAATTCCTATTCTTAATCAGCTTGTACACTATGTTTCCTAAATTTCATATATAGTATAATCAATTCATTGTCAAATTACAATCTTTTTGTGGAACGCAGACTATAACATAACTATTGTACACATAAGGCTGGATATCCGATCGGATTTCCAGCCCTATGTTGCACTATTATATTTCATTAGCTAATCATTCCGCCCAGCATTCCACTCATGCCACATATAATGAATGTTGTTAACAGACTACCCAGGGGTAACGGGCTCACACGATTCATCATCAATGATACCAGCATAATTATGATAAAGTATGCGATCCCCATGAACAACCCCCAGATAAACTTCCTCTGCTCAACTTTCTTACCAACAATAAATCCTCCTATAAACGAGGAAACAATATAAGTAAAAATGATTCCTCCACTGATCACTGTGCTTGACAAGTCCAGCTTAAGCATGAGAAAGGAGAGAAGTAATAAAATAAATGCTGTAATAATATAAGAGAATAGTAACCCCTTAAGTAATGCAAACATCTTTGTATTTTGACGGAATGCCTTTTCCATTGGACACCTCCAGATCATTTATACTAGATGTATATTATTCTCACTGCTAATATATTCATAGGAAAGACAGGTCAATCATTACTCTTCCATCAAACCTTCCTCGGAATATACACAGGTTGGATTCCATAATAACCACTCCTCGTAGCCTGCATCGTATACTCCATCTATTTGTGCTCGAACCTCATCCTTTCCATATTTCAAATGCTGCTTTATCCAGGATGCGGTAAAATCCTGTAACCATGGTCGTACTACTGCACGATGTTCCCCCTCCGGTATTTCGTCAAGCTTTGTTTTCGATGCAACCAATACCTTACGTATGATGTTATATGGCTCAAGGTCCGGATAATCAATTCCGTAATTCCCTTCACCAAAGTGAGAGGGATATATCATCGGACAGATATAATCAAGATATTTTGCCATTTCTACATAGTTCTGTCCTACTAAGGATGCATCGATTTTACTGCTTATAATCGTTCCATAGACATCAGCCGATACAAATACATCCAGTGGCTTTATTTTCTCATATGCATATTTCGTAAACTCAAGGATAATCTCTTCCCTACTTACGGTATCTGCTTCATTTCCAAAATCCGCTTCGGAAATTCCCTCATCCGTAGAAAATCGAATATAATCGAACTGGATCTCATCAAATCCAATAGTTGCTGCCTGTGTAGCGAGCTCCAACAGATAATCCCACACCTCTCGATTGTATGGATTTAGCCAACCATCTCCATTCTTATCCCGATATAGTGTTCCATCTACGTTTTTTATAGCCAGCTCCTGCCTGCTCTCAGCTAAATAGGGATCCTTAAAAGCAACAATTCTTGCAATAAGATATATATTCTTTTCCTTAAGCAAAGCTACCAACTGCTCCATATCCGGTATGGTGTTCGTTAATGCTCCGATTTCCTTTGCCATGGGACTGTTCATGGCATAGGATATTTTACCGTAGTCATCCTTAATATCAATCACCATCGCATTAATTTCAGTTGTATCTGCCAGCTCAATTAATTGATCACGTAAGCTCATCCCAGCCACCGGAGCGGTAACATAGATTCCTTTAACCTTTACCGGAATGCGTGTTAGGACGTTTCGCTTACCCGCTGTTTCCACAGCCTCATTTTGCTCCTTTGGTGTAATGACTGGTGTCGGTATAACACTTGGAGCCGAAGTCGGAATAGGCAATTGGTTCACTATTTCCACAGGTTCAGGATTGGTATCGTTATCCTGCTGCTCCAGCACAATTTCAGTCTGTTGCTCATTGGTATGTTCTCTATATAACCAATCCCTATTTTTATTTATTATATGAAAGCCAGTACCGGCCATCCCACCAATTAATAAAGAAATAAATAATAAGCGGATAACTCGTCTCTTTTTCCTTCGCTTATTATTCGATTTATAAAAATCGATATAGCTATCTCCTATTTCGCTCATCTATATAATCCTCGTCTTTCCTTCGCCAGTAAACAATATGTATTGTATTCTGATTGGTATGTATTGCATTCGAGTTCAATCAAAATTATTATCAATTATAACCATAATGCTTCTTGAAGGAATAGTCAAGGTAAAACATTCTTTATTCTGTACTATGGCTTTCTTTTAATTGGTTTTGTATTTTTAGTAAAATATCTATAATATTGGGATCATAAATAATACCGGATTTATCCTGTATCATACGAATACTTTCTTCGTGGGAATACTGGTGGTCCTTATCATTTGGATATGCCAGATTTTCATATTCCGCAATAACGGATACAATTCGGGCACTCAATGGGATATCGTCCCCACTGACCCCCTGAGGGTAACCATTGCCATCCCAAGATTCCTTTTGGTATTTTACAATCTCAATGGCCATTTTCAAATATTCATTTTGTGGATTTTCTCCATAGATCACCTCTAATATACTAGGACCGTCCGTAATCTTCTGCTCCATCCTATAGAGCTTGGAAGCCACTTCAATGGCTTCAATAAAATTATTGGTTATTTGTTCATAAAAGATAGGTGATAGCTGTAAGCTGATACTGAGAAGACGGCAATTTATCGAGATATGATCCAAATGCCTTAACTCGTATGGATCTCCCTCGGTTGAAAGCTTAACCATTGCATTAATTAACTTTTTATTTCCATCATAGATCTTCTGAAGCTGCTCATTAATAATTTTATGGAGTTTTTTATTATAGGCTTCCAAATCCTGCTGCATTTTATACAATCGTAAATGATTATTGATACGAAGCTTTACTTCTTCCGGATGAAATGGTTTTGTAATATAATCAACCGCACCGATTCTTAATCCCTTTAATTTATCTTCCTCTGAACTCATAGCGGATACGAATATAACCGGAATATCTCTGGTGTTCGCATTTTTCTTAAGCATGGAGCAAAACATGAAGCCATCAATTTCAGGCATCGATATATCCAATATTATCAGGCTGGGTGGCAACGCCTCAATCGCACGAACCGCCTGCTTTGCATTGATCACAGGGCGTGCCGTGTATCCTGCATTACGTACAATCTCTGTAAGCAACACAAGATTTGCATTCACATCATCAACTATTAATATGTTCGGCATTGCATAAGTCGGACTATTCACTTCATCACTCCATTCATGGCAGCCTTAATATCGGTTAGTATCATTTTAACCTCAGCATAGCTTTCTTTTCTGATAGCCAATAACAGGCGAAACACACTCTTCTTAAGTACTTCCATCTCCGTGGGTATTTGTCCTTTAATAAAATACGCGAGCTTCTCTGCTTTATCCCATGATCCCAGTTCCAGGCAAATCGAAATTTTGTCCATGGTATCATCCAGATTTTTCACGTATTCTTCCGTTGATTCAATTGCTCTGTTGTCTATGTATTGCGAAGGTTCTTTTTCAGTCACAATCTTTGAGGTGGATATGTCCTTCATATCCATCTGATCATCGGTCTTATTCTGAATAGGTATTGGCTTCCCCCTCATTATAATATTTCTGGAATGAATCGGCAACTCCAGATGAACAGAGAAGGAAAATGTACTTCCTTTATTCTTTTCACTATCTACTGACATCGTTCCATGCATTGCTTCTACCAGGCTCTTGCATAAAGACAATCCCAGACCAGTACCTCCAAATTTTCTGGAAATAGAACCATCTCCCTGAATGAAGCTTTGAAACATTCTATCCTTATCCTCCGCACTAATCCCGATACCCGTATCAATCACCATGAAAAAAAGCTCTACATCATGTTCCGATTGAGCTAGTTTTACTACTTCCAATGCAATCTGTCCTTCAGATGTGAACTTAATTGCATTCGAGAATAAATTATTCAACACCTGTGCTAAACGTAACTCATCTCCCACCAATCGATCCGGGATATCTGATGAAACACTGACTAAAAGTTTAAGTCCTTTTTCATCAATCTTACATTGATTGACAGCTATTACATCATGAATGAACTTACGAAACTCAAATTCTTTTTTTCTTATTCTTAATTTATTGTTTATTATTTGCGAATAATCCAATAAATCATTAATAATTCTATTCAGATTTTTACAACAATCCCTAATTAAGTTTACCGTTTCTTTTTGCTTTTCTTTTGAATCCATTTCAAGGAGGCTATTACTCAGACCCATAATTCCATTTACCGGAGTCCGTAGTTCATGGGTTATATTTGCCACCATATCATTTCGGTTCTGCTGAAAAGCCTTGAGTTCTTGCTGTGCATGTCCTAATTCACGCAAGGTTTCCTTCTTTTCTTGAATATTCATAGCAGTACAAAGCCCAAGAAATGACTTCTTATCTCTTTTTATAGCAACCCTTAATATTACCGGAAAACAGGTTTGATTCTTACGATAGGCAACCGTTTCACAAGTCTTATCTAAGCTTTTTGTGTTAATCAGCATTTCATCTTGGTTAAAATCAAATATTTCCTTGAAAATCTGATCGACAGTAACATGATAGATATCCTCACCATATCCCAACTCATTAAGTGCCTTTATATTGCATTCGATAATTCTGCCTGTATTATCAAAAAAAATATACATTTCCAATGTATTCTCAATCAATAGATCGCTTTTTGATATGAATTTCTTCAATTTCATTCGATCCCCTCATTTCTGAGCGCCAAATATCCCCATTTATCACGCTATGTCGTTATATTTCTACAATTTTCTACTAATATAATATTTTCCTTTCATTTATTTGTCAATTAATTTTTGGTATTTTATACCATTCCTGCAATATATATTGACATTGTGAAAAATTTAGTTATATAATTGTTTAAAATGGTAAATAATGTATCGATAATGTAGAATTGGAGAGAGAAATGAATTTTAACGTTCGTTTGAAGCAATTAAGACTAAAAAACAAACTTACACAGGGTGAATTAGCTGATATTCTTGGACTTAAGCCTACTGCAATTTCAAATTATGAATCGGAAAGAAATGAGCCTTCCTTTGACAAATTAATCGCTCTATCAAAGTATTTTGATGTCACCTGTGATTACCTATTGGGAGTTAGTGATTCTTATCTTCCTGTAGGCGGAGAGGTGTTGGATAAGGATATCGTTGAATTTTTTGATTTGTATCAGCAATTAAACCCAGATAGTGTTAACGAAATTAAAAACTATGCGAAATATCTGATTTATAAACAAGAGAATAATTAAATATGAAAAATGTAATTTATTATTGAAGGGTGTAGTAACCTCTCATTACCGTATGGGCAGCGATGGGTTACTACACCCTTCCTATATTATGCATTCAGTCCGCAACACTTTTTATACTTTTTACCACTACCGCAAGGGCATGGATCATTTCTTCCGATCTTTTTATCCTTAACAATGGTACCGGATGCCTTTTGTTGACGGTAAAGCTCCTTACGGCGCTCTTCTGTCAATAATGGTTCCCACTCTTCCAGGTTGTAAAGCCAGTCTGCCTTTGCTTCCACCATATTGTAATACAGTTTTTCTTTATCAAAGGTTAAGTTCACTACCGTATCCTGATCCATTTCCTCAATCGGATTCGGAGTTACCAAGCTGTCATTAATACCATCTAAGAAACCAACGAATAAGCTTAGCTCTGTGTCAAATTCCTTTGCCAGGGAAGCAACACTACCTTCCCATGTTTTATCCGGATCAGCCAGAAGCTTCTTATAGATTTCCTTTTCCACGTTAAAATAGTTTGCCCAGAATATCTGGCCGGAGCGTCCCTGCATTTCCTTAGAATATGCATAATCTCTCCATTCTTGCAATAAACCCATGATTTTCATCCTTCCTCGCATATTTTCTTATGCATCTTAGCATTAGCTTAGCATTTGCCTTGCTTACAGCTTATCGCGTATAGTATAACATGGAATTTTCATAAAATCCATTATGAAATATTTTTTATTTTATGTATAAATAATGTAAATGTGTATCATAATAGTAATATCCTAATAAGGAACAAAGGAGTTCCGTTACAAGGATGTAAATGCGTATGCTCTTTCATAATTGGATTCCCCCTCCAATTATGATTACCAAAGAGAAGTTAAATACTTATCCTCCCCTTTTTAGCAAACAACCCACTACAAAGGTGTAGTGGGTTGTTTTGCCTGTTCACAATGGCGTGCCAGGCTTTTTGCCCGTACATAATGGCGTGGTGAGCTGTTTACCGCGTAGATATGAAAACAACTTACTCTTTATAATTCAGATACAGTTTTGCAAAAAAATCCTCCAGGATAAATCGTGAATCTATTTCATGGAATACCTTGATTTTACGATTACTATTGCTTTCATAATAATGTCCTTCCTTGTCAACAGTAGGGGCATTCCTTTCTTCACTCCGGCCACATCCCGGGTTCATTGCCAACCCAATTGCAGGTGAATCACCAAGTGCCCAACTTTCACCAATCGTCCAAAAAGCCATATCCGAATTGGCATACTGCTGCATTTCCTCAAATAAGTATTTTCCGATCTCGCCGTATGGTCGAACCTTTTGTTCTAATTCAGCATATCCCACCTGCATCTGTGTATAACAATCCATTGGAACCTGCCACAGTTGGAGTTTCGATTTGAATACGACATTGGCAGCATGATAATCATTGCATAAGTTAAATTCCCAACCACCCTTCGGATAGGAGCCTCCTCCAATCCAGATGCAGGTTAGACGTTCTGCAATCTCCGGCTGGTGCTTCAATGCTAACGCCATATTGGTGATTGCGCCCTGACAAAGCACATACAATGGTTCTTCTACATCACGCATTGCTTCTTCCACAATGAATTTTGCTCCCTCCGATTCAGGAGTATCTTCCTCTGATTTTAAAGGACGAAAGGCACCCCGCTTAACTGGGATGGTATCGGATAGGTTCATAAGCTTTAAAATATGTTCAATTTCTTGGTAACTTTTCTCGACCGATGTTTCTCCCCCGTATGAATTGAACTGCTCAGCTATAATTCCTCGCACTATAAACCGAGGTGTCATTAAGGCATGTACAATTGCATATTGGTCATCTGCTTCACACGCTGCATCTGTATCCAGAATCACACGGATCTTCTTTTTATCTGGTACTTTAAATTGATAGTTCATTAGTTACCTCCTTTGGAAATTATTATATTTTAGTATACCAAAAATCGCAAAAATCGCCTCCCGCTACTAAAGTTTTCGTACGTTTCAGTGTGGCACCCATGTGCTTGGCCATTACATAATCGAACTTGCAGAAAAGTGATGTCAGTTCAGGGCATCCTTCCTGTCTCAAAAGCTTATAAATGGCACACTCATAATAATTAATACCATATTCATTATAATTTTCACCGTATATGAAATCACAGACAAAATCCGATGGATATTTTCTTTTCTTTGATTCAAGTGCTTGTGAGTAACGTTTGTCCTGCCAGTTCTTGCTAAAGTGATCATCCTTTTCGAAAGATTTCTTAAATATATAGGAAGACTCCATACTGTCCGTCAAAATAGAGTCCATCTGTGCAATGGATATTCTACCATCTCCCGCTTTAAATATAGCAGCAACAAGAGCAGTAAGCAAGATATCAACTAATTTAGGATTATGTTTTCCGAAAGACCGAAAATTACGCAATATAGTATAGTAATTTACTTTTACACTCTTCATGATGTCCCTTGCAACATGTAAATTAAATGTCTCTGCGATCTTCTTTTGAAAACATTTTCTTAACAGTAACCAAAATATTTTTGATAGAGCCGTATCATTCATCGGATATATCCTTTCGTTCTTTTAGCAACAACCCACTACGAAGGCGTAGTGGGTTGTTGCTACTATTTATTCTATATCTAATTCAAATATCGCTTTATACTCACAATAATCATCGTCATACATTGTTACTTTTACTGTAATCATATCACTTTCAGCAAATAGTCCGTATATTGCTTTCAGTCCTTCACATTTTTCTCCGAGTTTTGTATCATCCATATCCTTCGAAGGATACTTACGGGCTATATTTCCATTGGCATCAATTACACTAAAGGTATACATGTCCATATAGTTTCCGCCATCGTCTATACCTTCATAGGTATAATCTAACACTACTACTTGCTTCGGAATATCATCTCCAGGCTGATGATATCTTTCCTCCGTCGTAGTCACAGAATTAAATGTCAGAGTCCATATACCATCCACAGTCCAGGTATCTCCAGTTTTATATGGTTTTGTCTTATTACTATCGACAACTGTAACATTGCAGGTATATTTCTTCTTATCAACAGTAGCGGTAATCGTAGCTTTTCCTTCCATTTTCGCAGTGACTACCCCTGAACTATTCACTGTAGCTACAGACTTCTTACTACTTTTCCATGTGATTTTACTATATGTACCGGTTACTTTAAGCTTTAGAGTAGAGTCAACTTCCATAGTTGCTTTTGCCTTACTAATTACAATAGCAGCCTCTGCAGTCTGCGGATTAATAAAAGCAATGCATAATATTATGCAAAGAATAAAGGATATTATTTTCCTCAAGCTAATCCCTCCATAGTTATTCTAGTAAATTATATTTCATATAACATATTTTGTAAACCATTATTCTCCATAGATGCAAATATTCGGAATCTTAATTGCTTTCCATCCCTATGTAGTAAAAAAACAGTCACAATAACATGGCAGGCTTAATATAACCACTCTGCCCATGCTTTTTTTAAACGTGTTACGCAATCCGGAATATCCTCCAGCTTAATCTTACTAAAGCCAAGAAATAAGGTATTCGGTGGGCAAGCAGCTTTATCCTGCCAGAATCTCATTGTGGAATATACTCTCACTCCGTGTTCTAGAGCCCTTTCAATGAGCTCATCCTGTTTGACCTTCTCAGAGAATTTGAGTAAAAAGTACTGACCACTTCCGTTACTTGAAATATTAATCTTATCCTTAACCTCTGAAAATTCAGCTAAAAAAAGTTCCAGCCTTTTTCGAAATACATTGTTCAAGCGGCGAATGTGACGTTCATAATGACCCGTCTCAATTAATCGGCCGATTACATATTGATTAAGTAAAGGAACCGTAGAATTGTAAGTATTAAAAATATTATCATATATTTCCAACAGTTGTGGTGGTAATATCATGTATCCCATTCGAATGGATGGTGATAATGTTTTTGAAAATGTACCTAAATAAATGACTCTGTTATCACTGTCTATGGATTGTAATGAAGGTATCGGCTTATGATAATATCTGAGTTCACTATCAAAATCATCCTCAATAATATATACGTTTCTCTCTTTTACCCATTTCAATAACTCATATCTACGGTCAATCGATAACGTTGCTCCAGTTGGAAACTGATGGGATGGTGTGGAGTAGATTGCACTTACATTATCAATAAGCGGAAGCTCTGAGACAACGATGCCTTTTTTATCCACCGGCACAGTTTGTATTCTTATTCCATTATTCATGAAAACAGATACGGCCTTATCAAATCCCGGCTCCTCCATCAGAATAGTTGCTTCCTTACAGTGTAGCATTTTACATATGTATTCTAAGGATTGTTGGATACCACATGTTATTATTATTTGCCTTTCATCGCAACGTACCCCCCTAATCCGCTTAAGATAGGAAAGTAAATTACTTCGTAAATACAATTCTCCCTGCTTATCCTGATAGGATGATATCCTAGCTTCATTATCAAGTCTGTCCAGACATTCCAGGGTATACTTTCTCCATAACCTCTTAGGAAAGAGATCGCTGGTATAACTGCTATTCGTTAAGTCATAGATCACTTTATGCTGTGGTACATTATCAGAATGTTTCTTAATGATACTGAAATTATTCGAAACATTTCTGTCGCTCACCTTAATTCGCGGAACTTTCATAACATAATATCCAATACCCTTCTTCGATGCAATGTATCCTTCCGCTAATAACTGGCTATATGCGCAATCTACCGTGTTCCGGCTTACATTTAGTGTTTTAGCCAGACCCCTGGTTCCTTCCAGGACTTCTCCTTCTTTCCGGCTACCGTCTAAAATCTCTTTTTTGATTTGCTGATAAATTTGCATATATAGAGGTTCTTTACTATTCCTGTTGATATAAACCATATTATACCCTCTTTAGGTGGCACCATATTTTCTCTTTTAGGTGGCTCTTTTACAATGAATAAGAATATTATACCATACAATGTAAATTATTGCAAAATAGTATCTAAAGATTAAACTTCAGATAACAATCTTATAAACAATAAAAATGCAATCCGAATACATCATATAAGGAGGCCTATAAATGCAGAAAAAGCTACATCAAGATGACATTCAATATCAAATATACTTAAAGATCTCAAAAGTGTTAAATCAATTTATATCCTATAAAGATTATATAGATTTGAATTTATCAACTCCTCGGGCAAAATATCTAGAAACTCAAATTATTCATAAATTATATTCAGACCTCTTATCCTTTGTAGAAAGAGATCCTGCATCTAACGGTTCTGCGAATATTATTCTGCAAGCATATAAATCCTTCGAAGCAGTTGTTTACTATCGTATCGCAAACGAAATTAGATATTGTAACGACTTAACCTATGAATCACGTCATAGATTGGCCAGAAAAATATCCGAGTATGCGAAGTACCAAACAGGAATTGAAATAAATCCAGGTGCAAAAATCGGGAATGGTTTTGTAATTGATCATGGTACAGGAACCGTTATCGGCGAGACGACTGAGATAGGAAATAACTGTTATATACTTCAAGGAGTGATTCTAGGAGCCAGAGGAATCGCAAATAATCCAAAAGGAAAGCGTCATCCCGGTATCGGAAATAACGTTGAAATAGGCGCATTTAGCAGAGTGTTAGGCCCAGTGAACATTGGTAATAATGTGATGATTGCCCCCTGTGCCGTCGTGTTAAATGATATTCCCAGCAATCAAAAAGTAATAATCAAAAATCAAATTCAACTGATAAAGAATAACAATATATTCAGTAATATTAATGTTTACGCTCTAGTTCCAAAAGAGGATTCTGTATTTGTTATATATGGAGAAAACTTAGAGAATTCCCATATCATTGCTGTGGATGAGTATTACATACCCATTGAGAATCTCAAAATATCTATTCAAATACGTACTAATAAATACTTGGCTTTTAAAATCGAGTACCAAAGAAGCTCTGATATGGAAATCGGAAATAGTATCAATCTACAAATAATGATTGATGAAAACGAGAGTATCTATTTAATCAACAATCCTTTTCTAAATAGCATTTACACTAATTACACGAATGTTCAATATGTACAGAATAACTAATTAAATAAAGAAAAGAGGAGATCATATGCTACAGATGTTATTATACGGTATTGGAATCATGTACACACCGGGGCCGGTGAATATCATGGGCCTAACATTGGGTCTAAATAAAAAATTTAGGAAATCAATCGGCTTTTTTACCGGAGTGGGAATCGCCATGTTTATATTATTTTTCGTCTGCGGCTACTCAGGGGAAAAACTCATAAAAAAAGAATACCTGCTTTATACCAGTATTCTTGGAGGGCTATATATCTTCTATCTTGCAATCAAAATCTTTAAAGAAGATGTCACAATAGAAGAACAAATGAAGAAAAACACATTAACGTTGCGTGATGGATTTCTTATGCAAATCATTAATCCAAAGGCTATATTAGCTGCCTTACCAATAGCAACCATTAATTTTCCTGCTAATAATATTAATGGCATCAATATTTTGATCATGTCCATAGTATTTGGATTATTGGTAATCGGTGCGCCCTCAATGTATTGCTTGGTTGGACAATTCTTCAGTGATTTAATTAAGCAGAAAAAAATCTTATTAATATTTAATAAGCTAATGGGAGTCCTATTGCTCTACGTATCCATCAGTATTTTCAAAGATCATGTATTCGATGTCCTTATGGGAAAAAGCCCTTATTAATCCTAAGTGAACAAACATTTTTCTATACCGGATTATTGTCAGATTATGAAAGGAGTAGCAGATATACTGCAGAATTTATGAAAGAAAACTATATGAATTATATGGGGAATACCCCAATGGTTAAGCTCACCAGAATGGTTCCCCAATCAAAAGCGAACATTTACATAAAGCTAGAAGGCTGTAATCCCGGAGGCAGTAAAAAAGCCAGAGTGTCCTATCAGATGATATTAGACGCCGAGAAAAACGGATTACTGAAACCGGGTACTAGAGCATCATTAATCGAACCCACCGGTGGAAATACCGGACTGGGATTAACATTAATGGCAATCAATAGAGGTTATGATATTACTTTGGTCATACCCGATAATTATAGTAAGCAAAATATTAATTTGCTAAGAGGTTATGGTGCCAGGGTTTTACTATCCGACAGCACAACAGGAAGCGACTCACATATTAGGCTCGTTAAAGAGATCGTATCTGAAAATAAAAACTATATCTGGCTAGATCAATTATCAAATCCCTCAAATCCCATGGCCCATTATAATTTTACCGGGAAAGAGATTCTAGATCAGGTTAAACATATTGATTACTTCATTTCTGCTGTCGGCAGTGGGGGTACTATAACTGGTGCAGGCAAACGACTAAAAGAGGCCAATGATAAAACAATTGTCGTGGCAATGCAGCCACAAGGATGTGATATATTGAATGGTGTTTCCGTTCCTCACAAAATCCAAGGTGCTTCCATCGGCTTGGTTTCTTCTGTTTTTGATACGAAAATCGTTGATCAATGCATTAATGTCAGTTATAGTGAAGCAGTTAATACTGCAAGGGATCTGGTCAAAAAAGAGGGATTATATTTAGGAATATCGTCTTGTGCTAATGTAGCTGTTTCATTGAAATTAGCAGAAACAATTGGCGAAGGTAAAACTATCGTAGTGGAATCTGCTGATTTTGGATATCAATACGAAGATTTTTATAAAGAAGTGTTTCACGGGACGAACTCTGCATCTCTATAAGGGATTATCATACATATAAATCAAATGGCTGCTACATAATGTAACTACAGGGATTATGATCAATCTAGTCCCCACGAATATATTATGTAACAGCCACTTTTTTATTCTAATCGCATTCTGCCTGATGACTCATTCTATTCATTTCTTACACGAAACCAGTAGGTATAGAAATTCTGAAAGCCCAGCGACTGGTACAATCGGAAAGCCGGATCATTCCCATCCACCACCTGTAAATAAGCCTTTGTAGCACCCTTCTTCATACCCTCTTTTAGAATACAGGTACACAGGGAACGTGCCAGACCTTTCTTACGGTAATCTTCTCTTACGTGAATGGCATATACTCCAACATAATCCCGATCAAGAATTCCAAGACCTGTTCCTATGATAGTGCCCTCTCTTATAATAGATACACAGATGGTATCCTTGGCTATAGCGTTATACATAGTAGGTACAATGGTTCTATGTATCGCATTTGTTGTACCTTTTAAATCCAGTAAACTGTCAACCCAGGTCCGGTCAATGTGATAACTGATTGTTACTTCCTCCATCGAAGCATCCATAACTGCATCAGCCAGGTCCAATACCATGACATTGGTTGTATGCTGTATTTCATAATTGCGATTTTCCAGTATATAGTCAAAATCCTTTGATACCAAAGGACTGATTTTAAAGATGACCGGTGTCCCCCATCGCTTATATGCGGCTTCACAGTACGGGATCTTTTCACGCCAAGATAAGGTCGAGGTACCAAACTGTTCCACACTATTCGTTCTGTGAGTATAAAAATGAGAAAATCTTAAGATCCATCCATCATAAAGCTCCATTTGATGGGATGGCCATGCATTCAGTGATAAATCTTCAATTGTTTTAATCGTCGTATTCATATTTCTCCGTCAACGGCCTGCCAAAATCGGCAGGCCGTATTAATATTTTTGATATTATTATATTATATCTAGTAATTCACCAACGCATTCAATACCGGATTAACGATTGACTCATTGTCATTGAGGTCAGTGATGCTATTATTATGAACGAATATCTTCAGGTAAGTACCATCTTCAGGAATTGTATCCAAGGTAATAATAACCTTATCCCCCGACACAGACACCGTACTACCAATGATATATCCTGTAGAACGTTCCTGTACAGTAACTGACATACTTCCTTTCACAGCTTCTGTAAAGGTTAACTCTACTGTATTCCGTGTCTTATCGTTGAACTTAATGCTCTTAAGCTCTGGATCTGTATTCTCTACTAAATTAATATTAGTAGTATATTCCTCCATCTCAGAGAAGCTGTTGTTATATCCCTTAATACCGGATATGGTAATACTCTGCTTGCCTGTAGTAGTAATACTTCCCTTTTCCAGAACAAGCTGAACGGTAGAACCATAGGTTGAATTATTGATCAGCTTCACTTCTTTCACTGTTGCACCGGAAATCGAATAATTATTAACATTCAAAGCTGTAGTATTATCCAGTTTATCAGCAAACTTAATGTTGATGATGGAATGATTTGCCTCGGATTGCTCTATGGAATATGGCTCAGCAAGTTTACTAACGGCTTGCATTCCACTTCGATTATGTACGGTTACTACACTGCTTCTACAATAATTCCGGTAATTATCAACGATAAAGCCTTCCGGTATCGTAAAGGTATAATCCCCATATATCGTGAGATTCTTTAACATAATTTCGATTACATTGTCTACCGTACTAATCTCAGAATACTCTATCATACCTATATTGCTGTCATTGTATTGATAAGATGCCATTTTTGCATCCAGGTAACCACTACTAGAATTCAAATGCACGTCTTCACTATACTTAAGAGTAAGAATGCTAAGATCTGAGTTGAATTCATAGGAAATCAATACAGGTCTTACTGTTTCCGTTGTGAAGTATACATTAAAATCATACATTTGATTTGCATAGGTATCATTCGATATTACATTATAGCTATCCCAATGACCGATGGATACTTTCTGGGTACCGGTTAATGTAACGTCATAACTTGACAACTTATAATGTACCAGTCTGCTATTATCCAAATCAACTTCACCGTAAATATACCCGCTGTTATTGATATATGCATAACCAGGATCACGAATGGAGCGTGTAAAGGCTGCGGTAATCGTATCATAGGATGTACGAGTCACTGAAATCGGCCTTGCCTGAGGCTTTGGATTAGTATCCGTGCGTATTATTGCATCAAAGCTACCATTGATTAAATCATTACCTGCCTTATCCCTTAACCCGGAGATTGTTACAACAAAGGACTTGTTGTAATCCTTAGAGTCAATCGGTGATAAGTTAATTCTAATTGATTTACCATCGGAGCTGAAATTATAATTCGTTTCATTGTTCAGGAAGCTGATTGTACTTGTCTGAACAGCAGTAGTGCTGGAAGCTACTCTTGCATCATTAACTCTGAAATAAGTAAAGTCCATTTTCTCCTTAAAGGTAATGATCGTAGTCATTCCATCCCCATCCAGCTCAATGGAGGAAACCTCCGGTGCATCTGTATCATATATCGTATCATCATTCGTACCGGTATTACCCGTCGAATTGTCCGTATTATTACCTGAGGATCCGTCCGAATAGCTAAGAACGACATAATCCTGATAGATACTCTTTCCTTCCGATGTTAAGATTCTATTCGTGAACGTGATACCATATTTACCGTTAAAGGTATTACTGGAGGTTATGGTCAGAACCTTTGAGTTATTTGATAAGCTGGCAGCAAATGTTCCGGGATCTTTGGCTTTTACTCCATTGGTTCCTTCAAGAGGAGTAATAACAATATTACTTGACAGCTTTCCATTGGAATTTACAACTGTGGATTCCCGAATTGCAGTGCCAAACGTTACTCTAATCGTTCTGGAATTTATGATCTCTGCTGATGTAACCTCATCAGCTTGACCTATTACCTCGATAATAATTGCGTCCTTGATCTCACTATTCTTAGCCGATTTGGCTGTAGCCTCTTTTGCTGCTGTCGCTACAAGAATAACCTTTCCAGTTCTTAAGGCCGTAACGATTCCCTTCGAACTGTTATCAATACGGATCGCATTGGGATTCGTATCGCTGGCAGAGGTATCAATGGACCAATAGGTTTTGTCAGATGAATTACTGGGAGTCAGAGTTCGGTTGAAATCATAGGTCTCTCCCACTCTCATAATATGCGCACCATTAATCTCTGCTGCATTGTTTATTCTAATGTCTTCTGAAGGTATGATTACCGTCACATCACAGCTCAAGGTCTTCGTCGTTCCAGATGGATAAGTTATCTTACATTTTATCACTGCACTTCCTTTATTTACTGATGTCACTAGACCATTGTTCGTAACGGTTGCTACCTTCTTATTAGAAGATGACCATTTATATTTACTGTTTTTCACTTTGTTTTTTATCGTAAGCTGGTGGGTCTCATCTAATCCTCGTATTTCAATCTTCTTTTCCTTAAATGTTGGTGTTGCTGCTTTTGCCGTCATACTATTTTGATTCCAAAATAGTGTTAATGAAATACCAAGCATAAATAAAAAACATATCCTTTTCAAATATCTGATCTTCATACTGCTTTCCCTCCTGGCTGCAAGAAGATATTAAATTCTACAAGAATTTCATCTTTTCTAATAACAACGCCATAATATATAATCCTAAATATAGTATTACATAAAAATTTTGTCAAATCAATGTCAGAATCAGGAATGGGACTATGCAATAATACCTATAAATCTATCATTATCAGATATTTAGATTCAAAAGGAGATTATATCAGTCCTTAATGATGAAAAAGACGAACCCCTGTAAATGCCATGGCAATACCATATTTATCGCAGGTCTTTATCACATGCTCATCCCGTACAGATCCTCCGGGCTGTGCAATATAACGGAACAGATTCAGCACCTTTGGCGCCTGTCTTAGAAACCAGGTATCTGCTTTATTACCAGCCAGTCTGGTACAATGAATTCTTGATTGCTGCCCTGCACCAATTCCATACTCTCCTTTTCCGTGATTAATATGTATCAACAAAAAGAGCCAACTATCCAGGCTCTCGCCCAGACGGTCGGCTTTATCTAACAAGTGAAATATGAATCTCCTCTTGTATATTATACTTCATGTGGTTAATTCCACTTCCGTCAGTCGTATAATCTGATGCAAAAATATCATAAAAAGCATAATCTGTCAACCTGATATAATAAATCGATATCCTATAATCTTCTGGCACTGGATACCGATCTCGTTATATATCCACATCTTTTGAATAGTCAATGTTCTCATAGCGGAAACCAAACATATGGTAGAAATCTTCCCAATACCCTGTCAAGTCTGCCAGCTCATTCACATTTTCCGTGTTGATCTGATCCCATAGCTCCATCACCTTATGCTGAATATGGTCCTGCATCTCATAATCATCCAGGCGAATACGGTTCATTTCATCGACTATCGCTCCTACTGGCGTCAATTTATCATGGAATAAACGTCCCATCTGTTCGATGCAGCCTTCATGAAGCCCATGCTCCTTCATAACCTTATACAGTATTGCAAAATATAACGGTACAACAGGAATCGCTGAACTGGCCTGTGTGACAAGAGCCTTATTCACACAGATATACGCTTTAATTCCTCTTGAAGAAAACTCCTGCGTAATCTCAACAGAGGTATTGTATAGATGCTCTTTTGCAAGACCAATTGTTCCATGATAATAAACCGGATAGGTCAGCTTGGGTCCAATATAAGAGTATGCGATTGTTACCGCCTTTTCCTCCAATACACCGGCAGCATCCAGTTCAGTAATCCAGTCCTTCCAGTCATCACCGCCCATTACCTTAATTGTAGCTTGAATCTCTTCTTCCGTTGCCGGACCAATAGTTGCCTCTGTTATGGTATTATTATTCAAATTTAATGACTTGTTCGTAAAATTACCGCCAACTGTCTTTAGTACGGAGTTGTAAATCGTTCCATCCGGCATGGTTCTTCTGGGTGCTGCCAAACTATAGACTACCATGTCCACTTTTCCCATGCTACTTTTTATTAATTCAATCGTCTGCTCTTTAATTTCTTTAGAAAAAGCATCCCCATTAATGGTTTTGGCATAATAACCATCCGCTGTAGCAAACTCTTCAAAAGCTTTCGTATTATACCAGCCCGGTGTAGCCGTTCTTCGGTCATTAGCTGGTTTTTCATACATTATTCCAATCGTTGAAGCATCGCATCCATAGGTTGCAGCAATTCTGGTTGCCAGTCCATAACCGGTAGATGCACCTATTATAAGTACCCTTTTTGGTCCCTCTGTTTTTCCTAATTTTTTGATATACGATATCTGTCTGGCAACATTTTCTTTGCAGCCTTCCGGGTGTGCCGTCATGCAGATAAACCCTCTTACTTTAGGTTCAATTATCATGTTTTCCCTCTTTCCACTCATTATACCAAATGTTAAATACTTTGATTATCAAAATATATTTTATCATGCCATACTGAAATTGGCAAGTGGGTCTTTCATTTCCCTCCCCGAAAAAAGGATGCTTCACAGTCAGATAATATGTTGTGAAGCATCCTCAGTATATCCACTTTTTGTAATTTCATCATCTGCTACTATGACTACTTTTGTTCTTTGGATTGTCCTCCTTTAATCCAAATACGGCCCGGGCACTTTCTGCCTGAGGGTCATGTTTAATATGTTTGGAATGGAAGGTTCCATCCTCCTTCTTATGATTTTTGGTACTCCTCATCTTATTATCATCCGTCATTCTATTCCCTCCTAGTAATTCATTACATTACCAGTATGGCAGAATAGACAGAACTTATACCAGAACTTAATCAGATAAGCGTATCAGACAGCATCCATAATTGTCTTATGACTCATCGGAGATCAGCTTATACATATCTTCTGCAATACTCTTCAGTGTTTCGGCACTGCTAGCCAGTTCCTCACTGGTAGCCAGATTTTCACTAATGGAATTAAATACTATATGAAAACTGTCTATGGTTTTATTTGTCGTCTCCGTTATTTTGCTGTTTAATTCCACTGTGTTCTGAGTTCCCTACAGCATGGAACTAGTAAGATTACTGATTTCATTGATGTTATTCACTGATTTCTTGAGATCTACGATCATATCCGTAATATTTTGCACAGTATTACTTAGAATTTCGTTACCGTGGTTCACCTTTTCTGCATTCTCCGTCATCAGTCCCTTAACCGAAAGCACCCTTTCTTTAAAGTCCTGCGTAATCGTAGCCACATCATTTAACGATACACGGGTGCTGTCTGCAAGCTTTCTGATTTCCTTTGCTACCACTGCAAAGCCCCTTCCTTGAATACCTGCTCTTGAAGCTTCAATTGACGCATTAAGGGAAAGTAAATTCGTCTGGATTGAAATCTGGAGAATGATATCAAATATCTCATCCATCCGGTTCGATTGTTCTTCCAACACATGGGTTGCTTCTAACGTATTTTCTATGTCGTTTTTAATGTCAGTAATAATTGACAATGTCTCACTAAGTGCTTCTTCATTTTGATTTGATATGTCAATCAGCTTAGTGGATTTATCCTCGGTATCCTTCACCTTTTTCAGGACGGATTTATTGGATCTGAGCAGCATACCAAGACTTTTGTTATTATCTTCAATATAATGTAACATGGTATCTGCATCCTTGGATGCATCCTGGCTGGTATTAGCAATCCTCTCCATAGAAACACTTTCCTCCATAGCGATCTCCGACAGGTTTTCACTAGAAGACAGTAAGTTTTGCGCTATTTGTGCCACATTCTTAATCATTTTTTCATTATTCTCATAATGCTTTTTGATTTGAACTTCGTTTGCTTCTATTTTTTTTAATATTTTAGATGAGAAGAAGGTAAATGCTGAAATACCAAATGATATTAAGCTTATTACTACAAATCGTAATATCAGTTCTCTTACTATATACTTCTCATCCGGTAACGTGGTTGGATTGAGAACAAACAGGATTATGTTTGATAGTATTCCCAATACCACAAATGCAATATTCAATCTATTATCAAGGAATAAAGCTCCCAAAATAATAAAATAGAAAACACATGCCCAAAGCTCTTTTGAAGGAATCATAAGACCCATATAGACATAATTCACATAGGAAAATATTAATATGATTATTTTAAGTATTTGAAAGGTTGATGTTATGTGATCACTATTCTTAACAGTTTTCGTATACATAACCTTGAAGGTAACGATTTCTACTACCATAAGAATGGCTAACACAAATAATGCTGTCCATTTAACCTCTCCTAATAGCCCCATTCTTTTAAGAAATAAAAACAGTGTTCCTGCTAAGATTGCACTTATGGAATAGATAATAAGTACAAATTTAAGTGTGCCAAATTGATATTTTGTAATTGTGCTTCTTTCGTTCATAATTTATCTCCTTCTCTATTGTATCTACCATTTATATAGTAAGGCGGTCATTGAATACCCTGAAGCGACCGAACAGAATATGGATAGCTCATTCTTATTGAACCGCTTTAATCTTAATCTTTCCTCCAAAGCCATGACCGGACTAGTACAGCCTGTATATCCATATTTGTCTCCAATATAAGTAACCTTTTCCATATCACTTCCCAATCGTTTCATAGTAAGTACAATATCCGTATAGGAGAACTGTGACATAAAATAATGAGTGGCATCCTCGGGCTTATATTTACGATCCGCTAGCAATTTTTTTATAAGCTCCGACCATTTCTCTGACAAAAAGCTAAAATCGAAGGGCTTCCAAAGCATTTTCTTATTATCACCTTCGATTTTTTCGTCCGCAATCTTTGAGAAACCACATGCAGGCATTGTAATTGACCAATAATACTGATCATCCGTATACATTCTTGAACCCAGTAATCCTCTCTCTTCCGACTCCAATCTTTTTTCAAGTATGATAGCAGCGGCTCCATCCCCAGTGCAGCCGTATGCAACCATATCATCCTCTCTTGCTTGTGGACTTATTAAGAGACTTCCTACTACCAGTACCCGTTTATACTTCTCATCTGTTTTAAGATATCTAGCAGCTGTATCCATGGCTGTCAGCATACCGACACAATTTGCGTTCATATCAAAAATCGCATGTGCATTGGTGGCTTGAATTTGGTTCTTGATTAATAGCGCACAGCATGGTGATAGGTATTCCGGAGTATCTGAAACGGAAATAATCATATCAATATCTTCTGGAATTAAATTAGAATTACTTAGAGCATTTTTAGCCGCTTCCACAGCCATAGATAAGCTGGTTTCATCTTCTGTTGCTAAGGTTCTGGTTTCTCTTCCCAGCTTTCTAAACAGCTGCGCGGCATGTTCATCCACCTTGTATTTTTTGAAATGATCAATCACTTGGCGGTTGTCAGACTTTCGTTTGGGGTGATAAGATCCAACCCCTAAGATGTGTACATTCTGATACATATTTCCTCCTTATAAGTTTAAAATAATAGAGACTTGGGTACTCACCAATTCACCTATTACATAAAACTTAGCAGCCTGGCGGTCATGGGAAATGGTTTCCTTTAGATCCATGGCTTTGCGCCCTTACCTTTCGATAAGTTTGCCTTTAAAAAGAATATGCTGTATATTACATATTTATTAAATTATACCATTATTATTGTTAAAATCAATCAATTTTTACTTTTTTACTACATTTTTTTATAAAATATGTCATTTATCTGTCAATTTCCTACTCTATTCATTTCACTACCTTCTAGCAGCTCTTTAATTTGCTCCTTCAGCTTATGATCTAAAACATACCTAATATTATCTCATTATACAAAATTCGACAAAACACTTCCAAATATAGTACTTTTTCCCTACTTTCCATTTATTTGGTAAACAGTTAGAATACAAAAGTATTATAATAAAAAGAGGGAGTAGATTTATGAAAATGCAAAAGAAAATCATTGTAACTTTATTGTTAGTTTTATCACTTGTTTTAACCGGATGCAGCGGTGGCAGAGATGATGGATTTGCCGTAGGTGCTTGGAACGGAACTACATTTGAGAATACCTGGCTTAATATGAAGTTCCCTGTTTCTGACAATTGGACAATTTCTACTGATGAAGAAATCGCACAGTTAAATGAAATCAGCACAGATTCAGATGATGCTGGCCAGGAGCTTTTAGACAAGATTGCTGAGTTAAAAACTGTATATGGTTTTATGATTACTGAAAATGAAACCTTTAGCAATGTTCAACTTATTTATGAAAATCTTGCTATGTCCATCGGTGGTACCAAAATGAGCGAACAGGAGTATTTAGATTCCGCTATGGAAATGTTACCTTCTGAGGATTATGAGTTATTAGAAACCGTAACAAAGGATATCGCAGGAAAGACCTTTACCGTTGCAAAAATGTCAGCCTATGACGGTGTATACAGCCAGGATTTCTATTGCTACAAACAGGGTAAGCACATGGTTGTTATGATTATGTCTTATACTCCTGATCAGGCAGCAGTAATTGATGAATTTGTAAGTGGTATCACCACACTGGAATAATGCATTAAATATCATGCCTATGAAAAAAGCGAGCTCAACAATGAGCTCGCTTTTTTCATTAACTTTATTCACTTTTATTGATTCACTTTATTTCTATCTGTGACCTTCTCGCTCTATTTCAGATTTGCAACAGTTTCCAGCTTTTTATGCTGGCATCTTTTGCATACGGTTGTTTTACTTCCATCCTCGGCAATCAAATCATACAATACTTTTATTCTTGTTGTCTTACATACCGGACATGTTCCACGACCGCGAGAAGGTAACTTTAATAAAGTCTTTCCTCTGTGTGGTTTTGTAGCCATATAGCTTTCCCCCCTCTTATGAATTCTTCGTATTAACTAATATACAGGATGGATATTAAAACTTCTATCCTAAGAACGTTTCTGTTTCGTTTTTGATTTTTCCTCATGGACGATTCTTCGTATACTCTGTTCGGATAGATAATACTGCTCGGATAATGCAGTTACCGTACTTCCTTCCATGTATTTTTGATATATTTCCCGGTTTCTTATTGTCAGTTCGTATTTTGCACCGCTATTCTCTCCCCACTTTTTCTGTTCTCCGATTTTCCGTGGGATATATATATAATCTCCGTGGATATATTCCTGAATATGTTGTATTAGTTCCTCTGGTAATATGTTCTGTGCATTAATATATTTCATTTTCTTAGCTCCTCTAATAGTTAATAGTTAGATGAAGCAAAGACCACTGTATATATTTGCATTAAAAAAGTAGCAAGGCAAACCCTGCTACAGATAGATTTATAATATCATCCAGTCAAACCAAATTTAGCTCCAATGTTAAGACAACATAAATAGATCTCATATCAGTATAAACAACACACTAATAAACGTCCTACTATGAATAATAATACTCATAGCAACGCCATAATTAACGCTATATTTATACTCTTGAGATTTATTCCCTTGTATTAACATCAGCTACTTAATGGTTTAACCTCCGAGCAAAGCATCGCCGACTATTGTTTTGTGGTCTTTGCACGGAGTTAAGTTTTCGATCTAACGCCTTAATGGATTTCATAAAGTTCCTTTCCTTTAACCTATGAATATTTTAACATAGGATGTAACAATAAATTCATACTATAAATCATTATATACAGGTTTAAATAAATTTCAAGCTCATATTTATTTCTGTATTGTTTATGAGCGCAACATTCCAGTTACCGTTCACTCTGGGTCGGATACCAACGTGCAAATAGCTTCAACTGATCTATCCCGCTAAGTACCGTATCCTTTGTAACGGCCTTTGCATCAGGATCCGAATAATCATTGTATCGATACCAACCTCCAAATTTATATCCGGTTCTAGTCGGTGAAGGAAGTGCTCCACATGGTTTACCACTGGTGACCTCAAGCTCATAATGCTCCTCGTTAAACCCAAACAGAATTAATTTAATCTTCTTCTCTTCCCATCTAGCATAGAGTGTCTTGCCGGATTTCTCGTCAAAGATACTATTTTTCGTTATCTTACTTCCGGTGGCCTTATCTTGATTATTTCCACTCCCTGAACGATTATCATTGTTATTCGCTGAACCGGTATCTTCGGTTATATTACCATTCGGATTGGTATTCGTAGTCCCGGGAGTTGTATACCATCCTAAAAAGGTGTAATTCTTTCTCGTTGGCCTTGGAAGCTGATAATAAAACTTACTTCCATAATATACAATAACCGTATTTTTCTCCAGTTCACCGCCTTGTGCATCCAGTGTAATCGCAGTGCCCTTTCCCTGCCATTTGGCATAGAGCTTATGATTACTGTTTTTAATAACTTTACTTGCTTCTGTAATCTTCATTCCACCGTTTCGGAAGGTATACCATCCGAGAAAGTTATAGTTCTCTCTCGTCGGAGTAGGTAATGTTCCATAACTGCTGCCATAGGTTACACTCATTGTTGTGGTACTTAGCGTACCACCCTCCGGATCCAAAGTGACTATCACCGATGAACTACCGTTATTTTGCTCTGTAATAGCCGCAGCAAGGCTCTTTTGGGGATAAGCAAACAGGCACATTAATATTCCAATAGAAATAAATCCTAATAATTTGATTTTCATCCTTCGTATCCTCCAATTCATTTATCCAGATTTCAGACATTATGTAGGAAGCATTTACTGTTACATAAATTACCGATATATATTATCTCGATATAACCTCCGGATACATAATTTCATAATTTATATCTACCGATTCATTTCCCTAATATCCTCCCCATATTTTACCACATATTGCCGAGGTTTGCAAATCTATTATCTCCTCAAATCATCGTCGTTCTTTCTTTGTACTATTCCTTTTATGATTATTTCGTATTTGTCCATAATTTTCTTTTTTATTGATCCACTCAGTCTCATGAATAGACACAATTCCAGCCCTGCTGCCAGTAGGGAACCGACAATAGCTTTATGAAACTCCTTTCGTAACAGTACATCCTTATAGTACTGCATGATTTGTTCCCTCTCTGCCAGCGATGCTTTTATATCGCTCCACAGAATACCCCAAAAATCAAAATCTGACCAGCGACTTGGAATTATTTCACGGGGGATATAGATACGAAAATTCACAAACTTCAATATGATGATAGCAAGGATAAGAAACACACTGGCATTAAGAAGGAACAATGGATATGATTTACGATAGGAATATACTACCTTTAGACATATCCATAGTAACCAGAAGGAGAACAGCCATATCGGTATATTGACAATCTGCTTCGAGAGCTTCTGATAAAGATACCCATTAATATAGACAGAGGGTTCAGCCAAATTATTGGTTAATACTGCATCTTTATCGTTTTGTATAGCAATATTGTACTGTACCTTAAGCGATGCAACGTTTTGTCTGGCAACACGAACCGCTTCATTTGCTGCTTTTATCGTTTGCTTTTTCGTTTCCAGGGCTTCTTCGTAATCATAGGTTCCGTTCTCCATGCTCTCTATTATTTTCTCTATTTCCGCTATCTCTTCCGTTAAGTCCTTTAACTCCCTCTCGTTATCCTGAAGCTTCGTATTATAATCTTCCTCTGCCCTGCTTAATGCTAAACCTTTCGTCGCTATATTATCCTCGATGGCCTCAGCATTATCACCCAAAAGAAATTGATATAGATTTCTCCTGGCAGTTTCATATCCCGATGTATTCAATGATAGATAAAAGGCTGATAACAGTTCATCCAGCCTAATATCCTTCCATTTCAATTCATTGGCTGTTATCGTCGCATCCTCCAGATTCCTTTTTTGTTGCTTAATCTGTGACTCAAATTCCTTTTGTTTTCCTTGATAATTCAATACTGCATTGTTGTACTCTAACAACAATGCCTGTATATTGGGTGAACTACCGTCAAAATCTGAACTTGCCTTTGCATTTTCCAATGCATTGTATGCTGAAGTAACCGGATTACTATATTGTTCGAGAATTAACTTACTTTCCTTCTCCAATAAACTCAGATCGTCCGACGCCCTACTCACATTATGTTCTGCTATGGATACCTCGCTCTTATGCTTAATGTATCCTGCTTCTCCTCCATATATGGATTTGAGCATTGATTCCTTTGCATTTTGAGCACCTGATCCATTTGAGCTTAAGATAGAGGACTGATACTGATCAATCAAAAATGTAATTTCTCCGACCTGTTGATTGGCTTTCGAATATTCCGTTTTGGCATCCTCCAAAGTTCTTCTGGATTCTGTTAGCGATTTCGCATGATTATATTCACAATCCTCATATTTCTTCTGAGCTTCCTTGTATTCCTGCTTTTTCTCTTTTAATAATTCACTTTTGGTTTTTTTCGCTGTCTCTTTGTAGTCCTCCTCTGCTTCCTTAAGTGCCAGCTCTGCCACTCTCAGATTTTCCTCAGCCTGTTCATAGGAAAGCTGCGGTGCTGTTGTTGTCGAACTGTATATGGAAGAACCATTTACCTCAGCATACTTGATCTGAAGCTTCAACTTCTCTATCTCAGTCTTAATTACTGAGTGATGCTTTTGAAGATCCTCCATACTGTATGTAAATAAAACTTCATCCTTCTCTACCTTCATTCCCGTTGAAACCCGAACCCGTTCAATACGATATCCCGGCAATACACTAAGAAACTCCTCCTCCGCTGACTTCATTGTTCCTATTCCTTTTACAACGTAATGCAGTCTGTCCTGCTTCGCGTTGGCAATGGTTACCTGAGCTACCGTAACAGAAGCTGCTGCTCAAATACTAACATAGCCCAATGTCCAACGTAAATTCCTTGCGAAGAATTCATAACCATAGGCTTAATGTCCCCGGCTGCTTGTATATTTTGGGCAATTTTGCTTATATTCTGTAAGAACCTTTCGAAATTCTCCTCATTGATTTCTCCGTTGGCATTGATCACATCGCCATAATTGAGAAGTAACATCCATGCGGACAGAGATCGATAATCACACTTTCCGAATAACGGAACCTCTGTATTCTCCTCGGAGAACCTTGCTAAATCCTCCAGAGATTTCGATGCATTTACTGCCTCTGAAGAACCGTATATGATTGGTACCCTAAAGCGTAACGGCATGGTATAGATCTTTCCGTCTTTCACATAGTTTTCCGCAATATTTTTCATTAGCACATCTGCCTCTATTTGGGGTAGTAAAACATCCTCCATATCTTCCAGTACGCCTTTTTCTATATAGGATTCTATCGGTAATCCATCTAATATCAGAATGTCTGCTCCTTTACCGGCAAGTAGCTCGGTATTCAATGCTTCTACATAATCTGATATGGACAGTGTCTCATTCGGATTTTTTACACCATATGTGTAAATAACATTCTGATTATTATTTGCAACCCGGAAATTAATGTAAATATCAGGATTTTGCTTTTGATATGCTACAATGGCCTGACGAATGGTATTGCTATCATTGAGAGCAAATATCGTAAGCTCCTTGGCGGGAATGGAGCTTACAGACTTATCAAACCAGTAATGTTTTAAATAAATCTGCTTCCCCTCCATAACTTCACAATAATAATCATCTTCGGAACCAATGAGAAATTTTCGCAGTGTTATGGAGGGTTTACTTAGACTGTTTTGTCTTCCATCAACTGGTATTGCTGCCTTATTCTTTGTCAGTGTCCTATTTGTTACGAATATGCTTAAGCCAATAAAGGAAAGTCAAGAGAAACAGAGTCGTTTTATAGCTGCTGCTTCCCATGAGCTGCGTTCTCCACTCTCCGTGATCTGTGCCAACAACTCAGCAATTGCTTCAGTTACTAATGATTCGCAGAAATTCATTGAGGGAATTGACAAGGAATGTAAACGTATGGCTCGGTTAATCAATGATATGCTAATCCTTGCTTCCGCCGATGCGAAGTCATGGGAAATAAAAAAAGAGCCAGTAGAAACTGACACTCTTCTCATAGAAACCTATGAAGCCTTTCTCCCTCTCTGCCTCCAGAAGGATCATTCCCTATCCTTGGAGCTTCCGGAAGAAGCACTTCCTGCTATAATCAGCGACAAAGAACGGCTAAAACAGGTTTTACTAATTCTCCTTGATAACGCCTTGGCTTATTCACCAAATAACAAGGATATCATTCTTCGCAGTTACACCAATAATCACTTCCTATATCTTGAGGTGCAGGATCACGGTGTAGGGATTGCTGATAAGGATAAGAAGCTTATTTTCGATCGTTTTTACCGGATTGATCCATCCCGTAATGAAAAGCAGCATTTCGGACTGGGACTTAGCATTGCGAAGGAAATCATCCAACTCCTTGGTGGAAAGCTTACCGTTCGTGATACCGAAGGAGGCGGCGCCACCTTCAGTATCCGAATCCATATTCCGTCATAAGAAACAATCTATGCATTACCTTCCATATTAGCTTCAGGTTTTGATCGATAAAGCAGCTTCATAATAATTGGAGTGATTATAGACGATACCATGATTAATAAAATAACCGGAGTAAAGAATTCCCCACTCAGCAATCCTACCGCAAGTCCTTTCTGGGACACAATTAGCGCCACTTCTCCTCTTGTCATCATTCCGACTCCAATTTTCAGTGAATCAATACCATTAAATCTGCATAGTTTTGCCATGATACCGCAACCAATTATTTTACAGATTAATGCTACCAGTACAAAACCAATGGAGAAAAGGATTAGGGATGGCGTAAAATTCTGTATGGAAGTTTTTAATCCGATACTTGTAAAGAAAATCGGGCCGAAGATAATATAAGAGCTGATGTCCATCTTTTCTGCGATATAGTCAGATTCCTGTATACTACATAAAATAATACCAGCCAAATAAGCACCTGTGATATCTGCTATTCCAAAGTATTTTTCTGCTATATAAGCTAATCCAAAGCAAAGTACTAAGCCAAAGATTGGAATTCTCCTAGTATGTGGATATTTTTTGGATAAATACTTAAATATATAGAAAAATACTATTCCTACCACGATACTAAATGCAAAAAACAAAACTGTATTCACTATAACGGATATCGGTTTCACAGATGGATTTTTAAACCCAATGACAAATGTCAATACAATAATACCGATTACATCATCAATAATCGCAGCACTTAATATTGTCGTTCCCACTCGTCCCTTTAAACGACCGAGTTCTCTTAACGTCTGAACGGTTATACTGACTGAGGTTGCAGTCATTATAACTCCGGTAAACACAGCCCTGTAAAATTCATCCGAACTTGCCGGAGCAAATCCATAAAATACCGAATACAGTAAATAACCTCCTACAAGAGGAACTGCAACACCTGCGCAGGCAACAGCAAATGCAATGGGACCCGTCTTTAAAAGCTCCTTCAGGTTCGTCTCCAAGCCAGCCAGAAACATCAGTAAAACCACACCAATTTCCGCCATCTGTATTATAAAATCACTTTGATCCACTAGCCCTAATACACTGGGTCCCAAGATTAAACCAGCTATAATTTCTCCTACAACCTGTGGTGCCTTAAGTTTTCTAGCCAGCATACCAAAGCCCTTTGCAGCAACAATGATTAATGCTAAATTCTTGAAAATTACAAACGATTCCATGATAAAACTCCTTTGTTTAATAATACTCATTCAATTTTTGCCTTACTCATTATAGCAAATCAAATATATTCGTATGTTGCAATTGCAACACAAAAGGAATAAACTATATTTTATATCCACTAATATTCATTGAGTTACTATATTGCTGACTTTTGACACCATAATCACAAATATAAATATAACACAATTCATAGAAATATGAGTTTCTTGCGGTTGAATGGAGTATTATTATGAAAGATATATTAGAAAATCATCCATTATTTAAAGGAATTAATAAAACAGAACTGGAGAAGCTTTTAAAATGCCTATCCTTAATAAAGAAATCTTATAAAAAAGATGAATATATTATCCATGAAGGTAATCAGATCAACTTTATCGGCCTAATAATATCCGGAAGGATCTTCATGGAAAAGGAAGATTATGCTGGTAATATCTATTTTTATACGGAGATTCATCAAGATAATTTATTCGGTGAGGTATTTATCTGTCCTCACATCCAGAGCAGCACAGTAAATTACCGCGCCGCTACTGATTGTACCGTCTTGTTTATCAAGTACGACAACATATTACACCTATGCAAGAACAATTGCAGATACCATCAAAGGCTGAATGAGAATTTGGTTAATCTGTTAGCCTATAAATGCCGTTCTCTGATGGACAAGATTGAAATTATATCGAAAAAGACCATACGTGAGCGTATTCTCGCTTATCTATTGCAGTTATCTGTTGAACAATCGAATCCCAGACAAGTGACCTCACCCTTCAATCACAAGGAAATGGCAAGCTTTCTCTGTGTTAACCGCAGCTCCATGTTAAGGGAGCTTCATAAAATGAAGGAAGAGCATTTACTTGATTTTAAGAGAAATATGTTTCACTTATACTTTCAGAAAAGATAATTATTGTGATACATTCATCGCTATAAAGCCACATTTACCGCTTCTATCGCATGTATTCTGGTAGTATCAAAGAGAGGAATTTCTGTTTCTTCCTGCTTTACCAGTAAGCCAATTTCGGTACAACCCAGTATAATTCCCTGTGCTCCTCTCTCCGACAGACGTCTAATTATTTGATGGTATATTTCTTTGGAGGCAGGTTCAATCTTACCTAGGCAAAGCTCCTCATAGATAACTTTATTCACAAACTCCCTCTCGGAGGAGTCCGGTATCAACACGGTAAGGCCACTCTCCTCCAATTTTGATTTATAGAAATCCTGTTCCATTGTATACTTTGTACCTAATAATCCAATGGTATGAAGCTTCTCCTTCTTTATACAATCCGCTGTTGCTTTCGCAATGTGTAAAACCGGAATTCTTACTGCATCCTCGATATATTTCACGACCTTATGCATGGTATTGGTACAGATCAGAATAAAGTCTGCTCCCCCTCGTTCCAGAGACTTAGCAGCCTCTCCCAGTATCCTTCCCGACTTTTCCCATTCTCCTGATGCCTGACAACGTTCAATTTCATCGAAATCCACACTATATAATAAACATTTTGCGGAGTGCAGCCCACCGCATCTCGTTTTTACCACTTCGTTGATAATCTTATAATACTCCACTGTAGATTCCCAGCTCATTCCGCCGATTAATCCTATTGTTTTCATTCGTATCCTCCATTCTATGGCAAACTAATATTTCACTTTATATAATAGAAACATCTGCAACAAAATATATAATATGATATATACACATCCGTATATAACCGGTATCAGCATATTGCTCAGGCTAAAATACTCTAGCCCGTTAAATTTCTCAAGGATATCATACACCGGGGGAAATACCCAAATCACAAGCTTTGCCACAGGAAAATTGGATTTAATAATACCGATTGTATAACCGATTAATGCTACGGATCCCGCTGCCAATACAGCAAGCTTACGATTTTTTATAATTCGGGGATGAGCCAATGCTCCTACCATTGCACCAAGTACTGCAATTAGAAAATGCAATAACACCGCGCCTAATACATCGGAGTAAATAATTTCTCGCTTAAACAGCGAACCACGAAGCAATATATTTTGAATTACAGGAACGGCAACACTGATCAGGCTCATCATCAGGCTGATTCCTATCAAAAATATTATTTTACTTATATTATACCAATGTATGGAGGAAAGCTTTAAGATCATAATCTGTTCTGTAATCGGATCCTCCAGATCCATGTAACTAAACCCTAACCAGGACGTAATAAATAGCAGAACTCCGGCAGACATTACGATATTAGGTAAATATTCCAAGGGCTTTTGCGAATACCCTATTCTTAAAAAGACGAGCCATAATAATAATGGCATGACCAATTTATTCGACTTCAGATATATTCTTGTATGGTATTTTAGTAATTCTTTCATTCCAGTTTACCCTTCATTTCTCTAAGCTTATAGCCTTCTTTTGCTTTTACCTGTACCGTTATTTCCGAGTAATGCTATGGATTGCCCTTCCTCTATCACCAGATCAATATTATTCAATATTTTCTTGTTGCCATAGCTTTTAGATAATTGTTTTATACAAATCAATTCCTTGCTCATGCTTTTTCTCCGATATAAACCTTGTCTTAGTTATGATAAAATACATTTATAAATTGCAATAGATAAATAATAATACATATTCTGGTAGACATCAACTGTTATTGATGAATTGTGAGACTAGTCTGTATTATAGACTATTTCAAGCAAGGATTTCTATTTATTTACAACGAAAAGAATAACTAAGAAAGTGGTATTTATTACCGAAGAGACAAAACCTAACACACTACCACAATAAAGACTGCCGGTTGCTTTTTCGCCTTTTCTTTACTATAATGATAAATAATAACACATGCGTATTACCTGCATTAAGAAAGGATCTTATATGAAAAATGTAAAACGTATTGCTTCTATCATAGGACTTATCCTTCTTGTCTCTATGTATATAATTTCTCTCATAGCGGCTATCTTTGCCAGCGAGAAAGCACCGGGCTTCTTCCTGGCCAGTGTATTCTGTACCATTGTAATACCGATTATGATATACTCTTTCATCGCAGTGTATCAATATGTACACCGTGATGATAAGAAGCCGGCGGAAGAAGAATCATCATCCAATGATAATGAAGAGGAGCAATCCAACTAGGACTGCTCCCCTTTTATTTTCTTAAAATACTCTTGGATTATCTTTTCATATCCGTTATCCGATGGCCGGTAAAATATCCGGTCTTTTATTTCATCGGGAAGATATTGCTGCTTTACATAGTGATTTTCATAATCATGTGCATACATATATCCCAGCCCATGTCCTAAATTAGCCGCTCCTTTATAATGTGCATCCATAAGATAGGAGGGTATCGTCGCTGTTTTTTCATTTTCTACGACCTTAGTCGCTTCATCAATCGCACAGATAGCGGAATTACTCTTAGGCGCACACGCCACATAGGCTGCTGCCTGAGCCAATACTATTCTGGCTTCCGGCATACCTAAACGTTCTACTGCCAGGGCTGCTGAGGTTGCAACTACTAACGCATTGGGATCTGCATTGGATACATCCTCTGCCGCACAGATCATGATTCTTCTGGCTATAAACGCCACCTCTTCCCCTGCATACAGCATTCTGGCCAGATAATAAATCGCTGCATCCGGATCCGAACCTCGCATGCTTTTGATAAACGCGGATATGGTATCATAATGATTATCCCCTTGCTTATCATACTTTAATACCCGTTTTTGAATGCACTCAGAGGAAACCTCCAGAGTGATATGAATCTTGCCATCCTCAGACCGCTCCGTCGTCAATACCCCAATCTCTATCGCATTTAATGCAGCTCTCGCATCTCCATTGGCAATATCAGCAAGAAATTCCAACGCATCGTCTTCTATCACAGCCTTATATGCTCCCATCCCCTTTTCCTGATCATTGATGGCTCTTGTTATGAGAGTTTTGATATCCTCCTTATCAAGAGGTTTTAATTCGAAAATGATGGATCTGGATATAAGCGCGGAATTCACTTCAAAATAAGGGTTCTCTGTTGTAGCTCCGATGAGTATCACGGTACCGTCTTCTACAAAGGGTAACAGATAATCCTGCTGTCCTTTATTAAAACGATGAATCTCATCGATAAACAGAATGGTCTTCTTACCATACATTCCGAGATTATTCTTCGCTTCCTCAATAACAGCCTCCATATCCTTTTTCCCGGCTGAGGTCGCATTAATCTGAGTAAACAGGGAACTGGTAGTATTGGCAATCACCTTTGCCAGAGTGGTTTTTCCGGTTCCTGGTGGTCCGTAAAATAAGATAGAGCTTAACTTATCTGCCTTAATAGCCCGATATAGTAATTTATCCTTCCCAATAATATGCCGCTGTCCCACTACTTCATCCAGTGTAGACGGTCGTAGTCTTGAGGCCAATGGAGCCTCCTTTTTCATAGTATTACTTCTCATATAATCAAATAAGTCCATAACAACCTCCATATCAATAGAATCTCTCACGGTACCTCTTGAAAATTAACACGGAATATGCATAATGTATAGATATGATATTTCTACATGGAAATCAAAGCTGATCAGCCAAACATCAACTTCAATCATTAATACACCGAAACGGAGTAAGGAAATGCAAATACCCAAGGATCCATATATCTTACTAAGCTTTATAAATACGAAATTACGCGACGAGTTTCACACACTGGAGGATCTCTGTCTCAGTTTAAATATTGATCGCAAGCACTTGGAAAAAACTCTATCATCGATTGATTATACCTATGTAAGTAGTAAAAACCAGTTCACTTCACAGTAGCTGTACTTTTATTCTTGCGAATTCGTGCAATTAGTGTTATTGCATAATAAAAAAGAAGAGTTCCCGTAACTGCTCCGGCCGTATCCAGTATTACATCACGGATTTGCCCCCCTCTTCCGGGAACCATTGTCTGATGAAACTCATCAGAAGCAGCATATAGGGCGGATAATAAGACTGATACAAGAATGAGACGAGTTTTATTGCTCCGGATTACTGACATATGGAATGCAATTGTCATAGCCAACAGAGCATATTCCATAAAGTGAGCGGTCTTTCTGACATAATGATTTGTCGCAGCCAGAATACTGCTTCTCGCATCCGCCTGAAGAGTATTATCCGTTATTGTTTCATATAGGTTAAGCAGTTCCTCCGCAATAGATGCACTGCTCTCATTTGATATGGTTACTGGTCTTGAGGAGAAGTAAAATATGATAACCATCATAAAAAAAGCAGGTAGCCAGGATATATATTTTAGTTTCATACATGCCTCCAACTCGAGCTCTGCCCGTATGCTTGCAAGTAAAACTTGCTGCATGCTCACTACGATTTATTATACTTATGATATCATAGTCTTATGACGAATAGCAACTATGGTATTGTGTGGAAGGGAGAAACCGAACCATGAAAGAAGCTTTTCACACCATCTTTGAAGGTGGTGTCGGGGAATTCGAAATGAAAAAATCGCGTTTTATTGCAACAGTACGCCCTGTTGAAACCGAGGAAGCAGCGATCGATGTGATTGAGACCTTAAAGAAAAAATATTGGGATGCAAGCCATAATTGCTCCGCTTATATTATTGGTACGGAAAATCCTATTATGCGATGCTCCGATGATGGAGAACCAAGCAAAACTGCTGGTCGACCCATGCTGGATGTATTACTTGCCCATGAGCTTACGAATCTTGTTGTCGTAGTGACACGCTATTTTGGCGGAACTCTGTTAGGTACCGGTGGTTTAGTGAAGGCTTATCAGTCTGCCACTCTGGAAGGCCTGAAAAACAGCATCGTTATTAAGAAGGAACTGGGTGTACAGTTGCAGGTGGTAACTGATTACACTCTGATTGGGAAAATCCAATATCTAATCGGCACGGAGAAAATAACACAGCTATCCTCTGAATTTACCGACATTGTCACCTTAACCCTACTGATTCCTCCCTCCCGATTATCGGAAATCAGCAAAAAAATAGCTGAACTCACGAATGGCTCAGCTATTCTTAATGAAATTGACGAGGTGTATTTCTCGCTTATTAATGGTGAGGCCTATGTATTTTAATACACCAGTTCTTCCTGTGTAATCAGATCATCTACGATTTCAATCATAGACATAGGTGTAACCTCAAATTCACACAGTTTTTTAATAATTGATACCACGGTCTCCTTCGAAGTAGAAACCCCCAATTCCTCCTCCGATTCAACCAGATCATCCAGATGCTTTACTATTCTTATACCATAATAAGGCACCCCTTGTTCTTCTGTCACCTGTTCTGTTAAGCAGTAGTCCAGTTTCATAATTCTCTCATCTTCAAGAATCACATCATTGCTACACAATAACTTTAATTCCTTCATTCTTACTACCCCCATAAATTATAATAAAAACAGAAAATAACTGACAATTCTCATTATACACAGGAAATATGTAATGATAAAGAGAATTTAAGCGCATCTTTTTATCGTGTTCGTTATATTTCGACACATCTTCACGATTCGTGAGCTAAAATTTCCGAAAAATTTACGAAATATGTTTATTTCTGTATTATATATACATTTGTTTTTTCAAAAAACAAAAAAGTATAAGCTTCTCTTCCAATCGTTTTATTCTGTAGTAGTGTTCCAAAACAGTCAAATTGGAAGAGCTTAACAGCTACGGACAATTTTTTTCTTTATTTCATTGGCTAATTTTGATATAATAGTAATTGAGCGAATTATTGAGACTGCTATTAGGCAAGTTTGGAGGCAATTATGAATTATAGTAAGAAAGGAATTGAAAATAAGCAAAATTATATAAAATCGACTTCAAGAAGGCTCATATCCAAAACGCGAATAACCCTGTTCCGTTTAGGTATTGTGAGTGTTGTTGTAGCAGCTATTGTGGCTTCTTTCGCAGGTTATGGTTTTGTTAAGGGATTAGTTGATAATGCACCTGACATATCTGAAATTGACGTAATTCCTACTGGTTTCACAACAACCATATACGATAAAGAAGGGAATGAAATTGAGACCCTGGTTGGTGCTCATGCGAATCGTGTTTACGTTACCCTGGACGAATTGCCGGATTATGTTAAGGATGCTTTTATTGCGATTGAAGATGAGCGTTTTTATGAACATGATGGAATTGATGTCAGAGGTATCCTAAGAGCTGCCGTACAGGGACTTAAGACCGGTGACTTCAGCGAAGGTGCAAGTACCATAACCCAACAGCTGCTAAAGAATCAGGTGTTTGAGGGTGGACTTGAGACTGAATTTATCGACAAGGTCGAACGAAAGATCCAGGAGCAGTATCTTGCAATACAGCTGGAAAACAAACTGGAGAAGGATACGATTCTTGAATACTATCTCAATACCATCAATCTAGGAGCTGGTACCTACGGTGTGCAAACAGCAGCAAAGCGGTATTTCAACAAGGATGCAAAGGATCTTAATCTATCCGAAGCTGCTACCATTGCAGCCATTACACAGCGCCCTGTCTATCTTAATCCGATTAATTTTCCTGAAGACAATGCAAAAAGGCGAGCGGAAATATTAAAGGAAATGCTGGAGCAGGAAAGAATCACTCAAAGTGAATATGATGAAGCCGTTGCTGACAGCAAGGATGTTTACACAAGAATACAATCCGTTGATGAGGAGCAGGATGCTACATCCTATTACAGCTACTTTGTTGATGAATTGATTGAACAGGTGATGGAGGATTTACAATCCGAGCTTGGATATACCCAAAATCAGGCTTCCACCTTGTTATACAGCGGTGGCTTACAAATATATACCACTCAGGATCCACTAATTCAGAAAATATGCGATGACGTATATTCCGATGAGAGCAACTTTCCTGAGATGGGTACTTCCTTCTGGGAATTAACCTATGCTCTATCCATTCAGAAGAATGACAAGGACAAGACCACCATTCATTATCATGGTAATGATTTATTAGAGTACTATAAGGACTACCCCGATCCCGATGGTCTGTATGTGGATGATAAGGGAAGCAAATTCTCATTATTATTTACGGATAAGAAGGATATGCAGAAAAAAATCGATGCCTTCCGGGAATCAGTCGTAGAGGAAGGCGATGTGATTCTTGGCGAAAAGGTAACCATGACCATCCAGCCACAGTCCTCATTCGTTGTAATGGATCAGCATACTGGAGAGGTTGCCGCCATAATAGGCGGTCGTGGTAAGAAAAGCGGAAATCGTACCTTAAACCGTGCCACCAATACCTTCCGTCAACCCGGTTCCACCTTTAAGATACTTTCCACCTATCTGCCTGCCCTTGACACTGTTGGATTAACCTTAGCCAGTGTTCAGGATGATGTTGGGCCTTATTACTATCCTGGGACCAAGACACAGGTAAATAACTGGACCTCATCCAGCAAATATGATGGACTTACCACCCTGCGTAGAGGTATCTATAATTCCATGAATATTGTGACGGTGAAAACCTTTGAACAGGTTACACCACAGCTTGGATATGATTATCTCCTGAAGCTTGGATTTACCTCCTTGGTAGATTCCAGAAAAGAAGAGAATGGTGATATCGTATCCGATATCAATTATCCTATGGCGCTCGGTGGTTTAACGGATGGTGTCAGCAATCTGGAAATTACTGCAGCCTATGCTGCAATTGCTAATAAAGGGGTCTATACAGAACCAATCTTCTATACGAAGATCTTAGATCACGACGGTAAAGTCCTACTTCGTAATAAACCGAAGCAGGAACAGGTAATGAAGGAGTCCACAGCATGGCTTTTAACAAACGCCATGGAGGATGTAGTAAAGATCGGTACTGGTAAAGCTGCCAGATTAAATGCCATAGATATGCCGGTAGCAGGTAAGACAGGTTCTACCTCTAACTATAATGACCTGTGGTTCTGTGGATATTCTCCATATTATACTGCTTCCGTATGGTCCGGCTTTGATAATAACCGTCCGCAGACAGAACGTAACTACCATAAGAAGATCTGGCGTATGATTATGGAGCAGATTCATATTGAGAAAAATCTAGAGACCGTATCCTTTACAAAACCGGATTCCGTTGTCTCTGCGAGAATTTGTACCAAATCAGGAAAGCTTGCCGTTGAGGGCTTATGTGATCATTATCTAGGAGGAAATACCACAAGGGTAGAGTACTTTGCCAAAGGTACTGTTCCAACAGAAAAATGTGATATGCATGTAAAAGCTACGGTATGTGAGAAGTCCAAAAAACTTGCCACAGAATTCTGTCCTGAAGACTCTGTAAAAGAAAGTGTATTTCTGAATAAGGAGGAGACAGGTAAAACAGCGGATACTCCATATCTACTACCCAGTGATTCCTGTAAGGTTCATACTGAGGGTGCTGCTTTCGAGGAAGATCCCGGATTCTTGGACGATGAGTATGAAGATGAAGAACCCCAGGAAGAATATGAGGATGAGCAGGGTCAGGAGACGAATGATCCCGATCCTGTTGTTCCTGATGAGGAACCAGATACAGATATTATCGAGGATATTACAGATTTCTTAAATCCACAATAATGAACCAAAACTATATTTAATAAAGAGATACATGAAAGGAAACGTAATGGACATGGAAGGATGAATACATTCCATGTCCATTGCGTTTCCTTTGTATATCCATCCCTCTCTGGGATGCTTACTAAGATTTCATTTTAGCATTAAAGAACCAGGAAGCAATATAGCTAAAAATTAATGCTGCTGATATTCCTACTGCTGAGGAGGTAAAGCCACCTTTAAATATACCGATAAAGCCCTCCTTATCCACTGCTTCCTTTACCCCCTTAAATAATATATTACCAAACCCGGTCAGCGGTACACCAGCTCCGGCTCCGGCCCACTTGGCAAATGGCTCATAAATACCAATTGCACCTAGTAATGCACCGGTGCATACCAAAATCACCATAACCCGGCCTGGCATCAATTTTGTATTGTCCAGTAAGATCTGTACTACGGCACATATTGCACCGCCTACGAAAAAAGCAATTACATAATCCATAAAGCACCTCCTCTCAGTGAATGACCAGTAATCCCTACTCTGCCTCTACCATTACTGCATGGGCTATACCTGGTACAGTCTGTCCTTCATTGAAACTGGTCTGAGATAATAATGCTCCTGTCGGTACAAATAATACTCTCTTCCAGTTCCGATCCTTAAGCTGCTTCAGAATATAGCTTGTGAAGGTAACTGCAGAACATCCGCAGCCACTTCCACCTGCGTGGGTATCCTGACTATCCTTATCAAACATTTCAATACCACAATCCATATAATTATTACTAATATCATAGTTCTTCTCTTTTAGCAGATCGATTAATATATTCTTCCCTACATAACCCAAGTCTCCCGTTATGATACGGTCATAATAGGAAGGCTCTATCTGGAAATCCTCGAAATTCTGTCTTATTGTATCAAATGCCGATGGGGCCATTGCCGCTCCCATGTTCATAGAATCCTCAATTCCAAAATCCACGATTTTACCTGTCGTTATTCCCTTAATCAGAATTGCAGGTTCTGAAGGTGACAGCTTTGCCTGATCCCTTGTGGCTATAATTACCGCACCACTGCCAGTTACTGTCCAGGAAGCGGAATAGGGTCTTTGATTCCCATAATCAAGCGGAAACCGGAATTGCTTTTCCGCTCCTGCAAAATGGCTGGATGTAATAGATAATACCTTATCCGCAAAGCCTCCATCTACCAGCATTGCACCAATTGACATAGCTTCTCCCATGGTGGAACAGGCTCCATAGATTCCCAGCAGAGGAATACTGAGTTCCGCAACTCCAAAGGAGGTTGCGATTAATTGTCCCAACAAATCTCCTCCTATCAGATAGCGGATATCTTCTTTCTTTAAGCCAGCTTTCTCAAGGACCTTCATAGCTGCTTGCTTCATTAACTCACTTTCTGCTTCTTCCCAGCTATTCTTTCCGAACATCGGATCCTGCTGGACAACATCAAACAGCTTGCCCAACGGCCCCTCTCCTTCTTTCTTGCCAGCAACGGAGGCCGCAGCTATGATACAAGGAGGATTCTGAAAAGCAATACTCTGTTTACCTATCATTTTCGATTGATTATTTCTATTCTGCGACATTATTACATCTCCTTATCTTCCTTTCGTATAGGCAGTCAAACTACTCCGAACTGCTTCAGCAGATAATAAATTAAACCGAGTAACCAGGTAGAGAATATTCCATATAAAATAACCGGACCCGCAATGGTAAAAATCTTACATCCGATACCAAAAACCTGGCCTTCCTTTTTATACTCAACTGCTGGCGCTGCCACTGAATTCGCAAAGCCTGTTATCGGGACCAAGGTACCCGCACCACCAAACTTGGCTATTTTCTGGTAAATACCAAGACCGGTCAGTAGAACCGATAAAAAAACCAGCGTTAATGTATTGTATGACTTTGCTAACTCCTCATCCGCACCTAAGTACATATAATAATTCGTAAAGCCTTGTCCGATTGTGCAGATAATTCCGCCAACAACAAATGCTTTTATTGTATTTTTTGCAATGCTGAACTTCGGAGTAATCTCCTTGACATATTGATTGTAATTCTGATTTCTTTTCTGCACATCCTGCTCATTTACTACATTGGAAACGGAACTTCTTTTTTGATTACTCATATCAATTATCATGCCTCCTAATATGTCTGAATTACATGAACGACATTCCCTATCTTCTATAGAATACTTACCGTTCGTCTACCAAGGTTATATTAAATTAGGGAATTCCAGGTTAACCAGAGTTCCATCATACTCTGTTACCTGATTGCCGGTAAAGTATCCTACACATAAGACAATCAATACAGCCGCCAAAATAATGCATGCTGAAATCCAAAAATACTTCTTTTTAATTCTCATTCGAAATCACCTGCCCATTAAAAAAGAGCCGTTGCAAAATGAAACTTAAGGGATCATAGCTTACACTAATCCCTTCAAATACATTATGCAACAGCCCCTCCTTACTTATATTATCTTCATAATTTATCCTGATAATATTATGTGAAAAGGGATATTTACTATACTGGTAATATCTTCTTGTTATAAAATCAGGGTGTCAAAAGTCTATATAAATTAATAGTTGGCTTTTGACATCCTAATCTATAATTAAAAAATGAAAATATGCTGGTAAATATCTTTATGCTCCCAACCGCTCACGCATGATCTTCAGAATTCTTTTTTCCATGCGGGAGACTTGAACCTGGGATATTCCGAGTTCTTTCGCAATGTCGGTCTGTGTTCTATCTTTAAAGTATCTAAGCCGGATGATTTCCTGTTCCTTCTCATCTAAGGAAGCAATAATTTCCCTCAAAGCCAGCTTGTCCACTAAATTTTCGCTTTCATCTTTGGATTCTGTTAACTTATCTATTAAGTAAATCGGACTTCCATCTCCCTGATAGATTGTTTTATAGAGAGATTCTACTTCAGTTGATGTTTCAAGTGCCATAATAATTTCATCTTTATCAATGCATAGCTCTTCTTCAATTTCCTCTATGGTAGGTTCCCTTCCATATTTATTACTGAATTTTTCCCGCTCCATTCGTATCTTTGTCGCCGTTTCCTTAAGAGAACGACTTACCTTTATCATCCCATCATCCCGTAAGAACCGCTTAATCTCACCGGTAATCATCGGTACGGCATAGGTTGAAAATTTAACCTCATAGGAAGAATCAAATTTATCAATTGCCTTTATCAAACCAATGCTTCCGATTTGAAATAAATCCTCCATCTCATGCCCTCGATTTGCGAATCTTCTGACGATACTCCAAACTAAGCCTACATTGTCAGTAACAACACGGTCTCTGGCTTCCTTGTCTCCTTCCTTTGATCGTTTAATCAACTCAAGCGTATCCACATTCATCCTCACTTCCTTCCATCCATCGAAACCATGAACACTGCTTATTCCTATCACGCATTTTGCTTTGCTTCTTTTAAGATTTCTTGAACTCTTCCTGCTTTTCCAACCCTCTTTTTCATTTTCACTGTGGTTCCTTTTCCCATTGCGGATTCCACCTCAAGCTCATCCATAAATGCTTCCATAAAGGAAAATCCCATACCGGAACGCTCTAATTCCGGCCGTGTTGTATATAGCGGTTCCATGGCCTTTTCGATATTTTCAATACCGACACCCTCATCGCTGATCTCAATGGTGATTTCATTCTGATTCAGGGCGCAACGCATTTTAATAATCCCCTGACAATCCGAATATCCATGGATAATACAATTCGTAACTGCCTCTGATACCGCTGTCTTTATATCCGCCAGCTCTTCGATGGTCGGGTCAAGCTGTGCAGCAAACGCTGCGACTACAGTTCGTGCAAAGCTCTCGTTTTGCGATTGGCTTTGAAACTCTAATATCATTTCATTCTTATTATTCATTTTGTTACTTATCCCCTTTCCTTTCCTGTCACATACATTCCTTATGCCTTTTGTATAATGTTCAATGCTGTTTCAACGGTATCATATTTTTCAATAATCTTATATAAACCGGACAATCGAAAAATTCTATCGATTGTATTGTTTACGTTGGCTACCGCCGTCTTACCGCCTATAAAAATGACTTTTCTGTACCTTCCCATAATTACTCCTATTCCTGCACTATCCATGAAGCTCGCACCTGAAAAATCAAAAATGATATGCTTGATATTATTTCGATCAATTAATTTATCTGCTTTTTCCCGGATAGCGATTGCATTATGGTGATCCAATTCTTCCTTCAGCTTTATTACAAGACATCTTTGGTATATTTCATAGGTGGTACCCCCATCACCCTCCTTTGTAATGTGTTTGTTCTGTCTTTTTGCATCTTGCATTATTATCCCTCCTGATTTACTCCTGATGCTATTGTCGTAATTTGATTTCTCCATATCATCATTTCCAGTATCTACTTCCTCCTTCGATATCCATAAATTTACATCTGATTTTGGCAATGAAAAAAAGACCTTCAATGGAACAGATTAACCCGTTCACCATAAACGTCTTTTCTTCAGTATCTTCTTATCCTATGTAGTTTTCTCAAGGTAACATAACAGCTACCATTGCTTTCCTATTATTGTACTTGCCGTAAATAGCTTTTGGCTTCCGATGCTCTCTTAGTATCCGGGAATTCTGATATAACCATGTTGTAATATAGTGCCGCATTCACCTTATCATCTAAACGATGATATGTCCTTGCAATAAAGTATATCGTACTTGCATCCTCCGGATTCAATGTCATCGCCTTTAATAATTCCACTAAAGCCTCATCATATTTTCCGTCAGTGTACAGTGCATGTCCTTTTTCATATTGATCCACTGCTGCACTTGAATAGGTTGCTTGACGAATGCTCTCCAAAAGTGCTTTCGAAGCCTCTGTTTCATATTCCGAATCATTGATATCTAGCAGTTTATCGACAATGGACGTAAAATCTCTTTCCTTCTCTGGCTTGCTCAGCTCCTCAATATATAGCTCTGCTGAAGTAAACAAAGGATCATATAGCTCCGGATTGTCCTCCACTGCTTCATAGGTTTCAATCTGAGCCTTAAGCTGCTCAATTTGCTCCGTCAGCTCATCCTTTTCCGTTTGTAAAGTACGGATGGTCTCATCCTTTTCTTCTATTTTGGCCAGCTCAGTACCATAATCTACGATATTACTGTTGTTCTCTTCCTTGGCCTTGTTCTTTATCGTAGGTAACACGAGAAAGGCCATAACTGCCACACCGATTACAACACCAACGACAAGGTTAACAAATGCCATAATATTCGGCTTGTCCTCGCGGTAGGAATTAATTGGCATAATGGATGCGGTGATGGGGGACTCTGCCTCAGGATTACTATCCATATCCTTTGTGACTGCAGGACCCTCCAGTTCTCTTAAATATCGCAGGGTAGTTGTGTTGGACACATCAATTTTAGCAGCCTTAAGCAAATACTTCCTTGCTCTCTCATTCTCTCCGATTTTCATATGAAGCAGCGCCAGTAACTGATAGGCACGGATAAAATGCGGATTTAACGTTACAACCTTTTTTAGTTGAATGATGGCAAGATCATCACTCTCAGCTACTGCAAGTCCCAGTGCAGTATTATACCGTTTGATCGCCTGATTTAACGCATCCAAACGTGTCGGATTGGACTGCACCTTTTCAATGTACTCGTCAGCATCATTATTCTTCGGCTGAAAATGTTTACTGATTACCCATTCACTTAATGCGGCTACCGTTTCTCCCATTTCATAATACACAAGTCCAAGTAGATTTCGTGCATTTGTATTTAGTTTATTCAATTCAAGGCAACGGCGCAAAGCCACTGTTGCTCCAGATAGGTCGCGTACCTTTGCTTTCGCTAAGCCATCATTATAATATACATTCGAAGTATTATATATTTTCTTATAAATCGTCAGGTCCGTGCCGCATCGTTCACAACGCTTCTTCTTATCTGACATATTACTTCCGCAATTCGGGCAAATCATTTCATCCCCACCTGTCCCTGTAATCTTATCGTTAATTATCGTTTTTCTCTTTTAGTAATTCCTTTAAAATATCCGTCATATCCGTCAAATCATTATTCTTAATAATATCTTCTGCCTGCTCGATTTCCAGACTCGGCTGAAATTTTTCGATTTCTTCATCAAAATTAATCATAAAGGCTCTGCCTCCTCGATAAATGTATCATGTCCCACTTATCATAATACTATATAAGCCAGAAAAATCAAGTATTTCCATACGACAGCAATAAAATTTTTGCTAAACATCAAATACACAACGTATAATTGTATAAAATATTTTCCATTTTTATCTCTATGAGTAGTTGGATGTAACTTAATTGTATCTACATTTAGTAATCCTATTCTATAATGTCGTACTTTTAATTTTGCTTTTAGTTATAATTAGAATTTTTTTACTATCTTGCTTTTATAAAAGTTTGAGGTATAATAGGATACGAATGAATTCACCCCGGAGGGAATATTGTGAAAAAGCATAAGCAGATGATTACATATATGTTACTGTTCCTGCAGACATCCAGTCTGTTATTAAGTGGTTGCAGTATAAAGGATCATACTCCCATACTTACCATAAATGATAAGAAGCTCTACCAGAAGGATTTTATCTATGATATTTATCTGGTTGAAACAGAAGGAGAACGAATGGAGAACTATATCCAAGATACATTGGATGTGAGTTATTGGGACTATGAGCAGAATGGTTCCAGTATGAGAGAGCTTGCTAAGGACTCCGTGCTCTCCCGTGTCGTGTTATATGAAATATTGTCGGATCAAGCGAATCAGAACGGAATCAGCTTAAGCCAACAGGAACTTTCACAGAATCAGGAAGCAATCAGTCAAATCATGCAAACGGTATCTGAAGAGGATATAAAGCGACTGGGTATCACGCGTGAGATTATCTCGGATTCTTATAATAAGATTGCACTGGGTGATAAATATTATAAGGAGCTTCTTAATGGTTTTTATGTTAATGAGGATGTGATTCATGCAAGACTGAATCCCGAAGATTACAGAGAGTATAAGACAGAATGTCTCTTTCTGCCATACACTACAGGAGAAGATAATAAAGCAATCTTTCTCAGTAATGGGAAGAGTGCTTCCCTAAAGCCCATCCTATCAGAGGTACTCTTTTCCTCGGAGCAAGGAGTGGAATTTGCTGAGTTGTTAAATGAGGATATTGGTTTTGTCTACATGACACGAGATTTTATCTACGGTGATTCATCCTGTGAGAAGGAGTATCAGGAGGTAGCAATGCAGTTAAAGAACGGGGCATACAGTAACCTGATCCTAACAGAGCAAGGCTACTATATCATACATATGCTGGATAATCATTCCACGCAGAAATATGAAATGGCTGTTGAAGAAGCAATTCGGGAAGAGAAAGAAAAGCAATTTGAGATTTATTACGACAGCTTAAAAGAGAACTATGATATTAATATAAACTTTCCTGTTTGGACTAAGATACAGATTGGTGATACTTCCGTTACAAAGTAATATTTATTATTGATTGTATTATTGATTTTCTACCAAAGTCATACAATTGCCAAAGGAGGCAACGATATGAAAAAAGAATTTATATATGGATTAAAGCGAGGCTATCCTATTGCTCTTGGTTACATACCCGTCTCCTTTACCTTTGGTCTTATGGCTGTCTCCGGCGGTTTACCCGTATGGTTGACAGTTTTTATTTCCATGTCGAATTTAACCTCTGCCGGACAATTTGCCGGAACAAATCTAATTCTGCAAGGTGCAGGATTTCTGGAAATCACATTGACTACCTTCATTATCAATATACGATATATGCTCATGTCCCTATCCCTGACTCAGCGGCTGGGTTCCGACATGACACTCTTGAAACGTCTGATTATAGGTTTCGGCATTACGGACGAAACCTTCAGTGTCGCTTCTCTGGAGCAGGGAAAGCTCTCCTTTCCTTATCTGGCAGGATTAATCCTAGGCCCGTTCCTTGGCTGGACAGCCGGTACTGCGTTAGGAGCCATTATCTGCTCCGCTCTTCCGGTAACCCTGAGTAATGCTATGGGCATTGCTTTATATGGAATGTTTATTGCGATCATTATCCCCCCTGCAAAGAAATCCAGAACTGTTACTATAATTATACTCATATCCGTTGCTGTGACAGTAATCTTACGATATGTTCCGTTATTCCGGTTCATATCCTCCGGATTCCGTGTAATCATAGCAACCTTCTTAGGTGCGGGACTGGGAGCCGTCCTCTTCCCTATAGAACCCAAGAATGAGGTGGATCAAAACAAAGGAGAAAGCATATCATGAAGCTGCAAACTGCGTTCCTGGCGATATTACTGATGGCATTGGTTACCTATATTCCTAGAGTATTGCCGCTGGCCATATTTCGTAAGGAGATTAAGTCCAAATACATAAAATCCTTTTTGCACTATGTACCCTATGCAGTATTGGGTGCATTAACCTTTCCTGATATATTCTATTCCACAGGAACCTTGTTTACTGCTATTTGTGGTACCCTTGTTGCAGTTTTGCTTGCATATAGGGAGAAAAGTCTGGTGGTTGTGGCCTCCGGAGCAATTTTGACAGTATACCTTACCGGATTTCTACTACCCTATCTTCCCTTTTAGTTAAATTTATTTAAAGATATAACTATACAATTAAAAAATTAGCATGGATAGTATAAATTTCGTCCACATATAATATAATACAAAGCATTATGTTGGTAATGGAATTATATGAAATGAGGCCATGATATGCTGAAAGCTACTTATCGTTTAATTGTATTTATCGCAAATAAGATTCGGGATGATCATGTGGCAGCCTATTCTGCTCAGGCTGCTTTCTTTATCATTATCTCTTTTTTTCCTTTTATCATGTTGCTCTTAAGCATCATTCAGTATTTCCCTGTGGAAGAAAGCAATATGCTAAGGATTTTTACACAGATTTTTCCCACAGCAGTTGATTCCATGATTGTTTCTATTATCACGGAAATATACGATACATCGATATCAGGAACCATTATTTCATTAACAGCGCTTTCCACCCTCTGGTCAGCCGGTAAAGGATTTCTGGCAATCATGAAGGGGCTAAACACTGTTTATGAAATCAATGAAACCCGTAATTATCTGTTTCTTCGAGCAACCTCCGCTCTATACACCTTGATTTTTGCCATTATAATCATTGCCACAATGATTCTATTCGTTTTTGGCAACCGGCTTTTCTATTATATAGAGCAGAAGCTTCCCGTGTTCACGGATACTGCATTAATTATTATTAGCTTAAGAACTATCCTGGGATTAATCGTGTTAATTATCTTTTTCCTGTTAATCTACGAAGTCATCCCTAACCGGAAGACCAAGCTGATGTCGGAGCTTCCGGGTGCCATGGTATGTGCCGGTGGCTGGATGGGATTTTCTTACGCATTTTCTTACTATATTGATCATTTCTCAAATTACGCTTCCATGTATGGAAGCTTAACAGCCATTGTTCTTTTTATGCTATGGATGTACTTCTGTATGTATATCTTATTCATCGGAGCAGAAGTCAATCTGTTGTTTGAGAATAAGTCCTTTTTGCATAAGGTTAAGATGCTCTATCGAAGGATGCCCGAAGAGCCCATTATTCATAGATAAAGCCAATCTTTGTACCTTCATAGAAATATGCAACGATCTCATCATATTCCTTTCCTGCATCTGCTAGTGCCTTAACCCCATTTTGGCTCATTCCTACCCCGTGACCATACCCTCCTCCGGTTAATACAATACTGCTTAGCTTACCTTCCTTCTCCTTCTTTGATATCCGAAAGAAGGCACTGGGTAGCAGACTGAGCTTATCTACTTTACTCTCATCCTGACGAATCACAGTATCATAGGTGGGAGCCAATAGCACTCTGATATTATACTCTGTCAAAACCTTAATTGTTTTTTCACTTCCTGTGATTAAAAGCTCCGTAATAATTCCACTACGGTCCCTCTTTAAGACGGAGATATCCACAATGTCCCCTACCGTATCCACCGGCAAACTTTCAAAAACTGCTTCGTTCCCATCCTTTGCTTCCTCCGTCATGGTAAGAATCAGATTTGGATTCGCATTGTATCTTGCTGCCAGACTATTATTAATCACCTTTTTAATATCCTTAACACTCATAGCTACCTTCCAGCGATACCAATTGAAATCACTGTCAATCGTAGGGATCTTTGATGTGATAAAGCTTTTAAAACTCTCCTCCGTTGATAGATCCTGATATTTCTTCTCCAACTCCTGTTCTGCTTCCGCGCCTTCCCCTTTTTCCTCAAGAACCATAAGTTTTCCGTTCAAATAAGGCATTTCTACATTATTCGCCCATACACTGAAGGCTTCCGAGGTATGACCACAGGAGGTAGAAAAATAATAGGCAATGATGACCTCTCCATCATATTCAATTACCTTTCCATAAGTATCCTTTACTGCCAGCACTGCATCCTCATTCTCAGATATATTGTTATATACCTGGTATGAAACACTATCGTCCACATGGGCACCATACTCACTTAGACTATTGGCCAGTAAATGCTTATAGGCATAACTTCTTGCACAGACTGCTTGAACCTTTAATGCCTCCATGCCATAGTAAGTGGGCATCTCGCTGGGTATTACCGAATATAGATACTCTTCCAAGGGTAGTTCATTCACAACTAATAATCCCTTACCATTCTCTGCGATTTCAATCCTTCCTCGATATTTAGGGGTACCTTGGGAACGCTCTATGGAAAGAAGTTCTATCCTTCCCCCGTCATCCACAGGTTCTACTGTAATTCTCCCTTCCTTAAGCATCTCATTATCCGCTTCAATCGTTACCTTATCTCCCGCAGAATACTTTTTCTTATCCTTTTTATTACTAATAATAAAATCACTGGAGGCAGTCAGCACCACTTGATCGTGTACCACATCCTTGAACTTCGAGGTTCTGATTAGGACACGGATATTTTCCGCCTTAATACTTTCCGTAATCAAGGCAGCGCTAATTTTTCCGCCTGATACAATAAAATCGGTATTCTCATAACCAACAAGGATACTACTTGTAGGTTCTATGGACAGATCCCCATACAGCTTATAGATTCGAAAATCCTCTTCTAAGGGAAGCTTGCCATAGCCTTCTATCTCGATAAAATCCTTCGCCGTCTGTAATACCTTTCCCTCTATTTTATCTGGTTTCACACTAATCTGTACAATTCTTTGATTCTCTATGGTAATATCACCGATTACCTTTTCAATCTTATTCTCCGGTGCGATATATTTCGTATCAAAGGTCTTGTATAGGCCATTCACAAAGGTTTCTACCAGCTGCTCCACCCCTTTACTAATCCATACATTATGAATAACCATCTTTTCTGTCGTCACAGCAGTTATATATAGTATTTCTTGATCACACAGCAAAACCTGAATACCTTTGTCCAAATACTGATCAACAAAATCAGCTTGATTTAAGCCCTCCATGCTATCCTCTGATGCAGAAGCCTGGCTGCTCTGTTGGTTATAAGATGGATTCTCTTCCGTCTTATCCATAGATTGGGACATAGTAATCTGATCATCTGCTGCTTCCGGGTTGCGGGGACTTGTAGTTACCGTCTGCTGCTTTTCTTTCTGCATTTGCTCATATTGTGTCTCATAAGACCTCGCTGTCTGATAATAATATTTCCCCTGATCCGTAACCATCCTGTCCATACCATCATCTGTCATATCAGTACCTAGTACAAAAAGTGTATCCATCTTCACCTGCTTCTCATCCTCAGGAATGATACTCAACAAGGCTTCATAAACCTCCAGAAATTCATGAGTACTCATTGCACGGTCGGCACTTATAAAGTCAAAGGATAATCCCGTATATACTGTCTGGAATTCCGGTTTCTTCATAATTAGTTTATCCAGTAGTTCCTTACAGCTACCATAGGTTAAGGCTTCACTCGGGGCAATGTCCACATTGCCCTCTATGAGTCCCATCTTCCAAACTGCATTCACATAAGAGTCATACCATCCCGACATATTACCATCTGCATAGGTTATTCCAAGAGACAATGCTTCCCGCTCTTTTTTGTTGAATTCCAGATAACTCAATAGCCGAAATGCTTCTGCCCGGGTGATGACATTCTCTGTTACAATGGTATCTCCCTGATTCTCCTGCTTATCCTCATTCAAACGACGGATTACATTGGTAGCAATGACTGCCACGACAATTATGATGCAAATTCCAATTAATATAAGTTTTCTCTTTATACTCATCGCTGCTCCTATTCCAGGCTTAATACTCTGCTCCCTCCGCTTGCAGCTGCTTTCGGCAAATATAATTCTCCTAATACGGACTGTAACACAAGAGAGCTTGGAGTACCAGATTAACCTACATGCATAGCTTGATTATCCCATATGCTAATATATTATGTCAATGCGGTTAATATTCGTACAAGTTTATAAAATCGAAAATATGAAATCTTGTCATCAGTTGATACCATATGCAGGGGTTATTTAATAATTTATAGAAATCATTGTATCGTATATGCTTTATGATATAATAGCCATATACTGGCATTATGTTATAATAATGCCTATATTAAATAATAATTCGGGAGGTATCTATATGTCCTGCTTAATATGTGATCGAATTGAAATGATCAAAAACGGAACTAATCCGTATTTCGTATATGAGATGGAGACCGGATATGTCGTAGTCGGAGATTTTCAAAGGTTTAAAGGCTATACTTTATTCCTATGTAAAAGACATGTATCGGAACTTCATGAGCTTCCGAAGGAATTTCGCATAAAATATCTGGAGGAAATGTCCCTGGTTGCCGAAGCAGTATATCAGGTATTTCATCCGGATAAGCTGAATTATGAATTGCTCGGTAACGGGGACTCCCATGTTCATTGGCACATCTTCCCGAGAAGAGATGGCGACACTCCTAAGCGAGGTCCCGTATGGCAGCTTTCTGCGGAGGAGTTGTATCACGATCAATATCGTCCGGATAAAGAGTCGTTACAGCATATGACATTAACCTTACGAGAGAAGCTAATACAGTATAAAAAGGAGGACTAATATGGAGGAAACCCTGCTTGAAAATACTCCTAAGAACCCACGTAACATAAAGCAATATGGACTAGCTTGCATAATGATTATTGTTTTACTTCTATGTTTTCTGACCGCAATAAGCTGGCTCCATCCCAGGTATTATTATGATCTGAGACAGGGATTTGTGGATGCAGCTCATGCAAAACCCATATATTATCTGAAGAAGTCTGTTTCAGTGGATCCGAATACCAATCTGACCTTAGATTTTCTGGTTGTATATGATGATAGCGTGTATCTCCTTGCTTCCAGTGATCCCTCCCAGACATTTTCGATTCGTTATGGCAATATTCAGAATGAAACCACCTCCGACAACCCCGAAACCAATTGGTCCATGCAATTTGTGGATAATGATATTCAGATTGAAAATAATCAGATTGAACTTACGATTAATGAGATTCCCGTTCTTCTTAAGCTGGATCCGGTTCCCGCCTATAGTGAATTGGATTATCGCAGGATGAAGCGGTCACAATTCAATGAGCTTGAGATTGTGCAAATTCCCCTTGAGAATGATCGTTATTATGTCTACGGTCTTTCCTTTACATCCGATAAATATCCAAACACGGATTTCCAAGTCGGTATTACGCAACAGACTATAAAGAATACCAATCAATCATTACTACAGTATAAGCAATACCAGAATTTATATCTGATACCCAGAGAGGAACAGGGTCCATTTCATATAACGAGTGATTATTACTGGGCCTACAGAAGCTATAATGACCCTTCTGATGAGACTTCAGAACAGTCAGAGCAGGATAGGGAAAGAGTTCGGATACTATTGCCCTCTGAAAATATGACACTTGAGAAGAAACAGCAATTTACTTTATATGATTATTCTGTTATTGTTCATAAGGTGACCCGGGATAAGAATAACATCATTATCGATTATACTGTTTCATCGGAGAACAATGATAAAATATATTTATATCTGAATCCAATTGATCCTTTGCCCTTCAACGGCTCCCTTCCGGAGGGTGAAACCTTTCGGCTGGAAATCAATACTGAGGAATATTATGAAGAGGATACTCTCGCTTTAACAATGAATTCTGTTGGAATTCTGGTTGAATGTAAAGATATCCTCCTTGAGCTTCCTGTCGATTAGGCAACTCAAGGAGGATATGGATTAAGCTACTCAGGAGGGATAATGCTCCGGGGGATTCATCCGGAATTTATTCCTCCGTGGTTTTAAAGTTAATGATCGCAGCTGCTATATCATCAATCTTTCTTTTATCTGCCAGGAAACGGATGCCATGTCCGCTGTCCACTGCATAAAAGCTGTCATCGTAAGGGAAGTACGAGGCGGTCTTAATTGTTTTATTTTCATCATTCAGTTGATAGCTGATCGTTAGATAAGGCTTTCCTTGCCCTATTCCCATATCTTTTTTCATTTCCGCATCGTATTGGGCACTAACAACCTCCTGATATACGTCCTTAAATACGCCTTCCTCCACTTCTTCTCCGTTATAGTAGTAAGTTGCTTTGGTTATTTCTTTTCCTTCCTCGTCCTTATCCTTACTCCTTTTAATTTCCATCACATAGGACTTACCCTCAATGTCTGCACTGATTCGATCAACCGTGTCTATATTGGGTAGGCACACAAAGGTATTAATTACGCTAAACACATCAACCTGAAGCATTTTATTGATGGTATCCTCCTTCATGGTCTGAACCAAATTCGAGCCCTCTTTACGAACATAGTAATTACCATTACCATCTGTGTTACCTATATAAAGCGTCAGACTTTTCTCATCCTTATAGGTCTTTTGTGTTATCTCTTCTCCGGTATTCTCATCTACCTCCGGTGTCGGAAGTGCTTCGGTGCGTGTTTCATAGTAACCGATATCAATAGTGTGTGAAGGTTCCTCCAGACCATACTTGCCAAATTCCTTACCGGAATAGTCTACACAGGTACCAAAGTCAAAGCTGGTATAATTGCCGAATAGTTCCATAAGATCGGAGGTATCTGCTGTATAGCCCTCATCATATGGCTGCTTAATCAGCCAGGGATACAATGAGTCCGTTTTATCGAAGGAATTATTCGTGTCATATACAAATTCATAATCCTCACCATCTCTGTTGTCGACCTTCAGATAGTAAATATCCTCGGAAGCAAAGGAGATGGTCTCATCCACTGCTGTCATATCAATGTCATTGTATTGTAGTCCTGAGCCGTATGAGGTAGGTAGAAGATATATCTTACCATCCTCATTCACCATTGCATAATAACCGTCCTTTGTGCTCACTCTATTCCCGATTTGAATAGTTAAGGTAACTCCATCCTTCTGAGTGGCACAAACGTATGCAGCTGGATTATCCAGTCCATAATCCTGAAGATTCTCTGTGGTTTCGCTTATAATACGTGACGCATTAACTACTTTCACCGTATTGATAATGCTTTCTACATGATCCTGATTGATCGGACGATCCGGCTGCTCCTCTGATTTCCACAGTTCGCCTTCCTTAATCAGGGTGAGATCTGCATCCTTCGCCTTATAACGAAGAGAGGTTATCTGTTCAGGATCTAAGGTTGCGAGGGATATGTTATTATCCTGGTCCTCTGTACTATCGGTATCCCTGTTCATATACCAGAAATAAAAAGCAATCAGGGCTACTAATACCAAAAGAAGTGAAACAAGTGTGACTGCGTTTCGTCTCTTTCGTTTTGTCATTACTTCTTCCTCCTTCTAACACTAACAACAATACCCGTTACCAGAATAGCTACAGGAAGAAAGATAACTACTACACCGCCCCAGAAGATAGCTTTCTGCTGTGTTATCTGAATTCGAGCTGCTGCCGTACTCTTGGAAGGTATGGATAACGGAGCCTGATCTCCCTCCATATAGCCTACGGTTCCGGATAATATATTCATGTTCGCATATCCCGCCATATCGTCGCTAAACATCAAACCGGATGAATATACAACCAGGTTCGAGGTTACTCCATTGTAAGTATCAGAAGAAAGCATTCCCAGGTTAAATGGGCCTTCGATATCTCCTTCTTCCTTCGTTATCGCCTCATTTCCTTCTCCCTTTGCATAGGCAGAATTGGTGGTAAAAAGTAACGGTTCCAGTTTTAATGAGCTTCTTTTCGTTTCTGCTTCCTTAAGTCCTAAGGAATATGGCATAAATACCAGAATCCTGCTCTTGGATGCCGATTTCGTGATCACATGATTGTCTATAGTCGGCACAAGGAAATGAGGATAATTGGAAGCATGATGATTGGTATCCCCTTCGACTACCACACCATTTACCACATCAATCCCATAATAGTTAATGATAGATTCCAGATTCGATAATTTACCTGCCATAGCATCCAGAGTAATTATGACATTTCCTCCCGCAGCCAGATAATCCTTAATCATAGTAACCTCTTCCTCTTTGAAATCGGTATCGGGGGCATTGATAAACAGGATATCACAATCCTCTGGTATCTCGGAAATCGTTGCTGTCTGCAGTTTCTTCGTGGTTACATTCATTTTCTCCATGGACTCACCAAATGCCTTACCAACTTCCTCTTCCCCGTGTCCACTGACAAGATAAATCAGCGGCAGCTCCTCCATGGTTACATATTGAATTGCAGAGCTTAACTGACCCTCCACATCAATTCCGGTAACCTGTGTCTGATAGGTCTGGTAATCCATCGTCTGTTCCAGCAAATCACTACTCGGAATATATTTTGCTCTGCCATTCGTATTGTTAACAACGATAAAGCTGTCCTGATCCACAACTTCCTCAATGTTATGCTCCTTCGCAAAGGCAGGATATAATACCGGGTCCTTACTCTCCAGGGAAATATGATCGGACAAGGTATCATATTGTTCTGCTATTTTCTGATATACATCCTTCTCATTTCCGGCTTCAACCATATAATAAATGGTGATATCATCCTTAAGAGCTTTTATCATATCCTTAGATTCCTTTGTTAGGGTAAACATTCCCTGCGTACTTAAGTCAAACTGGATATTCATTTGAGATATCAGCATATTCACAACCAATACGATGACAATCACTATCATGGATACTACTGTAACATAAAATCCGCTGCGAAACTTTCTTCCGGAAAAGGATTCTTTCATCTTTCCGAATATGTTCTTCTTATCTGCATTGTTTAATTCGTTCACGGTATCCTTCTCCTTTCCTAACTCCATCTCTTCTTCTTAATAACCTGTACCGTTAAAAACAAAAACAAAATGGTTATGCTAAGATAATATACAATACTTGATATATCTAAAATGCCATAGTAGAACGGACTAAAACGGGATGCAATGGAAAGCCATTCGAGCACCTTGATGATTAGTCCATCAAATAACGTGGGCTTCAGAATATAGATCGCTGTTAACCCTGCTTCTCCAAGCAGTCCAATTCCCAATGCAATGGTTAAATTATGCATCATCCGATAAATAATAAGGCATATGATGATCAAGATAACCGTAAAGGTTACAAAAGCGGCCTTTTTATCAGTGGGTAAGACACCTGCTATTCCTTCCATTAATGCTGTAAAAATAAATACTATATAGGTAACAACTGCAGCTACTACCTGGCTCTCCGTCAGACTGGAAATGTAAAGTCCCATGGAAAGATATGCGGCTCCTAGTAATGCAAATCCAAAAATACTAGCATAAGCCGACTCCATCGGCACCTTCCCGTACTGCGATAATATCAACGGATAGAAGCAGATCACACCAATTACCGTAAGGAACACTGTAAAAACGGATAAGAACTTACCGCTAACGATTGATGTTGCAGTAAGCGGTGAGGTATACAAAAGCTGATCGGTCTTCTGTCTGTTTTCCTCCGCCATTAATCTCATCGTTAATAACGGTACCAATAATGCGAATAAAAAGGTAATTGAAGATATGGTGGTTTCAAAATTACCCACCTGATATATTAGGTTCTGAACAAAAAAATAAACTCCTATGATAGCAAGAAATAATGCAATAAATACATATCCTATTACTGAGGTATAATAGGAACGTAATTCCTTCTTATAAATCGCCAGCATCTGATTTCTCCTCCTCCGTCATATTTACTTGTTCCGCTTCAGAAGCAGAATTCTCATCCGGAGCCTCTCCCATCTCCGATTCAATCATCTTGTCATTTTCTTCACTAGTTATGGAATTCTCATAATTGTTTGTTACCTTAAGGAAGATATCCTCCAGGCTCATACGGATTGACTTCATTTCCAAAATCGGAGTGTTCGATTTGCACATAGCATAGAATACATCCTCACGGATATCCTCATTTTCATTGCAGGATATGCTGAATTCGTATACGCCCTCTTCCACTGCAGGTAATTCTTCGATTGATAAGATACGATCGATACTGCCAAGAGTATTCCGAATCGTCTCCTTATCTCCTTTCACAGAAAGTCTGATACCACCGGTTGCACCCATCCGCGCACTTAGGTTCTCTGGCTTATCCTGCAGGATCAGCTTTCCTTTATCAATAATCATAATCGTATCACATACTGCGCTAACCTCCTGCATAATATGGGAGCTTAGAATAACGGTATGATTCTTACTTAAATTCTTAATTAATTCTCGAATCTCAATAATCTGCTTTGGATCCAGACCTACTGTAGGCTCGTCCAGTATAATCAACTCGGGATATCCCATGATCGCCTGGGCCAATCCAACTCTTTGCTTATATCCCTTTGATAAATGCTTGATCAGACGGTTCGCCATGGGAGTTATCATTGTGGCCTCCATTACCTCCTCAACCATCTGCTTTTTCTCACTTTTGCTTACTTTTTTGATATCAGCTACAAAGTTAAGATACTCCCTGATTGTCATATCCGGATATAAGGGAGGAAATTCCGGCAGATAGCCGATCATTCGTTTCACTTCCTCCGGCTCTTCATAGACATCATGTCCATTCACAGTAACGGTTCCCTCCGTAGCCGATATATAGCCTGTGATAATATTCATGGTTGTAGATTTTCCTGCACCGTTCGGTCCCAGAAAGCCGAGTATCTGTCCTTTTTCAACGGTAAAGGATAAATGATCCACTGCGATATGATTTCCATAACGCTTCACTAAATTTTTTACCTCAATCAAGATTTCTCCTCCTTATCCAACTCATTTTCGTGCATGAAAATAGATACCACATACTCAAGGTCAACCTTTTATATATGATATCTGCTATAAGAGACCGTTTTTGATTCCTAGTCATCATGGATGATTGTCAAAAGGTCATGGTATCGTAGATATCATAAGAAAAATTACCGTTGCTTCTTACGTTCATAACATATCCCTCTTGAGGATGTGGCTTTTGACATGATTATCTTACAATAAGATTACGAAAATTTTGTGAACAAATTAGATAATTTTAGCATGATTACAGATTGAGGGCAGAATTTAGCAAAAGCACAATGATGCTGAAAGAAGATTGTATAAAAAACGGAGTGACAATATACAATCCCTATATGGGACTTTATACTATCACTCCGTATGCTTCCTAATTATAACGAAATTAATCCATCATATCGCTCATTCGATACATACCGGCAGGTTTTCCCGGAAGGAATTTGGCTGCCTGAACAGCTCCCTTTGCGAATACCGCTTTGGAATAAGCCGTATGCTTGATCTCGATTACCTCATCGGTACCAGCAAAAATAACTTCATGCTCACCTACGATGGTGCCACCGCGAACTGCTGAAATACCAATTTCCTTCTTACTTCTGGCTACACGATCTGCAGAACGATCAAATTTATACTCGTATTCATTATTGAGTACCTGATTAATGGCATCTGCCAAAGCAAGGGCGGTTCCGGAAGGTGCATCCACCTTTTTATTATGATGTCTCTCAACAATTTCTATATCATATCCGGCATCAGCAAGAATATAGGTTGCTTCCTGAACCAATTTCGTAATCAAATTGATACCCATGGACATATTCGCTGAGCGGAAAATCGGTATTTCCCTGGAAGCTTCATCAATAATCGCCAGCTGTTCCTTAGATAAACCTGTCGTACAGAGTACAATTCCAATTCCCTGACTTTTTGCAAAGTCCAGCATTTCCTCCACATTGACTGGTGCTGAAAAGTCTATGATTACATCTGCTTTTACATTACATTTCTGAAAGCTCTGATACACTGGAAATTTAGCAACTCTGTTCTGTGATACATCGATACCGGCAACAATTACTGCATCGTCGTCCGCTTCCACGATGTCGGCTATTACCTGGCCCATCTTACCATTGCATCCACGCAAAATAATATTTGTCATATGCTTCCTCCTAAGGATGACATCCTATGCTATTGTTTTAATTCCTACCGCTTGCATCTCCTTAACCAGACGCTCTACATTGGCAGACTCCATATCTGTTAATGGCATTCTGAGTGCTCCTGCCTGAAATCCCATTAGATTAACTGCTTTCTTAACCGGAATTGGATTCACCTCACAGAAAAGTGCATTAATTAACGGAAGATATTTTAATTGAAGCTCACGGCTGGCTATCACATCGCCTTCCAGATATTTTGCAACCATATCGTGTGTTTCCTTCGGTGCAATATTGGATAATACGGAGATAACTCCAATACCACCTAAGCTCAGTACTGGTACAACCATCTCATCACATCCGGAATAAAGATCAATCTTTCCACCGGTTAATTGCATAATCTCAGCAACCTGGGCAATATTGCCGCTTGCCTCTTTCACACCTACGATATTCTTAACGTTTTTCACAAGGCTTGCAATTGTCTGAGGTAAAATGTTACAGCCAGTTCTGCTAGGTACATTATATAGTATTACCGGTATGGATACCGATTCTGCAATTGCTGTGAAATGTGCGATAAGTCCCTTCTGGGTTGCTTTATTATAATAAGGGGTTACTACAAGTAATGCATCAGCTCCATAGCTTTCTGCTTCCTTTGATAAATAAATTGCCGTATTGGTACAGTTAGATCCTGTTCCCGCGATTACCGGAACACGCTTTGCCACCTTCTCCACGGTGTATCGTATGCATTCCAGATGCTCTTCATGTGTTAACGTGGAAGCTTCTCCTGTGGTACCACAGATGATAATACTGTCCGTTCCGTTTGCAATCTGAAATTCAATTAATTCCCCAAGCTTCTCATAATCCACTTCATTGTTCTGATTAAATGGTGTAACAATCGCAACACCTGCTCCTTTAAATACTGCCATATTTTCCTCCATTCCGCGCTCCCTTGCGCATTTCAGATTTATGCCCTTGTTAACCAAACGACACATATACTAATAGGTTCCAAATAATTCACATAATGTGAAAGCTTCCATATGCTCAGGATATTTATTGAGGTATTGCTTTTGCTCATTTTATCAATAAAAAAAGTCGACACCAGAGTCGACACTAAAGAATGACTGCTTGAATTCAGGATGATATCTTACAATCCTACTTCTACAGCTAATATATTCTTTAGGCAGCGCTCCATCAAAATATGATGACAGTCATATGGTTCTTAACCACATGCCCAGCAATAATAAATCAGGTTTATTATCACTTCGGCACCGTTTCCTTTCGCTACGTTCTTCTATGCCTGACATATCCCGCAGTTACTCATAAACAATGCAACCTCTACCATAAGCAATATGTAATTTCTAATTATTACCCTCATATTAGCACCCTATCCCCATATTGTCAACGACTTTTTTATAGTATCATTCTAGAGACGGTTGCGCTCGTGCGACTTATCGCACGTCTGATTTCACCGCTCACTCAGATACCTAAGAATTGCACATAAATTAAAAATGCTTCTCTAAACGGGGATCTTATCGGTACTACCTGTCAGCAACCTGTTAATATACGGAACTACTATGATATTAACAGGGATAGCATCCACTCATATGTCTTTCACGTATCACTGCAGTTTAACCTGTATTAATATGAATGGAAAAGTTTAATGGTAAGTGAAAGCAGGAGCCCGGACTATTATGTATGAAAAAAGGCTATTGTAAAATGTATTGGCAGATTTCTGATGCTACATTTTACAACAGCCCATTATATCATTATAATAGGAAGCAATTGCTTTTCTAGTATTCCTCCAAATATTCGAGCTTACTTACTGATACCTCATAGGCAATCCGTTTTTCAAATTCGGTTTCGCTGATCTTTTTCTGGTATTCACGGCTTTGAATACGGCCCCATATCTGAACATGGCCTCCTACTGCGAAGCCTTCTGCAAATCTTGCGTTTCTGCCCCAGCAAATGCAGGGGATATAGTCCGATTTTCCATAAGGACGGTTTACTGCTAACAGAACATCTGCTATTTCTCGTCCCAGCGGGGTCTTACGATATATTGGCGGCTTGCATACGAAGCCATCTAGGAAAATGTGATTCGGCTTTACATTCTCGGATAATTCATCCACCATTTTAACCTCTCTGGCAAATACCGAAAGCACTAACTTGTTTTTACTCTCTTCATGTCGATTATAAGATCTGAATTGTCCCAATACCTCTACATATTTACCCTTATAATCCTGCTTTACGTCAATGAGTCGCTCTGAAACCATCACCGGTATCATATCAAACGAATTACTCAACCGACTTACTACAACCTCTAATACATAAAATCCTTCTCCGAATACGTCATGGCTGAACGTGAAGTCACTGACTACCTCTCCTGCAATACTTACTTGATTGTTATCAAATACTTTATCTGTCATATCGTACCTCTCCCTTCTTTCCCGGCGTTCATTCTACGCCAATCTGCTCTAAAATGTGGGGTGAAATTTCTGTTTCGCCTAAAAACAGCTTTCATTCACCTATGATTAAATATATGCTAATTTCCATATTTTAGAAGTAAAAAATGATATATATTATAAAAATATCCAATTTTTGTAATTCTATACAATAAAATAGTAATTTTTTTATTAATTTTTTTCCTGTCACACGTTGATTTTTAATTTAGGCAATGCTACAATGTAAAAGTTGCCTAGAGTACGTCGCAGTACAGGCTTGACCAGAAATTCGACTGGATTATTACAATCGGATTTCTGGCCAAGCTTGAACTGTTACCAGAGTACTATGAATGTATTTCAGAAATGAGGAGAAAGATGAAACGAGAGGATATTCGAAATATAGCTATTATCGCCCATGTTGACCATGGTAAGACAACCCTGGTTGATGAATTGTTAAAGCAAAGTGGTGTATTTCGATCTAATCAGGCTGTTGTAGAAAGAGTCATGGATTCCAATGCCATTGAACGTGAGCGCGGTATCACAATTTTGTCAAAAAATACTGCCGTATTCTATAACGGATGCAAAATAAATATTATTGATACACCCGGACATGCCGACTTCGGAGGAGAAGTAGAGCGTGTTCTAAAAATGGTGAATGGTGTTATATTAGTAGTGGATGCTTTTGAAGGGCCCATGCCACAGACGAAATTCGTATTGAAAAAGGCTCTGGAGCTTTCTTTACCCGTTATTGTATGTGTAAATAAAATGGATCGACCAGAAGCCAGACCGACTGAGGTCGTTGATGAAGTATTGGAGCTGTTACTGGAGCTTGATGCCAATGATGAACAGCTTGACTGTCCCTTTGTATTTGCTTCTGCGAAATCCGGTATTGCTTCCTTATCCATGGAGGAAGAAGCAAAGGACATGACACCACTATTTGAAACCATCATAAACTATATTCCGGCTCCGGAGGGAGACCCTGATCAGAGCACACAGGTACTCATCAGTACCATTGATTATAATGAATATGTAGGAAGAATCGGAATTGGTAAGGTAGATAACGGCACCATCCGGGTGAATCAGGAAGTGGTTTTAGTAAACGCGCATGATCCGGATATGAATGTGAAGGTAAAGATCAGTAAGCTCTATGAATTCGACGGCTTAAAGAGAGTAGAGGTTAATGAAGCAACTGTTGGTTCCATCGTTGCCATTTCCGGAATTGCAGATATTCATATTGGAGATACCATCTGCTCGCCGGAACATCCTGAACCTATTCCGTTTCAGAAGATATCCGAACCAACGATTGCGATGTACTTTAATGTAAATGATAGCCCCCTTGCTGGAACCGAGGGTAAATTCGTAACCTCTCGTCATTTGAGAGATCGATTAATGAGGGAGTTAAATACGGATGTAAGTCTTCGTGTCGAAGAAACAGATACTACGGAAAGCTTTAAGGTATCCGGACGAGGAGAGCTTCATCTATCCGTACTTATTGAAAATATGAGACGGGAAGGCTATGAATTCTCAGTAAGTAAAGCAGAAGTATTATATAAGACGGATGAGAACGGCAAGAAGCTGGAGCCTATGGAACATGCAATGATCGATGTTCCGGATGAATTCGCAGGAACGGTTATTGAGAAATTAGGCCAGCGAAAAGGTGAAATGATTAACATGCATACCTCTGGCAACGGTCATACCCGTATAGAGTTTTCCATCCCTGCTCGTGGATTGATTGGATACCGTGGGGAATTCTTAACCGATACCAAGGGTAACGGAATTATCAATACCTTATTTGACGGCTATGGTCCATATAAGGGAGATATTCAGTATCGCAAAACCGGCAGCCTGATCGCTTATGAAACTGGTGAAAGTATTACTTATGGTTTATATAACGCACAGGAGCGTGGCATTCTATTCATTGGACCAGGCGTTAAAGTATACTCCGGTATGGTTGTGGGACAGAACCCGAAGGCCGAGGATATCGAGGTTAATGTATGTAAAAGAAAGCAGCTTACGAACACCCGCTCTTCCAGTGCAGACGAAGCATTGCGATTGACTCCTCCGAAGATTCTCAGTCTGGAACAGGCTTTGGAATTTATCGAGACCGACGAGCTTTTAGAGGTAACTCCGAAAAGCCTTCGAATTCGTAAGAAGATACTGGATCCCACCTTACGTATGAGGGATCGAAGAAATAGACAGAATAGCTAGTAACAAAAGAAGGAGCTGTTGCAAAATGTTTATGACAGGGATTATGACTTACCATAATTCTTAATAAACCATTTTGCTACAGCTTCTTCTTTTTCTAATGTTATTTTACAGCCTTATCAATATTACTCTTGGATACATAATAAATCTCTGTATCGTTATATATGTACAGACGTTCTCCTGTGCTTTTCGTTTTTAAGGTTCGACAATAATTAAATTTAAGCGGAGTTTTTATCATATAATATTTAAGAAAATTATTCTGTGTCGCAATAATATACTCATTCTTATATACCATATAGGTTGTCTTATTATCATATGATTGATCTGAATCAGTTAATTTATCCGCCTCCAGCTTTGTATCATATTCCTTTCCATTTTCTAAATAAACCAGTTTGCACTTATCTCCATCCTTCATAAGCATTGGTGTATTTTTTAAATAATGATACACCGTATAGTAAAGATCGTTCGATTCTGCATTATATCTGAATAATTCCTTCCATTTACTTCCTGACTTTTTATCTTTTTTAGAAATAGCAACCTGTCTTTTGTCTCCATATCCATTCTCTATTGCCATATAAAAATCGTCTTCATCAAAAAAATTCATATAACGGCCTATTCCATCCACCACAAAATCCTTACTTAAGCTATCATATTTCTTCATATCCTTTGTATAATATACTGTATAGCTATCTAAAGTCTTGGATGAATCTTCATTAACACATACGTTGAAGTATTCAGAGAATAAGTAATGGCGTTTCCAGCTTAGTCCGTCTGCATTCTTAGGTGTAGTTGCTTTACTCCATTTCTTACCATCCTTAGAATAATAATAGATACCTACTCCACTCTCATCACTTTCAAACTCAAAATAATTATAACATACAAGGTACTTACCCACACGATCTATCGTATTACATTTATTACTTGGAAAAGCATATGCCGTATAGGTATTTCCCTTTGTTGATATTAAATAGAATGGAGTTAAGTCATCAGATGCATTGGTATAACTTCCTTCCAGCAGAATCTCACCGGTTTCATAATCATAATTGATAATGGTTTCAACAAATATATCCTTTGCACCTGAGTCCAATTTCTCAACAGCACTATTTAAAGGGATTACCTCTACTGATTAAAATCAGTTGACATCTTTATTATAAAGTTTTCTTTATCTACATCATCCACTACTCCCTGACCAACGATAAATGCTGCATTTCTTTTTGATATAAATGATGGATGTGAAGAAAATGTTATTTCTTTAAAATTCTTCTTATCAAATTTTTTCGTAACATATGTATCCAGATTAAGATCTTTAAAGGTCTTGCCATCTTTACTATAGGACATAATATGACCATTTTTCTTTTTACCAAATACAACTATATACTCTCCTATGCTAGAGAAGTATGATATATCCGTATAGCCGTTAATTTTGAGCTTTGTAAATTTGACAGTAGCGCTCTTCTGTGTTGTGGAGGCAGCACTTGCTACCGCCGGTTGTAATAATGAAATACTACAGATGCCGATTAATAATAATGCCAGTGTTCTTTGTAAAAATCTTTTCCAATTCATTGATTTGTGTTCCCTTTCCAGTTTATTTGATGTAATATTGCTTTCCTGTCATATGCAGAGATAGCATTATAAAATGCTACAGCGAAACAGATCCCATCACTGAAGCATTTTAATTCGATTATTCGTTCATTTCCTTTGCGAATAAAGGTTTGTTATTATTTTGACACGCTATGACAAAAAAATTAATTCATCTCCTTTATATCAATAATCCTCTGATCAGGATACTTATAGATTTCCTTAATACTACGAATTTGATATTGATCAAGGATATCTTTAAAATATGCTTTCAATGTATCCTTCGCAATAATCTTATTGTTAAACTTATCTCTCGAAATCTTTATCATTGATTTCTCAACATTAGTCATTGCCAGCAATGCTTTGGGTCCATACCACATAAAGCTATCCATTACTGCATCCACCAGTGCCATCTCCTCACTGGTCAGAAATTCTTCGCCGCCCTCCAGTGTATGTATTCCATTTCGTTTCATTGCTTCATATAGCTTCAAATATGGCATATGTTCATTATTAACGCCACATTCCTCCTGGAATAGTTCTCTATCAAATAATGCCAAGGAAAATACCTGCGCATAATATAGCAAGAACTGTACATAGCTGGCACATATTTCAGCGTTACTTCTATTGACGATATAATACGCTGCCGCATATATCTTAGTTGCCATAATTCTTGACAATACTGCTTTCTTACTTTTCTTGAAAGCTACGCCAGTAAGGCAATCCTTTCTCTTACACAATAGATCGTAATAAAACTCAGGGTCCTCTAAAATGGTTTTTAATTTATTGGAATATTCATTGGTCGGGATATCTCCCTCCATGTAGCGTATAATTGTGGTTTCGCCCCAGCCGAGCAGCTTAGCCAATGGTTTCTTTCCAATCCGATAACGATCAAGTATTAACTTAATCTCGTCCGAACTAATAATTGCTTCATTGCCTATTTCGTTCCTGTTACCTTTCATTTTTTTACTCCTCAATCCTAATTTGTTATCTCTTGTAAAAGATTTTTTCAATCATATATTACCATTATTTTTCCAACTTGTATATGCAACTTTTGGATTATTTTATAAAATATTGTTATACTTCACGATTTAAAACTTTCGAAACTCATTTATGTCATTTACGATAATTTTAAAACCACGAATTAGCCGGTCAAACATCCCGACTCGATATAAATTTACTATAACCATTCCAACAGGAATTCCTATGATCATACCTAGCATTCCGTAGAGCTGATAGCCTACGAAAAGGAATACCAAGGTGGCAAGCGGATGTAATCCGATGCTGTCCCCAACCATCTTGGGTTGAAGTACCTGCTTCACGACCTGACAGATTATATAAATAATCACCAATCCGATGGCTCTGAAGTAATTGCCGGATATCATATCAATAATTGCCCAGGGCCATAGAATTGCACCGGTACCAAATACGGGCAACAAGTCCAGGAAAGCAATTCCCAGGGCAATCACAAAGGAATAGCCTACCTGTAGGATTTCAAACCCGATAAACATAATTATGGTAAGCACCAGCATAATTTTGAACTGCGCTTTAAAGTACCCCCCAAAGGCCGCCTTAAAATTATCCGTTATCAAACGCCAATATTCTGTAACGGTCTGAGGCATATGCTTTTTAAGTCCTGCTACCAGTTCATCCCTATAAGCGGTAAAGAAATATGAGGACAACACAATTACAATTGCCATAAGAAATCCTTCTGCGATATCTTTCACCAAATTCCCGGCAGTGGACATGGTCGGTAACTGAAGATTGTTTGTAAACTCTGACGCATAATTCCTGATTCCGTTAAGCATCTTCGTTATCATGTTCTGTAAACTGACAGGCAAGGTTTCAGAGAATTCCTGAATCGTATCGGACAACTCTGAGAATTGATTTCCCACACTTTCAATAATATTGGGCAGATCCTCGGATAGCCCCCGGATTTCGCGAAACAGTAAGGAGAACAGCAGATAAGCAACACCGATAATGGCGGCAATTACCGTTACCATAATAATTACGGAGCTATGCTTTCTGAGCAGCTTTACTCTCTTCTCTAAGAATTTTACCAATGGATTCGCAATCATGGATACGATCAGGCCTATCACAAAGGGCATAAAAAAACGGATTATTCTAGGCAGGATTAACAGTACAAATAATGCGGCAGCAACCACGAAAAGGAAGTTAATCAATATCTTGATGTAAAGTAACAGTTTATTCATGCAATTCTCCTTCCAAAAATGGTGTAAATTATTGCCTTATGTTTGAATTTGCCTTTTTATTACCTGTTATTATAATATACTTTTCATAAAAAATCCATATACTTCTTACTTTTGCCAGCAACTTCGTTTAGTTCGGGCTGTTTCTGATAAGGATTCATGTATAACATTGAAGAAACGACGGGATGGGAGTAAGCCGGAAGCTGAAACAATATCCTCCACGGAGCCGCTCGCGCTTAGTTGCACTTAGTAACGGTACGTAAGGTTCTAAAGAACAGAGCCTAAGTACCGACTAGTGCAAATGCTCCGTTCTGGATATGTTTCCAGCCTCCGGCTTGCTCCCATCCTATCGTTTCTTCGTTGGTACATAGGTCTCTACAAGACACAGGCCATACTGTTACGAAGTCTTACAAAATTTATTACATCATGACACAACGTAAATAATAGTATGAACGTGTTACTACTCAGGATTTGTAACAAAAAAGAACCAACTGTCTAGATGGCTCTTTTGTATTATTTTGATGATTGATATTAAGTTATTTGGTTACTTTCTCTGAAGGCAAGTTCAGGTTACGATACCTGAGGTCTTGCGAACAGTGTGATAAAGAAGATAATTGCTGCTATAATTACAACGGTAGGTCCCGTAGCAGTACCGATATAGTAAGATATGATAAGACCTGATATTCCAGAGAATAATGATATGAGTACCGAGAACAAATGATACTCTCTTTGATTGGATGAGATGTTTCGACTGGCAGCTGCAGGCAGAATCAGTAATGCATTGATGATCAGTATACCAACCCATTTTACTGAGGACATAACAATCATTGCTATTATGATACTGAACAAATCCTCTATCAATTGTATTCTGATTTTCTTGCTTTTCGCCAAGGACTCATTGACACTGATCGCCTGAAGCTGATTAAAGCAGAATACCCAGAAGGTAATTGTTATCAGAAGGCTAATGCACAATAATGCAATTTCATATCTCTTGATACTTAGAATATCGCCCACTAGCAGACCTGAATATTTGGCAAAATTGCCTCCCCTGGACAGAATGACCAGTCCCAGCGCCATACTGAGGGATGCAAATACCGATATTACGGTATCCGTAGATACGGTCTTCTTTCTTTTAATTCTATTGAGAATTAAAGCAAAGAATGCGGCAAATAAAAGCATTGCAATATTGGAATCCGTAATACCGAATAAAGTTCCGATCGCAATTCCGGTAAGTGCAGAATGGCCCAGAGCATCTGAAAAGAATGCCATCCGATTGTTCACGATCATAGTACCGAGAATTCCAAATAAAGGCGTGATAATTAAAATAGCCAATAATGCATTCTTCATAAAGTCGTATTCTACCCAGCGAAAGGGTAGAAGCATTTCCATTATCTTATATAGTATATCCATCGCTCTCTCCTGTCCTACCCAAAAGTCCGGTGAAATTCTTCACTTTCTAAGACCTCGGAAGGCTCCCCTTCTTTGATAATTGTCTTATCTAATAATATTACGTGATCCGCGTATTTACGGACGAATTCAAAGTCATGGGATACAATAATCATTGCCAGATCATATTCCTTTTTCAGCTTAGCAATATTACTATAAAACAGCTCCATACCATTTTGATCAATGCCGGATACCGGCTCGTCCAGCATAAGCAAATTAGGTACCGGTGTAATAGCTATGGATAATAATACTCTCTGCAGCTCTCCCCCTGATAAGTCGCATGCCTGTTTATCAATTAAATCCTGAGCTTCAAATATCGCCAGCTGTTCCCGGATCTTTTGATATACCTTCGGATTCTTTCGCAAGAAAACCGGTGAACGACTGATATAACCAGCAAATAAGTCATACACACTCATTGGGGTATTCTTCTCGATATTAATATGCTGTGGTACATAACCGATATTCAGGTGCTGCAATGAATTATTTTTGAGATCTGTAAACTTAATTTCTCCTTCATGCTTAATTTCACCCAGAATTGCTTTAATTAATGTGGATTTACCAGCACCATTTTTACCGATAATTACTGTAATCTTTCCACAATGAATATGCAGATTGATATTTTCAATAATTGTCTGAGCTCCATCCTTTACTCCGATGTTCTTCATTTGGATACAATGTAGGCCACAGGCAGCTTCCTGTATCTTTACCGTACCCGGTTTTATCTTTGTCTTTTTATAAGCTTGCCTCATTTCAACCTCCCTACATACTACTTCATCGTAATTGCTTCCTTTATTACCTCAAGATTATTTGTCATCGCTTTAATATAGGAATCCTTTGATCCATCTCCAGTAACTGCTGAATCGATAATATACATCTTCGCATCTGTCTCCGCTTCAATTCTCTTTGCTATGGAATCGCTGTACTGCTGTTCTGTGAAGAGATAGCGGATATTTCCCTGATTTACCTCATCAATTATGGTTGAAATATCTCCTGCACTCAGTACTGTGTCCGAATCAAGTGGAACCGTAAAGGCAACCTCAATTCCCACCCGATTAGCCAGATATTCAAATGAATCATGAAAGATAACCGCCTTACTTAGATTAAGATCATGTCCCAGATTCGCATATTCCTCATCCAGCTTCTGGATTTTTTCAATATAACTCTGAGCATTCTCCTCGATTCTTTTTATCATACTATCAGTATTATTACTATTATCTGAATCGGTTTCATTGTTTTTTATATAGGAAACAACTCCGTTCCTGACATTTTCAATTTGCTTGATATAAAGCTGTGGTTTCAACCAAACATGGGCATTGAACTCTCCATGATCATGCTCATGGTCGTGATTAATTTCCCCATCCAAATCATGATCCCCGTTCTGTTCCCCGGTGTCGTCCTCATCATGATCCCTATCGTGATCCTTGTCGTTCCAATCGTGGTCCTCATCAGCATCCTCTTCATGATGAAGCATGGTAATCCCTTCACTGGCATTGATGATCGTCAGATCAGGATAATTTGCTTCGATGTCTTCCAGAAATCCTTCCATTCCACCGCCATTGATAATTAGAAGGTCCGCATTCGATATCATCTTCATATCCTCAGTCGTTAATTGATAATCATGCAGACAACCAGTATTCAGATCTGTCAGGCTACTCACTTCAATATTTCCGATTTGATCGGCAATGTTTAACCCGATCATATAAACTGGGTAAAAGGTAGTTACCACCCGAAGCTGATGATCTGATTGCACAGCCTGAGAATTTTCCTTCGTAAAAGACTTAACTATAATAACTCCTGCGATCACAACGAAAATCATCGCAGTCAATAATATTCCTAACTTTTTCTTCATTATACTTTCCTCTCTATTGCAAATCATTTGCATTTACATATTATATTATAAGTATTACCCTCTGTCAACTTATTTAGACACGAGTTCCGCCTTGGTATTTAGACACGAGTTCCGCCTTGGTTGAACTTAATGCCTTTACATTTTCTGATGTAATTTTCTTGTAATAGATGTAATTTTATGCTATGATTTCTCCAAATTAAATAGCAATAGGAGGCATCGTTATGAAATCAAATCAGATTACTAAATTAGTTACCGCTGCACTGATGGCCGCAATCTCCTGCGTCACTACCATGGCCATAGCAGTCCCTACCCCCGGCGGAGGATTTATTCATCCCGGAGACGGCTTTGTATTATTATCCGGAATTATTCTTGGACCTTTATACGGAGGACTGGCTGCTGGCATCGGCTCCATGATGGCAGATATCCTGCTAGGCTATACCAGCTTTGCTCCGGCGACACTTATCATAAAATGCCTTGCTGCAGTAGCGGGTGCATTGGTGTTCCGCATCATGAAGGATAAAATGAAGCAACATATTGTTCCTGTGATCTTTGCTGCAATTGTCGGAGGTATCGTCGTAACACCGGGTTATTTTATATTCGAAAGCTTCATTCTGGGACTTGGACCAGCAACCTCTGCTCTGAATATTCCAATGAATTTGATTCAGAATGCTTTTGGAATATTAGTATCGGTATTACTATTTCCATTGTTACATAAGGCTCCTCAGATTCGCAATATCATGGATGGTCAGTAATATCAGTATCATTATTAAATTTAATAGAATATATTAGATTATATAAATGATTGCTATATTGACAAATAGAGATTCGACTTCTATAATGAAAGCATATCGGAACTGGCGGATAGTGGGTAACCACAAGGGACCGATAGCAACGCTTCTCTATTATTGTATAGGAAGCTGGATTTAAATGTCGACCGCCTGGGCAAAGCTCAGGCGGTTTTTTGATTCCCAGAATAACTGCTAATATAGCTTGTCAACATATTATCTTTATAAAGGAGGATTTGCATGAACGCATGGTATGATTTTAACCCAGGTAATTGGCAGAAAGAAATTGATGTCAGAGATTTTATACTGAAAAATTATACAGCATATGAGGGTGACGAAAGCTTCTTATCGGACGCGACCAGCAGAACATTGGCGTTAAACGAGAAGTACATGGAGCTTGCAAAAATTGAACATGAAAAAGGGGTTCTTTCTATTAACACGGAGAAAGTCTCCTCTCTTCTGACCTACGAGCCTGCTTATTTAGATAAAGAGAACGAGATTATCGTCGGTTTTCAAACCGATGCTCCTCTACGGCGCGGTGTAAATCCCTTTGGTGGAATCCGCATGGCCCGCCAGGCCTGCGAAGCTTATGGATATACCTTATCCGAGGAAGTGGAAGAACATTTTCGTTATCGAACCACCCATAATGACGGTGTATTCCGTGTCTACACTCCGGAAATGAGAAAGGCCAGAAGGAGCGGTGTTATCACTGGTTTACCCGATGCTTACGGAAGGGGAAGAATTATCGGTGATTATCGAAGAGTTCCTCTCTATGGAGTGGATTATCTCATAAAGCAGAAGGAGGCTGACAAGTTGGCTCTCGGTAGCCATATCATGGATGACGAGACCATACGGACTCTGGAGGAATTATATCGTCAGATTGATTTCTTAGGACAATTAAAGGAAATGGCAATGGGCTATGGCATTGATATCTCCGGCCCTGCTACCACAGCCAAGGAAGCAGTACAATGGCTATACTTTGCATATCTTGGTGCTATCAAGGAGCAAAATGGTGCTGCCATGTCACTGGGTCGTACCTCTACCTTCTTGGATATTTACTTCGAACGGGATCTGAAGCATGGAATCATTACGGAAACAGAAGCACAGGAAATCATCGATCAGTTCGTACTTAAGCTTCGTATGGCAAGACAGCTTCGTACCCCGGAATATAATGATCTTTATGCAGGTGATCCTACCTGGGTAACCGAATCTATCGGTGGTATCACAGAAGATGGCCGTAGTATGGTAACTAAGAACAGCTATCGCTACCTTCATACCTTAACCAACCTGTCCCCGGCACCGGAACCGAATTTGACTGTTCTATGGTCAGAAAAGCTTCCGAAGCCATTCAAGAACTACTGTGCAAAGATGTCCATTCAGACGGACTCCATCCAATATGAAAATGATGATTTGATGCGCCCCAGATATGGGGATGATTACGGAATTGCCTGCTGTGTATCTGCCATGAAGATTGGGAAGCAGATGCAGTTCTTCGGTGCCCGTTGTAATCTGGCAAAGGTACTCCTGATGAGTCTGAACGGAGGCAGGGACGAAATCAGTGGCGATCAGGTGGGTCCTGAGGCTGCTACCTTCGAGGCAAATGTTCCACTCGATTATGACAAGGTAATGGAACGTTTCCTTCCTATGATGGATTGGTTATGCGGTCTCTATGTAAATACGATGAATGTGATCCATTATATGCATGATAAATACGCTTATGAAAAGCTTCAGATGTCACTTCATGATACCAAGGTGGAGCGGCTGATGGGCTTTGGTATCGCCGGATTATCCGTAGTAGCCGATTCCTTAAGTGCTATCAAGTATGCCAAAGTAACACCGATCAAAGATGAGCGGGGAATCATATGTGATTTTCAGATTGAAGGAGATTATCCTTGCTATGGAAATGACGATGAACGAGTGGACCAGATTGCAACAATGCTGACTGACGAATTCATAACCCGACTTCGCAAGCATCCGACCTATCGTAATGCAATCCATACGCTATCCATCCTAACCATTACCAGCAATGTGGTATATGGTAAAAAAACCGGTTCTACACCGGATGGAAGAAAGAAAGGCGAACCCTTCGCGCCAGGTGCAAATCCCATGCATGGCAGAGACAATAAGGGGGCGCTTGCTTCATTGCAGTCCGTGTCAAAGCTTCCATATGATAATTGTCGGGACGGAATATCTTATACCTTCTCCATTACACCGGAGACGCTGGGAAAGAACGAGGAAAGTCGTATTCAGAATTTGACCGCTCTGCTGGATGGATATTTCACAAAGCAGAGCCATCACATCAATGTGAATGTTCTGGATCGCTCCTTATTACTGGATGCTCAGGCTCACCCGGAGAAATATCCAAATTTGACCATAAGAGTATCAGGATATGCAGTACGGTTTAATTCTCTCAGCAAGAAGCAACAGGATGAGGTGATCGCTAGGACGTTCCATACGGCGATGTAGAGGGTTTTATATATGTTTTCTTTTTACTTAATGATTTAGAAACAGATCTTATATTTAAAACAAAACCTATCATAAAAAAAATAATTATTAATATTAAAAGAAAAACATTTTCATTCATACTATCAACCTTTTACTAAGTGTTTCACGATAATCAATTAGCCTTATTTACTTTAATCTATAGCACAAGACATCTATTTATGAAATAAGAGCTTGTCTTTTTCTAACAAGCTCTTATTTCATTCAATCCAACATATCCCATAATTACTTATCAGATATTATTATTGGAAGTCATCTGGCACAGTGATGTATGTATTAAAATCTACCGTGTGATATAATCTATATTCAATACCTCCTACTAAATACACCTCATATAGCCTAGCACTTCTTAATAAAATTTTCGATGTTAATGGATGTCTGCTACTGTAATCGAAATTACCTATATTATCATCAAAGTTATTAGTTATGATAGTATTTCCAACCTTAATTTCAAATATCTCTTTAAGCAGATCACCGACATAAGTTGCTGTTGTTGTTAACTCACTAATATTGAATATACGAGGCTTAGGCTGACTGTCCACTACTTTAAATATAGCTGTATTCCTTAATTGCAGCGATCCTTCATTATCTTCCTCATATACATATACTCTATAATTTCCTGTAGCTTCTTTAATGAGTTCTTTGATCGAAGTACCACTAACCGCGATCAAGCTTAGTGATGATTCCGTAATCACATAAGGTTCGGGATATTTTTCGGTATCAGGACTCTCAACTTTCACGGTGAATTTAGACGATGCGTCAAATGATTCCTCCGTTAGTTTAACATTATTCGATGCCAGTCCATATAATTTAATTGATACATATTCTGTAATATCATCTGAAGATACTTTTAAATCAATGTTATCAGTCGGTTTTCCATTTATCTCCAGACTATAAATAGATGGAGTTATTTGTCCTTCCGTAGGTGCCACAACCGTAATCGTTATCGTTTTACTTATATTAGTTATATCATCTACCCATACCTTATACTGATAGGTTCCCAGTGTCATATTTCTTGCTGAAAAGTAAAGCTTTTTCCCCACTGCTCTTACATTAACTGGATCTCCAATTGGTTCGTATCTTAAGCTAGTATAATCCAAATTATCACCACGCTGATCCGTTAGTGTAGCTGTCAGCGGCACCTCATCCGTAAAATTATTAGTATTAGATAACGTGATATTAGCTTTGTCTACTTCTAACATTGATGGAACACTTGACGGATCTACCATAATATTAATGGCTGAAACCGTTACATTATTATAAATTACAGTCACTTGAACTGTTCCATCGCCCCCTCTAAGAATTAGATATCCCGAATTATCAATTAATAGTATCGATGTATCAGAAGATGCAAATTTAAACTTATTACTTTCCATATCACTGGATGTATAACTACCGTCAGCTTTTTCAACCTTTACATATAATCTTTTATCATCTCCTAAATAGATAGATTGATTCGGATTATCATAATCAATTGTTTCATCACTATCCAACAACGTCCATGAAATCACTGATGTCGCATAATCATTCGTATCCGCCTCACATGTAATGCCCTTCTCATCTTCTAATATGATTTCGTCACCATTACTTAGATAATTATTTGTATGGAAAATCGTCTTTACTGTAGTTTCCCCAAGCGTAGGATTCATTATTGATAATCCATTGATTGTAGCTAAACTATTGGAACATTCTAAAGTAACTCTACCATTTAGATTCCCCATATCTTCAGGCTGATTTATTATTACCCCATCCCTATTTCGTAAATTAAAGCGTATATCCGTACTCTTATTTTGAATAACCTTAGCTGTTATAATATCGATGCTATCTACATTTTCCACTTGAACTGACGCTGCGGTAAATTCCTTACTGATATTATTAGCGTAGGATACAGAATAGGTGTATGTTGGAGAGAAACAATCATTCATCGTTATCTCAAAGCATTTATTTCCGGAGTTTTCTACCACTTTTATTTCATTCATCCCAGTTAGCTTTGCTTTTCCATCTGCTAGTACTAAATATAATGATATATTTTCTCTCACATCATCTACTGTCAATGCTGTATCAAATTTAACCCTAAAGGTACTCAGATCAACTTGTTTGACTGATTCTATCAGTACAGGTATAGGCACAGGCTCCGCTGTGGGTGTTGGTTGCGTACTAGGAGAAGGCGTAGGCTGCGTAATTCTAGTAGAGGAAGATTGACCTGAATTCTCTGATCCTCCAGTTGATTGTGGTAATGTACTTTGATTACTAATCGTACTTTCACCAGCCATTACTCTTTCTCCTTTGGAGTTTTTTGCTGTAATGATGACAGTACCTTTACTATTATTCACTACTTTTACTACAATACTGCTATCGCACTTATTTATTGATGAACCCTCTGATCCCGGATTAAAGACATATTCTGAGTTGCTATTAGCTTCAACGAGAATTGGTACGGAACTTACAATCTTACTTCCCTCGCTTGTTTCTTCTATTGTGATAGAGATCAGGTCTTCATCTCCTGATAGATTTAAAAGGGATGGCTCTAATAATGTGATTTTATGTACCTTTCCGTCCACTTCTAAGTTAATCGTTGAACTGGCTTCATCTATGATTATATCTCTGACCTCTGCTACTCCATTTACCACTACTCTGATCTTTGCAGAACTTAATAAGAATTGATTTCCTTTTGCATATTCATTCCAGGTATTATCCTTTATTGCTTGAATTTCTACCATATGAAACACTGCATAATTTGCAATATCTGCCTTGGGTGCATTGATTATGAGTGTCTTATTGGAATAATTGCTTTCCTTTATTAAAAATGACAGTTCCTTATCTGTAGAAACCGTTATCTGGCTAAATAGGTCTGAGGAAAGGGCCTTATCAAGCTGATCCTGATTGGTAACAACTGCTTTGCCTGCGTCGTTTGCTATAGAAATCTTGTACCATTTACTAGCTGCTGTTATATATTCCTTGTTTCCTTCCTTATCCTTTAACCAGTGTTGATATTTTTCTTTACTCTGAAAACAAATGGCACGTACAGAAAAGGTTCCGATTTGAGTAGCAAACACCTCTCCGTCTTCACTGATGCTTCCTACACCAGCCGTATCATTTTTAATTTCCCAACGAACAATTCCTTCTGATCTTACATTCTTACCAGCCGATGTATTAATAATTTTGCTATTGAAATCCATAGCAGTACCTGCGGTATCGTCTGATTATCAGGAATATTACTAACATTAACTTGAGTTATATTATTTCTTACTATCACCTTAGCTTCCGGACGAATTATAGTTCCGTCCGCATTGGTTATTCTACATCGAATATATGCTGTTCCAGCTTCCTTAGCTATAACTAATCCCGTTTTGCTGTTAATCACTACCGCTTTCGGATTACCTTTATCCTTTTTCACATACCAGTAATAACTGGCTCCGGGTTTCATGGCTGATTTCTTTATATTAAAATCATAGGTTATTGTTTTATTCTTATCCATATTAAGATACTTCACTACCGTACTTAAGTATTCACTTGACTTTTCTTTCTCATTCGTAGCAGCATATACCTTAGCTGCATCATTTCCAATACCAATTGGTAGTAATGAGAGAATTATCAGTATACATACTAATTTTTTCTTTAACAATATCATAACTCAAGTCCCCCTATAGTATACTGTCATAATACGTCAATAACAAACACGCTTTCCCTATTCTAGTAATATTGTACTATATTTTTACGCATTATGTCATTTTTTTCATATTAGTGAATAATACGCTTGAGTATTTAAATAGTCAATACTGTATCCCATGTTTTTCCTATTATTGTTTCTATTTGCCATACATATTTATTGTTTGTATTCTTATTATTACTATATTTAATAACACTAGACAAAAAAACGACATCACCTTAGTAAGAGCTTAACCCCAATCGTAAGACTGATATCTTACTTTCGTAATGGTTAAGACAACATAAGATGATATCGTTTCATTTACTTAAGTATACTTAATCTTAAGCTGTAATATTATTGTTGAAAGTCGACAGGTACCGTAATATAGTACCCAATAGGCACTTCATAATATACCGCGTATCCAGCAATTATTTCATATACCGTTACCTTACTGATGTAAACTTTATTTTTGAGATTGTCCGAAGTCCTCTCAATTTCTATTACATTTGCTGTAACATCAACTCCATCTATCTTGATATTGAAGCAGTCATCAAATGCTTCGACTATATTTACCTTATCCGTTGTTAGCTTCACCGGCTCTACTTCAATCCTAGATCTTTGTGTTTGATTAGATGTAACAGGCTCACTTTCTTTAACCTGAGGTTCTTCTGTCACATCAGGTTTCACATCCTCCACTTTTACGGTATACCATTGGCTTGCAGCTGTTATCAAATGATTATTGTTTTCCTTATCCGATAACCATTCTTTATATTTTTCTTTACTCTGAAAACATACCGCACGAATAGCAAATGAACCACTTTTAGTAGTACGAGCAATGCCCTTATCGCTTACTGATCCAACTCCTGCCGTATCCTCTTTAATCTCCCATCTGGTAATACCTTGTGTCTTCTTCCCTTTACCTGCTGCGGTATCAATAATCTTACGGTCAAAGTCAATAGCTGCTCCGGATATTACCGTGAGGTTCTCATTGATATTACTAATGTCAACCGCTGTTATATTATTTCTAACTATTACTTTCGCTTCTGGCCGAAGTACCTTGCCATCCGGAAGAGTTATTTTACATCGAATATAAGCAGTACCTGCTTCCTCTGCAACTACTACTCCTGATTTACTATCAATCGATATCGCATCAGGATTTCCTTTGTTCTCATTTATATACCAGCTATATTTTGCACCCTTTTTCTTAGCATCCTTTTTAATATTGAAGTTATAAGTTTCCGTATCGGAATCACCCATTATTAGATACTTTACCTGACTGTTAAGGTACTGTTTTGCCAAAGAAGAAGAGTTCTCTGCAGCTTGGGCCTTGTATGGTAATCCTGCTAGGATACCGGTAAATACAATTACAAAGGCTGAAACATATAACAGTAACTTTTTTACGCTTATTTTCATTTTTACCTCCATTCCTGCATTGTTCTTTACGCATATTTTCACTTCATACTTACTTTATATATGGGGTATATTATTACAACTTATCATTATATCATAATAACATAAAATGTCTGATTCTGGTAATCATTTTATATTATGTTTATATTATGTTTCTATTACTTATTTACTGTCATCGTTTTCCGATGCTTCTTCCAAAATTAATTGCTTTGCTTTTTGATTCATTGCTATTCCTGTTCCTATCAGTAGCCAGAACATAGGAGCAGTCGTGATGCTTGAGTCATTCGTCAACCCAGTCACCATATACCCAATGGTTCCTATAAATATAGCCAGTCCCATCTGTACATAGATATTATGAAATCTTCCTTTAATATAGAGACGGAAGCTTGTGATAAAATACATGAGATAGAAGGTCAGGAATGCAAGCAGCGAAATTAATCCTGTCTGTGACCATATCTGAAGGTATAAACTATGCGGCTTCGTCATAATTCCATTACCATATCCATAACGCTCAAAGTTGATATAATCCTGTTGGGGAAACGTTAAAACGAAGGTGTCTGGACCCGAACCCAGGATTATTTTATCTTTAAGCGTAGGGATTGTTCTAGACCAGATATAGCCACGCGCAGTAGCAAACCATTCGTATCCGTTAAATACGGCAGAGGGTGCGGTCACCATTTTATCTAATCGTCCCATGCGGTTGACGTGATAGTATGTTCCATCTTCAGTGAGTTTACTAAAAGACCACCGAAAACCTTCCGCTTCAATAAAAAAGACTCCATTACGTTCTTGATCTACTCCAAATGAAATTCCTGCGAATCTATCATCATTTACTCGAATGGTATTAGTTGCTTCATCATAACTACAGCTAACCAATTGTCCACTTTCATCCTGTGGTAAAAAGGTACCTGCTCCCTCACCACTTCCAATATATTGAACATACAGCTTATTTCCTTTATATATTAATGATACATTATCATCATTTGTATCCATAGCAGTTAGTTCATATTTAGGCTTTGAACCTTGAACGACTTCCTTTACTTTATTAATCAGCATGTTGTCTGTAACGGCATTTATTATAACTACACCAATAATTGCAACCACTGCTACTGGTATTACAATTTTGAACCATTTTAAAAGGTATCTCCACATAAATAATAGGATACAAATAAATGCAATTACCAATCCAATAATACCCGCTAATGATTTTGATCCAATAGCACAGAATATTAGTCCGACTAATGCCATCAGGGATAATATGAGTAATCTTTTATTCCTTATAAAAAATGTCATGATTGCAATAATAGGTGTTATCAGGGACACGTATACACCCACGTAGTTAGGATTATATAATGTTAAATATATACTGTTAGCAAAATTGGGTCTAAAATATGCACCTTCCACTTGATATTTAGGAGGTGTTACTAAACGATATCCTACTCCTGATGACAAAAAGTCATGTCCTGAAAATTGTGTGATACCTAATATTGTAAATATTAATGCAATAGCTGTTAAAAAATATATAATTTGAGTGATATTTCTCTCAGTTTTTATAAACAAAAAAGAATAGTATGCAATTATGCAATATCCTAAAAGTGCGAATACAGATTCAAACTGATCAAAGGATCCTAAAAAACTGAAGATTGGTTTTACAGAAAATATGGCTGATAATAAGGATAGTATTGCATACAAACATAGTGGCACAAAGATTGGTATAAGCTTAATCTTTTCCTGTCTTTTATAGGCTTTGTATGCAATTATAATTATCATAATTGCTGCGGTAATGATTACAAACCAGTGTTTATAGAAAAGAAAATAATCCGTTGTATTATCAATATTGGGAGCCCAGTTATATTCAGCAATATTGGGATTATAATTCTTCATTCTAATTAAGAAAGGAACGATGCATAATAATATAAATATCGGAATCATGTAATAACTAGTCTTTTCTTCTTGTTTTATATTCCTCTTACTGCTATTTGTTTTTTGACCTTTATATTGACTATCTTTATTCCTTTGTGTATGTTGTGTCTTTTGATCAGTCCGTTTATTTGACATGTTTTTCTCCCCTTGTTAAAAAATATAATGTACTTAATTCAGTACATTATACTATAAATATATTAGTTCTTCAAGGATAGAAGAAAGAAAAAAAAGTCCTATAAGCATTAAAAGGGGTGTGCTTATAAAGCACACCCCTTAATCAGTTAAACTGATAAGATTAAATTAGAACTGGAAATCTACTGGTAATGTAATGTAGTAGTTTGGTTTAAAAGTATGATATACTGCATATGTTGTGCCATCCTTAGCTTCCACTAATTCATAAACAACAATTTCTCTGACAAGTATCTTTCTAGCAGCATCTGGAGTAGTACAATCAACACTTACAATCTTTCTGTTTTTTTCGTCAACAAGCGTACTACCATTTACTTTAATAACAAACGACTTCTGCATTACATCAAAGAGACCAGCAGCACCTTCTGTCCAGAATGTATTAACTTTTTCAAGAGTAGGCGTAGCTTGAGTATCTTTTACGATAAATGTTGTTGTAGCAACTGTTCTACTCTTAGCATTCTCAATAACTTCAACTTTATATCTACCAGTCTTAGCCTTAACTAACTGAGTAGACGCACCAGATACAGTAGCTGCAACACCAGTAGTAGTAATCAACTGATAATCATCCTCATTATCCGCATCATTTAAGAGGTTAGATGCATTTAACGTAATTTTCTTGTTGTCAGGATCATAAAGATTTACAGTGTAACCATTATCATAAAGAGCAATCTCCTCAACCTTAACATCATTTGATGCAATACCAAATACTCTGATATCAACATTTTCTTCAATATGGTCGTCTTTGATCTTAACATCTGGTGTATCAGTTGCTTTACCATTAATTTCAACAACATATCTATCTATAGCATCACTACTTGGAGCAACAACATTAACGGAAATGGTTTTTGCAACTTCACTCTTATCATTAGCACTAATTTTAAATGTATATGTGCCCTTAGGTGCATTATTATCTTCAAATCTTACGTAGTCTGAACCCTCAGATTTAGTAGGCTGAACATTTGCTTTTGATAAAGAATCAACAGTAAAGTTATTATTCTTCCAGTCATCGCCGTATTGGTCTTTAATTTTAACCGTTACTTTCTTCCAATCTGTAAATTTAATAGAATTAGAAAGTGTAATATATGTTTGATCTACATCAATTCTTGCTACAAATCTCTTAGGATTTACTGTAAGTTCGAAGCTGCCAACATAAGCATCATTGTACTCTACAGTGATAGTTACTTTTCCTTCTTTTAAAGGATATAAGAAACCAGCATTATCAACGAATAAGATGGAAGAGTTGGATGACTTAAACTTAAACTTATCAGCATCATCTGCTTTGGAGCTTTCAGTATCATTGTCATCAACTTTCTTAATCTTTACAAATACTCTCTTAGAATCTTCAAGTGCTAAGAATTGTTTAGCATTATCATAGTCAGGCTTATCAGCTGTACCAACGATAGTCCAAGCTAAAAGAGATTTTCCAAGATCCTTTGTCTTATCAACGCAGGTAATAACCTTAGTATCTTCATAAACAGTTTCTACACCTGATTTATCATATTCATAGGTGTGGAATTTAGCTTTGATTGTTGTAGTATCATTAAGTTTGTACATATAAACCTTGCCATCATTTACTGATACTAAATCATTGGAGCTTTCAAGTGTAACTCTTAAATTTAAGTTAGCAACATCATTAGGCTTATTGATTGCTACACCATCTGCATTAAGCAAATCATACTTAACTTCTGTAGCTTCATAGATAGTAGCCTCTGTTGTTGTGATCTTAATACCCTTAACATCTTCAAGTTTAGTTGTTGCAGCAACGAATTCTTTCTCGCCTAAGTCAGTATATTCAACAACATACTTATAAGCAGGTGTAAATTCGTCTGTCATCTGTACAGTAAATTCTTTCTTATCTGTACCATCAACTTCTTTAACTTCTTTGATTAACTGCTCTTTAACCTTAACGTCGCCAACCATGTAGTATACTGTAGTATTCTTCTTTACATCGTCAGCTGTCATAGCAGTATCAAAAGTCATCTTGAATGTTGCAAGGTTAGTCTGCTTAACTTCTGTTAAGGAAGCAGCAACTTTAACTGTGTATTCTGCAGTTGCAGTTACATACTTCTCATATTTAGCATTGTCTGATAACCAGCTATTGTATTTAGCTTTGGACTGGAATGCTCTAGCAGTAATTTTATACTCGCCAGCCTTAGTAGCTACGAATACACCACTATCGCTGATGGTTGCACCATCGCTAGGTGTTACAGTCCATCTGGTGATACCAGAAGTCTTCTTAGAAGAACCAGAAACAGTTACATAAGATCTGTTGAAATCGTTCTCCTTACCAACTGCAAGTTTATCACCGTCAGGTGTGTTGGTAATCTTTAAAGATGCAATGTTATCTCTTACGATAACGGTAGCGCTAAGCTTAGCCTGTTGCTTACCAGCTTTGTCTGTAATAACAACAGTGATCTTAGTTTTACCAACGCCAGTAGCCTCTACTAAACCGTTCTTAGAATTAACGGTAGCTACCTTCTTGTCTGCGGAAGTCCATTTATACTTCCAGCCGTCCTTCTTGTTAGCAATGTTGAAGTCAAACTCATCGTAGCCGTCTTTATCAAGATGTAAATACTTCTTGGTAGCATTAAGCTTCGGCTTTGCAGCTGCAAGTGCTGCGCCAGCAGGAGCGATCATAGAGATAATCATCGCTAATGCCAGTACGAAGGATAACTTCTTAAAGAAATTCTTCTTCATATTCTTACTTCCTCCTTAAAATATATGGTTTGGTGTTATATCTGCGCACTCCTTACTACCTTCTACAAAGTATGTAAACCCCGTAAAACATAGAAAAAGTAACGCCACAATATAATCGTCCAACAACAAGTAGATTATAACAATAAAGGAAAAAAAGGTCAAGTCTTTTTATCCTATAACTATTGGATTTTTTACCAGACTGACTAACTCCCTGAAACATTGTAAATCCTTATGTTGGGGATTATATTCTTAGTCAAAATGCTCTAGGGGCACTCCCCCCATTCCTTACATTCACTATTCCGTTCCTTTCTCTCAGCTGATGTAGAATAGGATGTGACTTCATCTGCCGGATCAGTTGCGGAACAGCTCATGCCGTATTGCTTTGACTATGTGTATAATATGCACCCTGACTGTGTCAATTTTATGTCATACATTTGTCACAATTAGATTATTTTTAATATTTCCTTAACAACTCTTTGCATTTCAGCAGTTTCACACACTCTCTTGTGTACCACCGGAGCAGTGCGAATCTCTTCTACCGCATTTGGAATTACTGTCTTAGATACTTGTTTCAGAATAAGAGCTTGCTCATAATCATCTTCAGGTACATTCTCCGTATGCAGTGCTTCCAATACACTCTTCGAGAATTTGTAAGGACTTGCGGTTGATACAATCACAGATTTCGTCTGGTCCTTTGTGTTTATCACATAGTCATGATATACACTGGCAGCCACTGCAGTATGAGTATCAATGACATAACCACTTTCCTTGAATTCTCTGTCAATTGCAGCACGCGTCTCCTCTGCAGAAGCCCAGCCTCCCAGGAAGCCCTTCAGATTCAATTTCATACTATCTGTAATATCATAGACACCCTGAGTTGTTAATGCCTTCATTAACTGAGCTGTTTTATCCGAATCACCATCTGCGATATGGTAAATAAGACGCTCCAGATTACTGGATACCAGAATATCCATAGAAGGAGATTCGGTTAAAACGAATGGTCTGTTCTTATCATAACGACCCGTCTGGAAGAAATCAAAAAGCACTTTATTTTCATTAGAAGCACAGATTAACTGATTTACCGGCACTCCAATTTGCTTTGCATAATATGCGGCAAGAATATTGCCAAAATTACCGGTAGGTACAATAAAATTGATTTTTTCGCCTGGTTCGATCTGTTTCTTCTTATATAATGTCGCATATGTGTACACATAATAAACAATTTGAGGTACCAGTCGTCCAATGTTAATCGAATTAGCAGAGGAGAACAGATATCCCGATTGTTTCAGCCGGTCTGCCAGCTCTTTGTCATTGAACATGAGCTTCACTCCGGTCTGGGCATCATCAAAGTTTCCTTTGATACCGACAACATAGGTATTATCACCCTTCTGTGTAACCATTTGCTTTTCTTGTACACTGCTGACACCGTCTTTGGGATAGAACACGATAATTTTTGTACCCGGTACATCTGCGAAGCCGGCAAGTGCAGCTTTTCCGGTGTCTCCTGAAGTAGCTGTAAGAATGACAATATCCTCTTTTACATTATTCTTCTTCGCTGCTTTTGTTAACAAATGTGGCAAAATTGATAAGGCCATATCTTTAAATGCAATGGTTGATCCATGGAACAATTCCAGATAATAAGCCTCACTTCCTTTTTTAAGAGGTGCTATCTCAGGAGTATCAAATTTACTGTCATATGCTTTATTGATACAATCCTTCAGTTCTTCCTCCGTATAATCCGTCAAAAAAAGCTTCATCACCTCATAAGCGATCTCACGGTAGTCCATACCGGATAATTCTTCCATGGATTTGGTGAGAACCGGCATGCTCTCTGGAACAAATAAACCGCCATCTGGTGATAAGCCCTGCAACACAGCTTGAGATGCTGTTACCCTGTTTTTTGAGTCTCTTGTGCTCCTGTACATCAGGTTCATTGTTTCAATCCCCTTTACTAATTTTTACTTGGTTGTATGTTATGGTTATTCTCATTGTATAAGATATTGAAGGAGTCTCCTATACAAAATAACCGAAGTGCAGTCATACGTTAAGATGCCTGCCTCTAACGCAAGTTTCATGTATTATAACATGACTGTAAATCGGATACAATATTTTTATAATAGAACTTTATCGTCACCACACAAAAGTCAAATAAAAAACCGGTACGCTGTTCGGGCATATGTTTCAAAAAAGGAGTATTTGAGCTCGTCGGTACTTTGACTCTGTTCTTTAGAGCCTTATGTACTGCTACGTAGCTCAACTAAGCGAGAGTGTCTCCTTTTTTGAAATATATGCCCGCACAATGTACCGGTTTTTCACTTACCAGTTGTGTGGTGACGATTTACTATTTGTAGAACTCATGTCCACCATGCTGGAACAACCAGTCCAGATGGCTATCGAACCATTTTGCGTTACCAGACTTTGTCCTCTTTCTGGCTATAAAATAAAGGGCTCCTTCTGAATGGTCCTCACCCTTTAAGGCTCTTTCCACTGCTTTTTTTGTCTCCTTAGATATTTTAACTGACCAATATCTCTTGTCCTTAATCGGAGAAAACTGATACTCACCATTGGATTTTTGAAAGATTACCTCTTCAATGGTGTTAGGAAATTCTTCGTCCTCAATACGGTTGAATATCACGTTGGCAACCAGTATTTTACCGATGATGTCTTCACCAGAAGCCTCCGCTTCCACTATTCGCTGGAGCATCTCAATTTCCTGATCCGATACCGTCATGATGTATTCGTCTGCCATAGTCTCAGCTGACGCTTCATCCTTCTTGTTCTTGTCTGACTTCTTGTCCTTCTTGCTCTTTTTGTCCAGCAATACCTTTTCCGCCGCCTGATCCATAAGGATATCATATTCAGCACCACTCATAGCGTTACCTAAGAGCCATATGGTATCCTGATTCTCAGGTTGAAAATCATTGACAGCAGCTTCAGATGTCGTACTAATCTGAATAGATTTCTTAGGTGTATCCATTCCTTGTGGCTGGATACTACCCTGAGTATCTGCACTGTTATCCTGGCCAGCTGCTATTCCATAGGGATTAACAAGCTGTACCTGCTGTAAATTAGCCTTCATTATTTGTCCTACCACTACTTCATTATTCGTGGCTTCGTTTGTTTCTTCTTCAGTAACCATGTTAATGCCTGCGGCTGCGGAATTGATATTATAAAATACATCAGATCCAAGAACCAGCATTACAAAGGACAGAATATATGCAATCGCAACCATAAAGATGCCATGATGGTTTTCATGCATTTTTCTCTTTTGAAGAAACGAATTTATTATAGACATAAACCTTTCCTCTTTTCTTATATTTTCCATCATAAGTAATTTGCGTTTCCATTTTCTGGTATAATTGGTAACGCTATCATGCATTATATTCAACCAAATTTTTCATGTCAATAACTAGACCCTATTTTCGTTATTTGCCATGATAATCGATTACCTTCATTTTCCATCAACTGTTAATTATGCTAATCTTTCATCGCATATACGAATTCAATTTATATATTTTTCACAAGATAATTTTAACAATTTGTTAACTATTTATTAAATATTTTACTTACACTCTCTCAATTTTATGCATTTTTCTACTACGCTAGTACGGAATTCATTGAAAATAGGGCCGTTCTACATATATGGAATTTAATATTTCGTTAACATTTTATATGTCGGTCCGAAATAGTTCCCTGGCTACGCTGAGATTTTGTCGCTTCTTGCGATTCAGGCTGTAATCAGCTATAATTAAGCTAATTGGTAATCGATTACAAAGTGGAGGTGATACCTCATTGTTACCGGGAGTATATTCAGCAACGAAGAAGGACGGTAGTAATTATTACAGAGCGTCCATTACGTATCACGGGAAGCATATCAGTCTCGGGAGTTATATTACTGAAGCTCAGGCAAACCAGGCATATTTACTGGCCTCAGAAATACTAACACTCCCTTCTGAATGGGGTATTGAGGATTATCCCCCTTCCTGTATCCTAAGCTTCCACAAATGGGTCGTTCTTATTAACTTTAGAGATAACAACATTTACTTTAAAAATCCCATTTATATTAAGAAGCGTTACTTCTTATATTATATTGATCCTGATTACTGTCTGAAGTTCGATGCTGAGGATCTGTTTTATTATGCCCATCATAAGATTCTAAAGCGGGGCGGTCACCTCTTTGTATCGGATTACGGAATGCAGGTTAATATTCTTTCCCGTTATGGAATTAAGAATTATGCTGTACTAGGAAGGGACTATGAGTTTGTCAATGGTGATCCCTATGACTTCCGGTATCATAACGTCAATATTATCAATCATTTTCATGGTGTAATAAGAAAGCAGCATAAAGGCAAGCCTCTATACATTGCTAAAATACATCTGAATGGAGATTATCTGATAGGTCGTTATTCAACAGAAGCAGAAGCTGCGATCGCATATAACAAAGCTTCACTTATATTAAAAAACAAAGGAATTCACAAGAATTTTCCGCAGAATTTTATAGATGGAATGGACGAGATTACTTATGCTTCTTTATTTCAGAAGCTTCGTATATCGAAAAGAGTATTAGAATATAGAGAAAATTGTAAATGTTAACATTTTTTTAATTTTAAAAAAAAGACTACCTTTATTTGAATTATGTGGTATAATATCAATATATTTTTTCTTCTTCCGTTTTCATAGTTTCGCAAATTGAAGCCATCGGAAATTCTAACAGGCATCTATCCTACATTCGAAATGTATCGGCCTGATTGTAGAATTATCGATGGTTCAATTTGTTTATGGCATATTCAGCCTGGTCTGTACAGTAATAATCTTAGTTCTCTTTAGTTCTCTAATGCAGGAAATGATTTTAGTCGTACCGTGAAGGTAGTCTCCTTCTCATCACTTCTCGCAACAATTTTACCACCATGCATTTCAACAATACTTGCTGCAATGGCCAGACCAAGACCACTTCCTCCTGTTTCACGGGACCTGGAGCTCTCAACCCGGTAGAAGCGCTGGAATATTCGTTCTAAATCCTCTTGCGGTATCATTCCTCCATAATTGGTTATCTCAATGATTACACCATCTTCTGACTTTTTCAGCTCAATTAATATGTTTTTCCCTTCTTTACCATATTTAATTGCATTACTAATGAGATTTGCAAAGGCTCTTGCAAGTAAATCTCCGTCAGCAGTGATTATCGCCGAACTGCTCTCCGTCTTAAACGCATATTCCAACTGATTTTCTGCAAAGCTGGGATAGAACTCATCAATCAGCTGGTTCATAAGCTTTACCATATCTACTTCTCTATAGGAAGCCTTAACCTCTCCAAAATTAAACTTTGTGAAGGTAAACAAATCCTCAATCAGCTTTTCCAGACGTTTTGACTTGTTATATACAATTCCTATGTACTTCATCTGTGTATCATGGGATAACTCCTTAGAGGATACCAGATCTAAATACCCGATAATCGAGGTCAGCGGTGTGCGTAAATCATGGGCAATACTGGTTATCAGCTCATTTTTGGCAATTTCACTTTTACGTTCATTCTCCATAATTCTTTTGATGTCATCCGCCATTTGATTTAGCTTGTCAGCAATTAGCGCAAACTCATCCCCATTACGAATATCAATCCGATTATCAAAGTTACCATGGGATATCTCACTAATCCCCTCAGAAATCTTTTTAATGTAATTGATAAATTTCTTACTGAGCAGAAGAAAATAGACAACAAATAGAAGAAGCCCCATTCCCGCCATTACGATGGTTGCTAAGACAGCAGTGGCTCCTGACAGCTGTTGAAGGTTCATATGGAAAATAATATAAATACCAACATAGATCATAGCTAAGGACAACAGTGTATATAATAAGCTAAGCAGACTGTATAGCACAATCTCAAAGCGAAAGCTTTTTAATATACTATTATTCTTCAATTTTATATCCAACTCCCCACACTGTCTTTATTATCTGTGCATTTCTTGAATCCATTTCAATCTTTTCTCGTATCCGTCGGATATGCACCATGACGGTATTATTTGCTTCATACATTTTTTCATTCCATACCCGTTCAAAGATGTCATCCGTTGAGAATACACGTCCTACATTGCTTGCCAAAAGATACAATATATCAAATTCTATTGGTGTTAGTTTCACATCTTTACCATATGCATTGACGCGATGATTTTCCTTGTTGATAATAAGATGATCAAGGACAATTTCCTTATCCTGCTTCTCGTCATGAGAGCTTGGATTAAACTTGGTATATCTACGGAGCTGTGACTTTACTCTAGCGGTCAATTCCAAAGGATTGAACGGTTTAATGACATAATCGTCTGCTCCGGTTCCAAGCCCGATTATTTTATCCAGATCAGTGGACTTAGCGCTGAGCATAATAATGGGAATGGTACTCTTCTCCCTGATTTTCTTACACATCGTAAGACCGTCCATTCCAGGCATCATAATGTCCAGAATCACAAGCTTAATATCCTCATTGTCTAATATCTGTAATCCCTCCCGGGCGCAATTCGCCTTATGGACCTGATATCCCTCACTTACCAAATGAATTTCTACCAGATCAGCAATATCCGTATCATCATCTACAACTAAAATTCCGACCTGTTCCATCCATAATCCCTCCTAGTACTCATATATATAATGTAACCTCTCCATTGGTATAAATCTCTTTCAGTGATTCTTTATCCTAATACATTTCATCTTTTCTTATCTTAACATATCAATAACAGGAAATCTTTAAATTTTTCTTAATATCAAGAAATTCCCCATGATACAAAGGAGTACATCCTAATAGTACTGCAACACATTTGACTTATTCCACTAATTTTCATTTACTTTTATTCTTGCCCATGGTAGAATACAACCTGTGAGTAGCACAGATGGTCGCGCCTTTTATGAGGTGAGGAAAGTCCGGGCTTCACAGGGCAGGGTGCCGGATAACGTCCGGTGGAGGCGACTCCAAGGCTAGTGCAACAGAAATAAACCGCCAAATCATATCTGACCTGTCAGATATGATCTTTGGTAAGGATGGAAAGGTGGCTTAAGAGACCACCGCTTTGTTGGTAACAACAGAGGCAGATGTAAACCCCACCCGAAGCAAGACCGAACATAAAGCGATACGGTTGCCCGCCGTGCTTTAGGGTAGGTCGCGTAGTATTTGCGAAAGCGGATACTTGAGCCACATGGTAACATGTGGTCAAGATAGATGACCATTCAAGACAGAACCCGGCTTATCGTGCTGCTCATACAACCATTATTGCAAAAATTAATAATCGGAGAAACTCGCTCCACGAGTATCTCCGTTTTTATCTTATACAAGTTCACTCTATCAAATCATCTCTTCGCTAATACGCACTTGATAGCACATCACCTTCTAATTCGCACTTGATAGCACATCACCTTCTAATTCGCACTTAACAGCGCGTACGCGCTAATAAAAAGAACGGCTGTTGCATAAAATATGCAGGGCATATAACTTACCATAATGCACTGTCGGAAGAACTTATTGCTGTGTTTTGTATGTCTCATGCGAGTATTTATATTCGCATGAGACATACAAAATCAGTAATATGTACTTCCGTCTGTGTGTGAGGTAAGTTATATGCCCTGCTGATAAATTTTTGCAACAGCCTCTTCTTTTTATTCCAATCTCATACTTTGAAGCAGCTTCCGCCAACAAATTCCTTCAATATGGAGTTCTTCGGAACCGCTTCGCTTGGTGCACCGATAAAGTAGTCTAGGAATTTGAGTAGTCTCTTTGCTTCCACGTACTCTTCACAATTCCGGTCAATACCAAACAAGATCGGTTCTGCATATTGCTTTAATACAGCGAGTTCATAGATTAATGCGGAGTTGAACATAACATCGGCATCCTCCTGGAATGGGAAGATATTCTCCTCCTCTCCCCTTCGTACAGATGGCCACATCCGGATGGTTGCTTGCGCTGAAGCGCCTCTGGTTCGTGCATCTCGTACCATACGGCGTATGAGTCGCCCATCCGTAGTTGATATTCTATTATGCTCGTCAATATTCAGTGAGGTCAAGGCACTGATATATATCTTAAACTTACTTTCCCTTGGCAGGGAATAGGAAAGGGCATCATTTAATCCGTGAATTCCTTCAATTACCAGAATATCCTCCGGTCCTAGCTTTAGGAAGTTCCCTTTATACTCTCTTTTACCTGATACAAAGTTGAAATAAGGAATCTCTACTGTTTTTCCATTTAATAAATCCGTCATATCCTTATTGAACTGCTCAAGATCAATCGCTTGGAGACTTTCAAAATTATAATTACCCTTCTCATCCTTGGGAGTATTTTCCCGATCCACAAAGTAATTATCCACTGCAATCGGATGGGGCTTCAACCCATGTGCTTTTAACTGGATACTCAGCCGATAGGAAAAAGTGGTCTTACCAGAGGAGGAGGGACCGGCTATCATGATAAATTTCTTGCCACCAGCCTTTTTTATGGTTTCCGCTATATCACTGATCTTCTTCTCCTGAAGTGCCTCCTGTACCAAGATCAACTCATTCATCTTCCCACTGGCATTGGCATCGTTTAAAGCTCCCACATTGGGTATATCCATCATTTTAACCCATTGGTTTGCTTCCTTAAGTGTTTCATACAGCTTAACCTGTGGCACAAACTTGTCCACCACTGTAGGCGTTTTCTTGTTGGGTAGAATTAACATAAACCCATCATCATATTGCATAAGATCAAAGTATTTCAGCATGCCGGAGCTAGGTGGCATATATCCATAGTAATAATCCTCAAATCCATCCAGACTATATATATTCGCTTTGGATACTCGACGGTAACGGAACAGCTTTTCCTTATCGTACATCCCGTATTGACGGAATAGCTCGATGGCATCATCCGTTCCGACACTCCTTTTAACAAAAGGAATATCCCGTTCAATCAATTCCTTCATTCTATTCTTGACTGCCTGGATGCGCTCCTTTGTTAAGGGAACCTTTCCTACATAATCACAAAATAGTCCATTTCCGATGGTATATTCAACAGATACCTTTTCTATGTTCACAGAGCCAAATTCTGCATAGAAAGCTTTTAACATAACCAATATGATTCCTCGTACATAGGTTTTATGTCCGGCATCATCTCCTATGGTGACAAAACTGATCTTACAATCTTTACTTACATATTTAAATAATTCCCTAAGCTTATTATTCACAAAAGCAAGAATAATCTGATCGCTATAATCCTTCTGAAAATCCTTACTAATCTCAAGCAGGGATATGTTCTTCGGATATTCATACACAGAACCATTAATCTCAACCTTCATATTTGTATTCATACGCATTTCCTTTCATTTTTTATCATGGTATAGGTAATTGCAAAACTAATACCTATAATACCCAAGTCCTTTCTTAATCAGATCCAGCTTATCCTTTATTTCTTGTTTTCGTTGATCCGCATTCTCCGTTGTTTCTTTGGAAAGTGTTGATACTATGTTCTCTGAAAGCTCCTTCTCCCATTCTAAATACTCGACCAATACAGAATTTCTCTGCTCCAATAGCTGACGGCCATAATAATAATGTTCATCTTCTGTAAGTACATAGGGGCATTCATCTTCGATCAGAACCTTTGGCACCGCCCTCATCATAACATAATATTTACCGTCTTCTTTAAGCATATTTTCCTTCACGATGAGAAATCCCATATCCTGTAGTGTCCTGCGAACCAGATGAATTTCTGACTGTGGCTGTAGTACCAATTCCCGAATACTTGCTGTTACCTTCGGATAATCCGACAGAATCTGCAGGGTCAGTCTTCCGCCCATTCCTGCAATGAGAACGGTATCTGCTTCTCCTGGCTCCAGCTTTTCCAGACCATTGGATTTACGAACATCGATATAAGCCTTTTGTCCATATCGAATGATATTTTCCCTCGCTCTGTCAATGGGTCCCTGATTCACATCCATGGCAATTACGTAGGGTGATATTCCCTGTTCCACCAGAAAAATGGAGGTATAGGCATGGTCACATCCCACATCCGCTACGCGGTTTCCCGGTGTAACGAGCTTTGTAACTGCCAGCAAACGATCTGAAAGTTGCATATTGTGAGTCCTTTTCTTAATCAAATTTATAGTAAAACAAATCTTTATAGCGTGATAAAATTCTTTATTATATCAAACTTCTACAACTATAGCACTTATAAAATTCTATCATATAATGACATTCTAAACGAAACACCGTATTAATATGTTAACATAGGTATGTAATATTTTCCATAATAAATTAATGCTATGTGCAGGCTTATCAGCAGAATAATAATTCCATAATCCATTCAAAAAAGAAAGGACTTGCTCCCGACTATCTTAGTAACGGAACCCTGTCCTTCTTTTTATAATTCTTATTACTTACCCAGGTGAATTACTCCAGATAATCCCTCAGCTTTCTGCTACGGCTGGGATGTCTTAGCTTACGCAATGCCTTAGCTTCGATCTGACGGATACGTTCTCTCGTAACATTGAATTCCTTACCTACCTCTTCCAATGTACGTGCCCTGCCATCATCCAGACCGAAACGAAGACGAAGTACCTTTTGCTCTCGTTCGGTCAGAGTTCCAAGTACTTCCACCAGCTGCTCCTTCAGTAAGGTAAATGCAGCGGCATCTGCCGGAACCGGAACATTGTCATCCTGTATAAAATCGCCTAAGTGGCTGTCTTCCTCTTCACCAATGGGTGTTTCCAGGGATACCGGTTCCTGAGATATCTTTTGAATTTCTCTGACACGGTCAACGGACATATTCATAACCTCGGAAATCTCCTCTGGAGATGGTTCTCTGCCTAACTCCTGTAATAATTGTCTTTGAACACGGGTTAATTTATTAATTGTCTCGACCATATGAACCGGAATACGGATGGTTCTCGCCTGATCCGCAATTGCTCTGGTAATTGCTTGTCTGATCCACCAGGTTGCATAAGTACTGAATTTATAACCCTTGCGATAATCAAACTTCTCCACGGCCTTAATCAAACCAAGGTTACCTTCCTGAATCAAATCCAAGAACAACATGCCTCGTCCAACATAACGCTTAGCTATGCTGACAACCAGACGCAGGTTTGCTTCTGCAAGACGTTTCTTCGCATAGTCATCACCGTCTTCCATCTTTCTTGCCAGCTCAATTTCCTCGTCCGCATTCAGAAGGGGAACCTTACCAATCTCCTTCAGATACATACGGACCGGATCATCAATATTAATACCCTCCGGAACTGATAGATCTATGGGCTCCATCTCTTCGTCATCATCCAGAATAATATCTTCCTCATCTTCTTCGGAAATACGAAGAACGTCTACATTATGCTTGTCCAGGAAATCGTAGATTTTTTCTATACGTTGAGCATCCAGCTCCATATCTGCGAAAAAATCATTTACCTCCTGAAATTCAAGCACATTTTTCTTCTTCTCGGCAAAAGCCAATAACTCCTTCAGTCTTTCCGTAAACTTTACTATATTTTCGTCCATAGATAATCCTTCCTTCTTAAACTCTTTTTATATTTTAACCATCATTTGATGAAATATGCAGTTTCTACTAGGTCCCTGCCTATTCGCCGTGTTCAGCAGAACACTGGTACTGGTTAATTGTGAAATGAAAATTTATGCTTTTTTAATTGTGTCTTTTCTGCAATAATTCGCATAAGCAGCTCAGTATCATTAGCTTCTATCGCCTTCTGGCTCTTCATATCCAGACTATTCTCCTTAATACGCATAATGGTATCTGATAAGGCCTTCTGCCATCCGGCATCATCCATTTCTCCTCGTATACCGGCAGAAAACAGGGCAGCTGCTTCAGATTGTTCCTCCTTGCTTTGAAAGCAGTTAATAATCTTTGCAGGGTTAACCGTCTTCTCCTTCTCATATTGATCAAATACCTGGACCGCTACTTCATGATAGATACCCTCGGTAAAATCCTCCGGACCAATAATCTCTGCCACCTTATCGAACAAGGTATTATCCTCTATCAACCAGGTCAGCAGTAATTTCTGCGACTTTGAAATTCCATCCTCCGTCGTCTTCTTACCTCTATTAGCATCCGTATGATATTCTCTTGGCTCACCAAGTCCGACAACGATCTGAGAACCCAGCTTATTAACCACCTTACGAAGCTGTTCCACATCAATCTGATAATTCTTAGCCACGGCATCCAGATAGAAGTTCCGTTCGAGCTCCTCTGTAAAACCTAGCAGCTTCTTAGCCGTTTCGTGGAAGAACTTTGTCTTCTGCTCCGGATCTGCCATATCATACTCCGATTGTAGTACATCGATTTCAAAGAAAAAGCTGTTTCTCGCCTCTGCAATTCTCTTAGCATATTCCTCTGCTCCCAGAGCCTTAATGAATTCATCCGGATCCTTGTAAGGCTTCATATTAATCACCTTCACCGTTAGTCCGGCTTCCTTCAGAATTGGTATTGCCCGAAGTGCAGCCTGCGTTCCTGCAGAATCACTATCAAAGGTTAATAGCACTTCATTGGTATAACGTTTTAATAAGTTTGCATGAAATATTGTAAATGCTGTTCCCAAAGCGGCAACTGCATTGGTAAAGCCTGCCTGATGCAGTGCTATGACATCCATATAGCCTTCACAAATCAATAAATACTGTTTACGGGAGGCTCTTGCGAAATTCAAACCATAAAGGTTTCGGCTTTTATCAAATATCAACGTCTCCGGAGAATTCACATACTTTGGCATTCCATCGCCCATCACACGGCCACCGAAGCCGATCACCCGGTGATTAGCATCCATAATCGGAAACATTACCCGATTCCAGAACTTGTCCGTTGCTCCTTTTCTCTCGTCAATGGTTACCAGACCTGACGTCTTAAGAAACTCATCCTCATAACCCTGGCCTTTTAAGTATTTATATAAATCATCACTATATTTGTTGGAATAGCCCAATCCAAATTGCTTGATCGTCTCCTCTGTTAATCCTCGCTGAACCAAATAATCATGGGCTGCCTGTCCTCTGGGAGATATCAGCTGGTAATAAAAATACTTCGCTGCCTGCTTATTCACCTCAAGAAGCCTGGCTCTCATATCTGACTGCCTCTTAGCTTCCTCTGAGTATTCCCTCTCCGGCAGGGCTACTCCGGCACGTTCTGCTAAGAACTTTAACGCTTCGACAAAGGTAAAGTTTTCATACTCCATAATAAAGGTAAATACATTGCCTCCGACTCCACATCCGAAGCAATGATACATCTGTTTGGTCGGACTAACGGAAAAGGAGGGAGTCTTCTCATTATGAAAGGGACATAACCCCATATGATTACTGCCCTTTTTCTGCAATCTTATGTAGGAGCCAATTACACTTACAATATCATTCTTACTTCTGATTTCTTCCACTAGCTCGTCCGAATAAAACATTGTATACTCCTTCCATGTAAACTCGCCCTCTTCTGTAAAACTATATTAATATACACTCCAGGAGGATGGTATCATCAATTCCTTGAATTTTGATACGGCATAGGTATCCGTCATACCGGCAATATAATCGCAGACTGCACGATAGGAGGGCTCCTGTCGTTGTTCCATGCGATTTAAATATTCTTTCGGTAAAAGCTCCAAATGCTCCTGATAATATACAAAGAGCTGTTCCAGAAGTCGTTCTGCCTGCTCCTCTTGGCTTTTCGCCTTTTTATTCATATATACGCTTTTGAACATATACTCTCTAAGCTTTTGCATTGCATCCTTAATCTTAGGTGACATGATGATATCATTGTGGTTCTCACTATTCGTAATGATATCATGTACCAATGTATCCAAACGCTCTCCCAGGCTATGACCCAACACATCGGTAAATTCTCTTGGGATATCCTCTTCTCTCATAATCTGCCCGCGAATCGCATCATCAATATCATGATTAATGTAAGCAATTTTGTCACAAATACGTACAATCTTTCCTTCAAGCGTGGAAGGATTTCCTGCTGACTTGTGATTTAGTATCCCATCCCGTACCTCCCTGGAGAGGTTAAGCCCCTTTCCATGCTTCTCAATCACCTCGACCACGCGGATACTCTGCAAATGGTGCTCGAATCCGCCAGGACAGATACGGTTTAATGCTCGTTCCCCGGCATGTCCAAATGGCGTATGGCCCAGATCATGTCCCAAAGCAATCGCTTCTGTCAGGTCTTCATTCAGCAGCAATGCTTTTGCAATCGTTCGAGCTATCTGCGACACCTCCAGAGTATGAGTGAGTCTTGTACGATAATGATCACCCTCTGGAGCAAGAAATACCTGTGTTTTATGCTTCAGCCTGCGAAATGCCTTCGAATGTAATATCTTATCCCTGTCTCTCTGATAAATTGGTCGAATGTCACACGGTTCTTCATATATCTCACAACCCTGTGATTGATCTGAAAACGCTGCAAAGGGACTCAATATCTCATGTTCTCTCTGCTCCAGTTTCTGTCTGATATTCATACCAAACTCCATTCAATTCCTCCTTTCAGAAAACTTGGGAGTAATCGCAAGTATTAACAGTCATTATTTCCATAATCATCGCCGAAATTCTCTTCTAGGCCTATACTACTAATATTCTACAAGGTCTTCCTATTTCCTTTTTTATTTTTAAAATTATTTCAAATGCTTGCTACCTATATAAAATATCAGCTCTTCCCTTAATATAAACAACAGGGCTGCCGCACTATATAAATGTAGGGATTATCGCTTTCCATAATGCACTGTCAGAAATAATGTTGTTGAATTCTGTATGAACAGAACGAACTTAATGTTCGTTTGAGACATACCGAATTAACAAACTGTACTTCTGTCAGTACTTGAGGAAAGTTATAATCCCTGCTTATACAAAATACAACAGCCCTGATCCATTTATTTACTTTTCTTAATTAATAATCGTTCCCTATTACATTTTGCTTCGCCAGGACAGGAGGAACAACCCCCACAGCAGGATTTTCCTTCCTTCCTGTCCTTGGCCTTCTTATAGATGACAAATCCTGTGTAAGCGACAATTAATGAAACAATGATGATTTCTGCCATTCTTATTTCCTCCTTTCATCCTTTCCAATACATGCACCTATCACTTAAGAAATGATAATTTCCTATTTATTATATGTTAGATAGGAACGCTTTGATCGAAGCACATCTCTTATAGAAACAGACTTCCAATCTGATAAATCAGTGTCGACATCAGCAGTGCCACACCGAGCTGGAACACAACGGTGAACACAGTCCATTTAATGGATCTCATTTCCCTCTGTATTACTCCGATTGTGGCAACGCATGGTATATACAGTAAGCTGAATACCATTAACGAATAAGCATTTAAAGCTCCAAAACCATACTGGCCTAATATTCCCATAAGGCTTGTCATACCGTCAGGAGAGGTAATATTATTAATTTCAAACAATACACTGAAGCTGGATACTACTACCTCCTTGGCAGCCACTCCGGATATTAATGCCACTACAATCTGCCATAGGCCAAGACCGGCGGGTGCCAGTACCGGAGCGATAGCCTTTCCAATGATGGCTCCAAAGCTTTGGGACATATCGCTTACCATGCCTGATGGTCCAAAGTTCAGAACAAACCAGATTACTACTGAAGCTGCGAAAATCGTAGTTCCGGCCTTAGTTAAGTACTCCTTCACCTTCTCCCACGCATAGATTAATATCGTTCTTACATTGGGAGATTTATATTCAGGAAGCTCAATTAACAGCGTGTTCCCTGCATTAAGCTCCTTCCTATCCTTCATAACATATGCAACGATAATAGCAACTACGATCCCGATTAAATACATGGAAAATGCTGCTACCACCGCCATGTCCTCAAAAAACATTTCTGAAAACAGGACATATATGGGTAATCTGGCACTACAGGACATGAATGGCGTTACCAGTATTGTTTTACGGCGATCCTGCATATTTTCAAGAGATCTTGAGGCCATAATTGCAGGAACGGTACATCCAAATCCTAACAACATAGGGATAAACGCCCTTCCGGACAATCCCAGTTTACCCATTATCCCATCCATAACATATGCCACTCTCGCCATATATCCGCTATCCTCTAAGTATGCAAGAGCCAGGAAGAGAATAAATATATTGGGAAGGAAGGTCAATATTCCTCCAACTCCCGCAATAATTCCATCAACAATAAGAGAGGTAACAAAGTCGCTTGCATTTATTTTAACCAGGAAATTCAAGGTTGTTACCGAGAACGCATCCAGTGCAACCTCAAATCCTCCCTTTAAGAAATCACCGATCTGAAATGTCAGGAGAAAAATGAGTGCCATGATTCCAAGGAATATAGGAAGTCCAAGGTATCGATGAGTTAATATACCATCAATACGATCCGTTGCTTCCGACTTCTTACTCTTGTTCACAAGAACCTCTTCGATGATTTCCTCAATAAAATCATACTTTTGATTAATGATTTCACTTTCATAACTATGATCGACAACACCGGTTAGCTTGAGAGGGTATTTTTCCAGGATACCCTGATCCAGCTCCAAAATTTTAATCGCATGCCATCTCAGATTATTGACATTTCCGTATTTGCTATGTAACAGTTCACTTACTTCATCAATTTTATCTTCTATTTCATCACTATATACTACCGGATATTCATTATGATGCTGATGCTTATGACGGATCTCCTTAATGGAAAGATTGGCATGATGATGCTCAAGATTATGATCAAAGCCTTTATCCTTATGATGGGATACCGTATGCATAAGGATATCCAGTCCAGTCTTCTTTCGCGCCGATACCGGAATAACCGGCACTCCTAGCATCTCCGGAAGTCTGTGAAGATCGATCTCCATTCCTCTCTCTTCTACAATATCCATCATATTCAACGCCAGTATAATCGGCTTTCCCAGCTCAATTAACTGCAGTGTCAGATATAGATTACGCTCTAAACTGGAGGCATCCACTACATTGACAATAACATCCACATTAGAATCCAGGATATACTCTCTGGTTAGTCTTTCTTCCATGGTATAGGAGGTCAGGCTGTAAATTCCGGGCAAGTCTACAAGCTTGAACTTATGGTCATGATATTTAAAGGCCCCTTCCTTTTTCTCAACCGTAACTCCGGGCCAGTTTGCCACCTTTAAATTTGCACCAGTATATGCATTGAAAAGTGTAGTCTTCCCGCAATTCGGATTACCGACAAATCCTACCTGTAGCTCTTCTCTCATGCCGATGCCTCCTTCGTTAATATTGCTCCTGCGATTTTGCTTCCCAAGGCCAATCTGCTTCCTCTTACCATTAATATGACAGAGCCAACGCGATTACGATTTAATATTCTTACTTTTGTTCCCTTTGTTAATCCCAGGGCTTCCAATCTTCTCATAGTAACAAGATCAAGGTCCAGGGAAGAAACAGTGTAGCTGGACCCTATTACTCCATTTTTTAAAGTCATAATGAACATCCTCTTTCATATCAAGTATACCCGGGCGAAAGTAAATTTGCTTTACTAAACGGTTCTTCTATTCAGGCATCTTGCGTATTCTTATTGATAATAATTATCATTTGCTATTACATTATAATCACCGAACTATATTTTGTCAACTGGGTAGTTTGAAAATAATAGCATTTCTATTCATACTATTATTTGAATCAAAAAGGATTATCGTTCTATTATACTCCTCACGATAATCCTTGTTCCTGTTTACTTCTATTTAATTGTGACATACTCTATTAATTACTTTACTGATCAGATATAACTGTACCGACATAATTCCGAAACCACCTAGCAAGCCTGTAATAAATCTTCTACTATTCGTAGACTGCTTTATTCCGGTTGCTTGAAACATCCAATCAAGGAACATAATTACGGTTCCCATAATTGAAACTGTTACACAGATACCCTTCAGGGCAAATACCGGCATGGCAATCAGATATCCGACTAGAACTCCAGTGCATCTGGCACAGACCGGGAATTGATAACCTTTGATAAAGAAACTACGCTCAGGCAGCTGATGACAGCCGGTTTTCTCACCCAGCATCATCCACCAGAGCCAACAAGAATTCTGTTTACTCTTTTCCTTCGTCGTATCCTTCATAATTATACCCGAAATTTCTTCCCACAGTGGTTGCATACCCAGTAGGCTTTTCTTGTTGTTCGTCCCTCTCCCATACCGCAAAGTCCGCATAGCCAGCCTATAGGACCTAATATGAGATAACCGCAGCAACCTTTAAATATTCCATAGCCTTTAATTTTCGATTCTGTTTCTTCTATTATATGACAGTAATCACTTCCACATGATGGACATCTCATCGTTTCCTCCGTTCCTGTACTGAAATCCGTACATCAGAACTGCCTCGTAATCGTTAGCCTCCCGTAACCAATGATGCATTCTCAGCCTTACTGCGTTCTCTTTCCTGCCTCGAATAGATGCAGCCACAGTAATCCTGACGATATAAATCATACTCCTTAGATAGCTCTATAGAACGCTTATACCCATTGTTTTTCTTAAAATCAGAAGGCAAATACTTTACTCCGTACTCTGCAGCTAAGCTTTGACCAATTTCATTGAGTTTCTCTGCATTCTTATGGGGACTGATGGATAGTGTTGTAGTAAAATAATCAAATCCTCCATCCTTTGCTTGCTTAGCGGCTTCTCTTAGACGAAGCTCATAGCAGGAAAAGCAGCGTTCCCCACCTTCCGGTTCCTTCTCCAACCCCTTTATCTTCTGATAATAGACCTCGGGCAGATATTCACCCGGTATAAATTGTACTTTGGAGGGCAGCGGCATGGAACGTATTAACTGAATCTGCTCCTCTACTCTCCTACGATATTCTTCTTCCGGATAAATATTAGGGTTATAATAGAATATTGTGATGGAAAAATATTTTGTCAAATATTCTAAAACATAACTGCTGCAAGGTGCACAGCAGCTGTGTATTAATAATTTTGGATAAATCCTCTCATTCTCTATCCTATGGATGATCTTCTCCAATTCCTTTTGATAATTCATTCGTCATTGCTCCCAATCAAGTCCAGCTTACGAAGTACATTCTCGAACTTCTCCTGATCAATCGGTTTCCCAGCATATGCTGTACAGCCAAGAGAAAATGCTTTTGTTACATTCTTCCCTTCGCTTAGAGCTGTGGTCATAATAATCTTCGCTGCCTTTTCTTCCGGTATCTGCATTTCCTTTTCAATATCGCGTATTTTCTTTAATGCCTGATAACCATCCATTACCGGCATCATTATGTCAAGGCAAACCAGATCATAACCTTCCTTTGCTTCCAGCGCCATTGTAAACGCTTCCACTGCTTCCGTTCCATCCACCGTTACATCGCATTCTCCATACTTCGACAAGAACCTCAGCATAAACTTTCTACTGATGAAATCATCTTCAGCAATTAATATTTTCATTCACTGTCCCCCCAGCACAAAAATGGTTAAGAATATCATATAACAATTTGTACCTATTTAATAGGGGCAAAATGCATAATAAGACTATTGGCCTATTTATAGTTCTCAATAAATCCTTTTAAGAACTCTACCAGTTTTCTCATGTCCTCTTCCGTACCGATTGTTATTCGTAAATAATTATCTATTCGAGGGGCATTAAAATACCGTACATAGATATCCCTCTCGCGGAGAGCCTGGAATATAACCTTTGCAGGAATCTTATTATGAGTTGCAAATAAGAAATTAGCACTTGACTTCGGAAAGGAAAAGCCCAAATCCGTTAATGCCTCTTCCGTCCATGTTCTGGTTTTTATAATTCTCTGAATATTATCATTAAAGTACGTTACGTCCCGAACTGCTTCCGCACCTGCAAGGATAGCAGTGCGATTCATAGTATAGGAGTTAATGGAATACTTAACGTCGTTCATCGCCTTAATCAGCTCCGGATTTCCCATTGCATATCCTATTCGCATACCTGCCATGGATCGGGACTTTGAGAAGGTCTGAACCACAAGCAGATTATCATATTTTTCAATAAGCGGGAGCGCTGAAGCACCGCCAAAATCAATGTATGCTTCATCCAGAATGACAATGACATCCTTATTGTGAGCAATAATATCCTCAATAACCGACAGATCTGCATATAATGCGGTCGGTGCATTGGGATTCGCAATCACAATACCTCCATTCGGTTTATTATAATCCTCTTTAACGATGCAGAAATTCTCATCCAATGCCTGTACTTCATAGGGAATTCGATACAGATCACACCACACTGGATAGAAGGAATAGGTGATATCCGGGAACAGCACTGGACTGGGGGAGTTAAAGAAGGTCAAGAATGCCACTGCCAGTACGTCATCGGAACCCACTCCTACAAATACCTGATCAGAATTAAGGTGATAAAAATGAGCCAGTTCGTCAACTAACAATTTGATTGTTGGGTCCGGATATAATCTTAATGTATCAGAATCCATATCCTTAAGGACTTTTTCTACACCGGGTGCAGGAGGATAGGGATTCTCATTGGTATTAAGCTTCACCATATCCTTTTTGTTCGGTTGTTCACCCGGAACATAGGGTACCACTTTACGAATATTCTTTTCCCATGGCTTCATATATAATCCTTACATGGCGGGACACTACCTCCCACTATGTATTTTCCTTTCTCAGCATTTCTATCGTACCTAATATTACTATTCTGGTTGAATACTTTATAAACCGAATTCTTCCGCCAGCTTCTTCAATCCTGGAAGAGATCTTTCAATCATCGCATAATCAACACAATATGCCATTCTGAAAAATCCCGGACAACCAAAAGAGAAGCCTGGCACTATTAGGATATTATGTTTCTTTGCTGCCTCCGCAAATGCCTTGTCATCTCCTCCCGGAGCCTTTACAAACAGATAAAACGCTCCTTGCGGTTTCACACATTGATATCCGTAAGATACCAGATTATGATACAGTAATTCACGGTTACGATTATATATCTCAATATCCACTTTCGAATCAAGACATTTTGCAACTGCCCTTTGAATCAGGGATGGTGCATTGACATAACCCAGAATTCTGGTTGCCACATTGGCTGCCTCTACTACATCCTCGTAATCATCTACTTCCTTTGGAATAACCAGATAACCAATTCTTTCTCCTGGAAGTGATAAGGATTTACTAAAGGAATAACCAACTATGGTATTATTATAGTATTTTGTAATATAAGGTACCTCAGCACCATCATATACCAACTCACGGTATGGTTCATCTGAGATAAGATAAATCGAAGTCTGGAATTCCTTTTGCTTCTTGTTCAGTATCTCTGCAAGCTTCTTTATCGTCTCCTCTGAATACACCACACCTGTCGGATTGTTGGGTGTATTCACGATAACAACCTTTGTATTTTTCGTAATTACCTTTTCAAACTCTTCCAAATTAGGCTGAAAATCTACTGTATTCGGAGATACGGTTACCAGCTTACCATCATAATTGCTTACATAATTGCGGTACTCACCAAAGAAAGGAGCAAATACAATTACTTCTTCTCCCGGATTCAGCAGAGTCTTCAGTATTACATTTAATCCACCTGCTGCTCCTACGGTCATAATGATATTTTCCAGATGAAAGGCGGTATGAAATTTGCTGTTAATGGAATTAGCGATCGTTTCTCTGACATCTTCATAGCCTGAATTATTCATGTATCCATGAACCAGATTCGGATTTTCCTCATTGATTACCTGCAGTAAAGCTTCCTTGATTTCAACGGGAGGTTCCACACTGGGATTACCGAGACTAAAGTCATATACATTCTCTTCTCCATAGATTCCAGCTAATCGTTTTCCTTCCTCAAACATTGCTCGAATTACTGAGCTGTTCTTAACAAATCCCATCATTTTCTCTGATATCATCTTATACCTCTTTCCTGGCAAAGCCTTTTTCTAATTTTTGCAGTAAAGTATAACACACAATTTCAACCTTATCAATACCTGCAATTTCTAAACTGGTGGATATTTCTAAACCGGTGGGTATTTCTAAACCGGTGGGTATTTCTAAACCGGACGGATAAGAGAGCCCATACATTGGAGGGTGTAGGCAGTACCGGAAAACAAGCACTATTTTCGGGAGTTCCTGCATGCGTCTATTACGTTTCGCTCCTCCCTGATAGTTGCGTCGGTCGCTCGCGAAACGAACTAGCATGCAGTTACTCACTCGAAAATAGGCTAATCATTTTCCGGTATCTGCCTACACCCCCCCCAATGTATGGGCCCTCTTATCCTGTCTATGGCAATAAAATACAATGGTTCAATTATAAGATTAATTGTTGATAATCAAGTTAAATGTGGTGAAAACTATAATACCCCAATAGGTTAGGTAACATGGCAGGCAAATTTCTGCTGCGTTATCTAACTTATTGGGGCATAATTAAATTCAATTTTAATTTATTTCATGTTTTATCGGAAACGAATGTCCATATAGCTCTGAACAATCTCCACACATTTATCAAAGCCAAGACGACTGCTGTTCAGGCACAGATCATAGTTTTCTGCGTTCTTCCAGTCTCTTCCTGTGTAATACTTGTAATATTCTGCACGGTGCTTGTCAATGGAGAGAATCTGCTTCTCAATTTCCTTATCTGATTTGCCTGTCATTTCCTTTAAGGTCTTAATACAATCCTCCATTGGAGCATGGACGAATACTTTTATTACATTCTCGTAATCCTTCAATACATAATCAGCGCATCGGCCAATGATGATACAGGATTCGGTATTGGCTAACTCTTTGATTATTTTCGCCTGGTAATTAAACAGGTTATCATTCGAAACAAAATCATCACTATCCGGAGGAATTAATTCTCCTTTGTATACGTTGCTTGCGATTCGAAATAGCAGGCTTTTTTTCAGTTTCTCATCTGCCTTAGCAAACAAAGCCTGATTGATACCGCTATCATCAGAAGCTAATCGGAGCAGATCCCTGTCATAATAGGGAATTCCCAGCTTCTCTGACAGCATCTTTCCTATCGTTCTTCCACCGCTACCATATCCTCTTGCAATCGTAATAACATACTTATTCATAATAACCTCCATCTGCCGCCGAACGGCACATAAATTAGTATGTGAATGCTACTATATAATTTATTCTCCCAGATAAGCTTTTTTCACTGATTCGTCATCCATTAATTTCTTTGCATCACCACTAAGTACAATTTTACCTGTTTCCAGTACGTAGGCGCGGTCAGCAATGCCTAATGCTTTCTTAGCATTCTGCTCAACCAGCAGAACCGTAGTTCCGCTCTTACTGATGCTTTGAATAATGTCGAATATTTCTTCTACGAGAATCGGGGAAAGACCCATGGAAGGCTCATCCATAAGAACAATCTTTGGCTTGGACATTAATGCACGTCCCATAGCTAACATCTGCTGTTCTCCACCACTTAAGGTTCCGGCATATTGCCTCTGTCGTTCCTTCAGTCTCGGGAATCTTTTATATACGTTCTCTAAGGATTCCTCTACCTCAGACTTATCCTTTCTAGTATATGCACCCATCAATAGATTTTCATATACTGTTAGCTGGGAAAATACATGTCTTCCCTCAGGAACATGTGCAATACCCTGTGATACGATCTTGTGAGGCGCAATCTTCTGAAGATCAACTCCCTCATACAGAACCTCTCCGCCCTTCGCAGCAATCAGTCCCGTAACCGTATGCAGGATTGTCGTTTTGCCGGCACCATTCGCACCGATTAATGCAATTACCTCTCCTTCATTTACCTCAAAAGAGACATCCTTAATCGCATGTATCATACCATAATATACTTGTAAATTTTTGATTTCCAGCATCGCCATATCAATTCACCTTCCTATTCACCAAGATATGCCTTAATTACCTCGGGGTTATTCAGAACCTCCTGTGGTAATCCGTTTGCCAGCTCCATTCCGAAGTTAAGTACAAAGATCTTCTCACAGATACCGGCTACTAACTTCATATCATGCTCAATCAATAGGATTGTAACTTGATATTTCTTACGAATTAATGTGATGGTTTCCATCAGCTCGTCCGTCTCGGCTGGGTTCATACCAGCTGCCGGCTCATCCAAAAGTAAAAGCTTGGGATTGGTTGCTAAGGCTCTTGCTATTTCCAGCTTTCTTTGCTTTCCATATGGAAGGTTTGCTGATAATAAATGCGCTTCCTTGTCCAGATTAAATACCTTTAATATATCATAGGCACGCTCATCCATTTGCTTTTCCTTCTTAAAATACGAAGGAAGCCTTAATACACCTGAAAACGTGGAGTACTTATAGTCATTATGAAGACCAACCTTCACATTATCAAGTACGGACAGATCCTTGAACAGACGGATGTTCTGGAAGGTTCTTGCGATTCCTGCTTTATTTATTTCAATGGTACTCAATCCTGTGATGTTCCTGCCATCTAATTCAATAAGCCCTGTGTCCGGCTTGTATACACCGGTCAGAAGGTTGAATATCGTAGTTTTACCGGCACCATTGGGCCCGATTAAGCCATATAGTTCTCCCTGCTCGATCGTTATGTTAAATGAATCAACCGCACGCAAACCACCGAAGGAGATACCTAAGTTTTTTACAGATAAAATAGCCATACTCTTACGCCTCCTTCGCTTTCTTTCTGGACTCCAGATACTTCTTCAGCGAGTGATTGTTACGCCATGCAACACAAGTCGGATTCCAGTTGAATATCATCATTACAATCAGTACCACTGCATAAATCAACATACGGTAATCCTGCATAAAACGCAAGTACTCCGGCAATAAAGTCAATATTATTGCAGCGATGATGGAACCTCTGATATTACCGATACCACCAAGAACAACAAATACTAAAATCATGATGGACATATTATAACCAAAATTCTTCGGAGATGCTGTTAAGCTTGATATGTTATGTGAGTAAAGTACACCTGCAATTCCTGCCATGGCAGCAGAGGTTGCAAATGCAAGAATTTTAAATTTCGTTATATCAATACCTACGGATTCTGCTGCAATACGATTATCACGAATAGCCATAATCGCACGCCCGGAACGGGAATGAATCAGGTTGCTAATAATGATATAAGTTAAGATAAGTAATATTACGGCAATTGTTAAGGTTGTATCATTGGGTGTTCCAACAATACCCTTGGCACCGTTTACAATAACCTCTCCGTTCTCATCAAGATTTAAGGATATTGCATCCTTTGTCGAGAAGTGAAGACCACTGTCATCCTTACCAATATATAATACATTAATTATATTCTTTACAATTTCACCGAACGCCAACGTAACAATAGCGAGATAATCACCACGAAGTCGTAATACTACGACACCAATGAGGCAGCCAAATAAAGCCGCTACTACCGCACCAATAAGAATGGCCAGAATATATCGTATAACTGAATTCTCAATCACATTGACCATTACTTTGGAGAAGAAGGCTCCAGAAAAGGCACCAACACACATAAATCCGGCATGTCCCAGACTAAGCTCTCCCAAAATACCAACTGTTAAATTCAACGATACCGCCAGGATAGAATAATAACAAAACGGTACCAGCAATCCCTTCATAAGATTTGTCATAAGTCCGGCAGCAATCATAATCTGACAAATAACATAGACAAGAATAATGATGCCTATTGTAATGATATTGCTACGTGTAGATTTATTTAATTGATTAAATGCTTTTATCTTCATCATCCACACCTACACTTTCTCTTTCATCTTTTTACCGAGAATACCCGTTGGCTTCACTAGTAATACCAATATCAGTATTAAAAACACAATCGCATCTGCAAGTTGTGAAGAAATATATGCTCTGCCTAAGATCTCAATCACTCCCAGCAGAATTCCACCTATCATTGCACCTGGAATGGAGCCGATTCCGCCAAATACTGCCGCAACAAATGCCTTAATACCAGGCATGGCACCTGAGGTGGAGTTAAGACTTGGATATGAAGAAAACATAAGAACACTTGCAACTGCTGCCAAAGCGGATCCTATGGCAAAGGTAATCGCAATCGTTTTATTAACATTGACACCCATGAGTACCGCAGCATCCTTATCCTCGGATACCGCTACCATACCACGGCCTGTCTTGGATTTCTTTACAAATACAGTTAATCCAATCATAATCAGAATACAGACAGGAATTGTAACAAGAATTTCACCAGCTATTGTGAGTTCCCCTCCCGCCAGCTTCAAAGCCGGAACATTAACAACTGAAGTAAAGGATTTTGTATCTGCACCAAAGATCAGAAGCGCAATGTTCTGCAGGAAGTAACTTACGCCGATTGCTGTAATGAGCACTGCCAGTGAGGATGCTTTTCTAAGTGGTTTATATGCAATACGCTCTATTGTCACTCCCAATATCGTGCAAAATATAATCGAAATCAACACGGCAATAATCGGATTTAACCCCATGGTACTCATAATGGTAAAGGTCACAAAGCCACCCACCATAATTACATCACCATGTGCAAAATTCAGCATCTTTGCAATACCGTAAACCATCGTATATCCCAATGCAATGATTGAATATACACTTCCTAAACTTATTCCTTTAATTAAATAAGAAATAAAACTCATATAAATACCATGCCTTTCTACGAAGTCTACAGGTTTTTAACAAAAAAACCGATGGTTTTCTTGTTAAAAACTTGTAGGTCACAAATTTGCAAAGCGAATTACTCATATAAAATCATAATACAAATGATATTTCAAAACTAGTGGTATATAATTTCGTATACTGTATTTTAGCATAGGAGTCGTACTGATACAACTCCAAATTACATTGTACTACAGTTTCTAGCTTCTGTAAAACCACTCTAAATTTTCCAATTTTTATCCTTTAACATAAGAAACATACAGGGGAGTAGTACACCTCTGTATGTTTCTATAAATCATAGTAATTTGCTATTGAAACGAATTGTATTAAAAGCAGACTCTAATTACTCTGCAGTGACATATGTCCCATCTTTAATTACAACTGCTATAGGAGCTTTATTAACCTCGCCAGTTGCTGACCATGTCATACCTGCACCTGTTAAGCCATCTACACTTATCTGCGTCATAGCTGCCTTTAATGCATCGCCCATCTCTGCAACACTCATGTCTGCCTTCACATCAGCCTTCTCAATAGCAGCTTTGATAATGTACATTGCATCATAAGCATCTGCTGCAAACTGGTTAGGAACTTCGTTATTATATGCTGCTTTATAGTCAGCTACAAACTTCTGAGTTTTCTCATCATCGGAATCTGCTGCGAAAGGAGTAAGTAACATAACACCTTCTGCTAATGACGTATCAAAGTTTTCTACACCAAGGATACCATCAAGACCATCACAACCGAAGAAGATTGGTTTATAATCAAGAGAAGCTGCCTGAGTTAAGATTAAGGTTGCTTCTGTATAGTAAATAGGAAGGAATACTAACTCAGCGCCGTTATCCTTTGCTTTCTGGAGCTGAACGGAGAAATCGGATTTGCTGTCAGCAGTAAATGCTTCTGCAGCAACGATTTCGAAATTCTGGTTCTTAGCTTCCTCAACGAATTTCTCGTAGATACCGGAAGAATAAATATCGGAGCTATCATAGATAATAGCAACCTTTGTAGCCAACGCTTTCTCACCGATGTACTTCGCGGATGCAATACCCTGGTTAGGATCGGTAAAGCATACCTGGAAGGCGTTACCATACTTTAATACGTCAGTAGAAGAAGCGGAAGGAGTTAACTGGAACATCTTATCCTCATTGGTCTTCTCAATTACAGATGCACATGCACCGGAGGTAACTGTTCCCATAAGAATCTTCATTCCCGCATCCTTTAATGTGTTGTAAGCATTAACAGCCTTTTCACCGTCTGCTTCATCATCTTCAAACTTAAACTCAATCTTTACTCCATTGATGCCGCCTGCTGCATTAATCTCTTTCGCAGCCAATTCTGCACCATTTTTAACGTTCTGTCCATATACTGCAGCTCCGCCGGTTAAAGGTCCAATACCGCCGATTACTAAGGTGTCTCCACCATTAGAAGCTTTTGTACCACAAGCAGTAAGGCTTGCAGCAACCATACTCAGCCCTAATACAAGACTGATTACTTTTTTCATTTTCTTCATAAATAATCCTCCATTCTATTGAACCCTCTAATTGGGTCCCCTCTAAATTTAGCTGTGTGAAGGTATATCATCCTTTATAAAAATTAGGGCCCTTCAACACTACCCTCCTAAAACAATTGATACTCCTTCCTATATAATATAGTAAATGAGTATCCTTAAAAACAATAAGACGTCCTTGTGCGATAACAGAAAACAATCTGTCATGTATCCCGAACGCCTTTATTCTGCATATATAATAACCTCATATAAATACTTTGTCAACAAAATCTTTTACTACGGTAAAGTAATTATGTGGTAAAGTAATATAGTCCAGACTGGGGTTTTATTGCAGTTCACCCCCACACTTATCACAGAAGTCTAATCCTTCCAGAGTGATACCGCCACAATCAGGGCAAATGATCTTAGCAGGGAGGATTTCTCTCTCTACGATCTCATATTCCTCCTCTTCTTCATCCGACTCCGATACTGGTTCTGTCATATTATCATGAAATCGCGGCTCCTGCTCTGAAGGATCCACTGAATCAGAATACAAATCTTCCTCTTCCTCATTATATACTTCCTTATTATATTCATCCTCATCCATATAATAATACTCGTCATCCCGGCTTAGTTTATGAAACAGCTTTGATAGTAACGACACCATCCTCACCCCTAATATTAATTATTCATTGCGAGCATTTTCTGATTTCCGACACCCCTCATTTCGATGTAGGGAACACCTTTTCCTTCAATGTATTCCTTCGTGATAACAACCTTTCCTATATTATCATCCTTAGGAATTTCGTACATGATATCTAACATGATATCTTCCAGAATTGCACGCAATGCTCTGGCTCCTGTTTTCTTCTCCATGGCCTTTTCTGCAATTGCTTCCAATGCATCCGGCGCAAACTGAAGATCTACCTCATCCATTTCTAATAGTTTTTTATATTGCTTCAATATGGCATTCTTTGGCTCCAATAACACCTTAATCAGCATATCCTGAGAGAGCCCTTCCAGTGTAAACATAATCGGTAATCTTCCTAAGAATTCCGGTATCATTCCGTATTCTCTCAGGTCATCCAAATTCACCTGCTGAAGAATATTACTATCATCCTCATCCTTATCCTTGACTTCAGCCTTAAAGCCTATCATGGTCTGTTTATTCAGTCGAGCTTTGATAATTCTATCCAGATCCGGGAATGCACCACCACAGATAAATAAAATATTGGAGGTATTCACTGTCGCCAGGGGCACCATAGCATTTTTTGAAGTAGCGCCCACCGGTACCTCTATGTCACTTCCCTCCAACAGCTTTAGTAATCCCTGCTGTACGGACTCTCCACTGACATCTCTGCTGTTGGTGTTCCGTTTTTTGGCTATTTTATCAATTTCGTCAATAAATACGATACCGTGCTCTGCTTTCTCGACATCATTGCCTGCTGCCTGTAGAAGCTTTGATATGACGCTCTCCACATCATCTCCGATATAGCCGGCCTCTGTCAGGGATGTAGCATCAGTGATGGCCAGCGGCACATTCATGAGCTTGGCAAGTGTTTTTACCAGATAGGTTTTACCGCTACCGGTCGGTCCGATCATCAGCATATTGGATTTTTCAATCTCAACATCGGGATGAGCACCGGTACTAATTCTCTTGTAATGATTATAGACTGCTACCGAAATTGCTTTTTTCGCACGCTCCTGCCCAATAATATATTCATCCAGCATCGCTTTCAGGATATGCGGGGCAGGTACGCTCTTTCTGTCAAACACTTTATTATCGGTATTCTCCTTTGGTTTCTTCTTTAACTTCTGAGCCTTCGGAATCTCATTTTGTAGATTTGGTATATTCATCATATTAGGCGAAAAGCCCATCATCTGCATATATGGATTGTCGCCTTTGTTAATGGTATCAAAGGTCTTTTGCAAACAATCCGGACAAATACAGATCTGATTCGGAATATGAATCATTTTTCCCGCTTTACTTTCCGGTCTTCTGCACAAATAACAGATCTCCTCATAATGATCAGGATCATCCTTATGATCCGTATTCTTGTGGTCATCTATATTGAACTCATCTTTGTTGTTATCGTCTTTATTCATCTGTATCCTCCTCGTAGATCTAAACCATAGTAACCGTACCCGTAAAAGAGTACATTTTTTTACATTCCATTTTATTTTTTATTATATATTAACATATACCTTCGCACAATAGACCTTTTTAAAGCTTTTATTAAATTTTCATTATAAATCTGGTATTTCGTCATATAAAAGTAATACATTTGTGCCCATATAAGTCAGACGGGGTGTCATCATATATATTTCCAAAGTCAGAGTCCATGCTGTTTGTAATGTCATGCAGCAAGTGAATGCGGTTCTGACGTCTGTCGAATATATTATAACACCCCGTCAATTCTCTCAGTATTCAATTACGCTATTAATCTACTTTATTCTACAGGATCATACCGGTATTACTTAATTCTCCCTGCTTTATCTTAGTTATCATCGGCTGCTTTATCCTCATTCTTCTTCAGCTCCGGATTTGATCCCAATGTTACCGTCACCTTTTCTTTCTCGTATGTTCCATCGGTATTACGCATATAGGTAATCTCAACATCCGTACCTACTCTTAAGCTTGTAACATAATCTCTTAACTGGGTAATCGCAGTTACTTCTATATCATTAACCTTCACAATAATATCTCCTGCCATCAGCCCTGCTTTCTCAGCAGCTCCACCCTCTGCTATCTGATTGATAAATACACCGATTGGCATATTATAGATTTCTGCTACATCTTCCGTTACATCATTTCCAACAATACCAAGAAAGCCTTGTTCTTCTTCCTTAAGTATCTCGCGGCTCATCAGCTCATTGATAATCGGAATCGCTCTGGAGATAGGGATTGCATAACCCATACCCTCTACCTCGTTGGAAGCGTATTTGACGGTATTAATTCCTATAACCTCTCCATCGGTATTCAGCAGAGCACCACCACTGTTACCGGGGTTAATTGCTGCATCCGTTTGTAACAGAACCATGGTTTTGTTGTTGTATCCATCACTAACCTCCACTTCCCGGTCCTTTGCACTGATATACCCAACCGTTACTGATTGTCCATAACCCAAAGCATTGCCAATGGCAATTGCCATTTCACCAACCTTAACCTTATCCGAGCTTCCTAATTTTGCAATCTTAATTGCCTCACGGGTTGCTTTCTTCACGGAGGTAATATCCACCGCAATTACAGCCAGATCTGCTGTTGCATCCGTTCCCTTAATAACAGCGTTGGCTTCAGCGCCGTCCGTAAAGGTAACTGTGATAACATCGGTTCCGGCAACAACATGATTATTCGTTGCAATTAATAGTTCATTTTCATTTTCCCCTACAATAATTCCAGAACCGCTTCCCTGATATTCTTCATTGAAGCGCTGTCCAAACCATTCAGTGGGTTGATTCGTTACGCTGGTAATGGAGACAATTGAGGGTACTGTGGAACCAATAACATTGCTGACTTCTGAGTGTAACGCCGTCTTAACCTGCGCCTCTTCCGTATAACCAATATGGAACTTCTCCTCTTCCTCCTCCTTACGGGTACCGGTAAAAATCCCGACTCTTTCTACATCCGGATTAATAACATAGAAGAGTTGCTCTATCAGCAGAAAACTGATACCGGCAATTACTCCAAAGCATACTGCCTTTGCAAGGTAGCGAAGAATTTTACTGCCTTTTCCTCTTTTCTTCTTTTCTTTCTTACCCTCTTCTTTTATTGGAAAGCCATTCATATTATTAGGATAGGCGTTCATATTATTGGAATAAGAATCTACGTTACCTGAATAAGGATTTACGTTATTGGAATAAGGATTTACATTATTGGAATAAGGATTTACGTTACTTGAATAAGGATCTGCATTATGTTGATATTGGTAGGGATTATTATTAGCACCCCAAGAATTCGGACTGGGATTGTTATTGGTATTGATTTGGTTATTACTGATCTGCTCAGCCCAGAAGCTGTACTCCGGAACCTTATTGCTATTGTTGTTTTGATTTCCTCCCGGATTCTGATTGTCTCGATCGAATTCTGACATATCCATTCTCCTTTCCTCTATTGTCATATATCATTTTCATCTTTTGTTATTTCATAGTTTATCAGCATATTGTGTAAAGTTTGTGAAAATATACAGAAAAATTTATTACCTTAAGGCAACAAAAAGTTGATATAGCTGCCTATGTTATCCTGTTGTTTCATCGCATGATTTTTACTGTAGAAATTCATACTAATAATAGAATATTATCATGTTTCTGTAAAGCTTTTCCGTTTTCGTTATAGAATCTTAATAAAATTATTATTGTTGAAATCTGCTTAATCATGTATTATAGTAGAGAAGTTAATCACAAGCATAACACCACAAAGTAGGGGTCGATATGATAAAAGATAATCAGAAAATGTTAAACAGAGTCCATGTTCTTATGGATGCCATCATTATAGTGATTGCTTATCTACTCACATATTATTTGCGTTTTTATAGTCCGCTGACAAAGCTACACTTTTTTCGAGTAGAACCTGGTACCTTCTACCCTGTAGAGGTATATGCACAAAGCTTATTATTCTTAGTGCCTGTATATTTATTTATCTATTACTTTTGCCGCCTTTATACTCCAAAGCGCGGAAAGCGTAGATGGACTGAGATTTTGAATATTATATTAGCAAATATCTTCGGTATTGCATTTTATTTCTCATTCTTATACCTTACTAAGGAATTTCAGATTTCCAGAAAGTTTCTAGGATTATTCTTTAGTATGAATATCCTGTTTAATATCATTTCTCGTATGGCACTGTCCTATGCACTGAAGGTTGCACGCCGTAAGGGCTATAACCTGAAGCATGTGATCCTTGTTGGTTATGGACATGCTGCTGAAGCATATATTGATCGAATTTTCGCTAATCCTCAATGGGGATACTATATTCATGGAATTCTGGATGATAACATGGAAATTGGTACCATGTATAAAAAGGTTCCCGTAATTGGAACCATTACGCACTTAGAATCGTTCTTATCTAAGATGAGCCTGGATGAAATTGCGATTACCTTAAGTATTAATGAATACGAAAAGCTGGAGAACATAGTAAACATATGTGAAAAATCCGGTGTTCATACTAAATTCGTTCCAGATTATTATGGCTTTATCCCTACCAAGCCCTATACGGAAGATTTGTATGGCTTACCGGTTATTAATATCCGTAATGTACCTCTCAGTAACACCTATAACAGGATTATCAAACGACTTGTTGACATTCTCGGAGCTTCCTTAGCTCTACTCCTGTTTTCCATTCCGATGCTACTGGTGGCGATTATTATTAAGATAACCTCCCCCGGCCCTGTGATATTTTCACAGATTCGAATTGGAAAGCACAATAAAGAATTTAAAATGTATAAATTCCGTTCTATGGAGGTCCAGTCGGAGAAGGATGAGAAAAAGGCATGGACTACCAAACGGGATCCACGTGTTACGGGTATTGGTAAATTCATTCGTAAGACAAGCATAGACGAGCTGCCCCAATTATTTAATATCCTTAAGGGAGATATGAGTCTGGTCGGTCCAAGACCGGAAAGGCCGTTCTTTGTAGAAAAATTCAAGGAGGAAATTCCCCGCTATATGATAAAGCATCAGGTTTCTCCCGGTATGACGGGATGGGCGCAGATCAATGGCTATCGCGGCGATACCTCCATCCGAAAGCGAATTGACCATGACTTGTATTATATAGAGAACTGGACTCTGGGACTTGATATTAAAATACTGTTTTTAACCATTTTCAAGGGCTTTATTAACAAAAATGCTTATTGACGTATACGATTAACACAGCATTACAGAAAGGCAAGGTTTTAAGTTACTATGGCAAAAGAAAAAAAGAAGAAAAAAGGCAGATTAATCGCTATATTATTATTAGAAGTATTCATATTAGCGGTTCTTGTCGTCGTATTTAAAATGAATAATATGATGAATAAAATACAATATAATGACGAGGATGATGAATACATTCAACAAAATGAAGAAGTAGAGGTTGTCACAGGTTACCGTAATATCGCTATCTTCGGTGTTGACTCCAGAGATAATGCGTTGGATAAGGACACTCACAGCGATACTATCATTATCGCAAGCATTGATAATCAGACGAAAGATGTTAAGCTTGCTTCCGTATATCGTGACACCTATGTAAATATTCCGGGTGAAGGCTATAATAAAATTAACGCTGCTTACTTCAAGGGTGGCTACTCGCTCGCCTTAAGTACTCTGAACACCAACTTCGATCTTGATATTAAGGAGTATGTAACGGTTAATTTTCAGGCAGTAGTGAATGTGGTGGACATGCTTGGGGGCATCGAGCTGGATATTCAGGAAAATGAATTAAAGTATCTCAATGGATACGTGCGCGAATTAAATCGTATTAACGGCACGAATGTTTCTGGTTTAAAATCAGCCGGTACTCAGGTAGTCAATGGTACCCAGGCAACTGCCTACGCCAGAATCCGATATACAAAAGGTGGAGATTTCAAACGTACAGAACGTCAGAGAATTGTAATCACGAAGATCTTTAACAAGATAAAATCCTCGGATTTATCCACGATAAACGGCGTAATCGATGAGTTATTTCCACAAATTCAGACCAATCTCAAGAGTACCGAATTGCTGATGCTCGCAAAGGATGTAATGTCCTATGATATTGTAGATCAGACCGGTTTTCCATTTGAGAAGGATGCACATACCTATAAGAAGGTATCCTATGTATTCCCCATCAATCTGCAGGATAACGTCAGTAAGCTGCATGAGTTCTTATATAACGAGGTCGGTTATGTACCCAGCAACACTGTCCAGGAGTACTCCTCCTATGTGGAGGGCATTCGTGCTCAGTAAGCCAGTCCATAGCTCATTAATAAACTTTATTGATAATTTCTACTATAATATAAAGGGAGCAATAACTTGAAAGGCAATGAAACTCAAGTTATTACTCCTTTTTTATAATGCATATCAAACTACCCCAAGCATTTTTATACCGGTATCTTTCGTTATCTTTCTCTAATCCGTCTCACTTAACAGGCATATGAGACGCTCTGATGCCTTACCATCCAGATATTCATAATGCTCCATCTTAAACTTATGAATCCGTTCCATATCGTAGGAGGCTTCCTTGATGATATCTACCACCTCTTTACTGGAATAGGCAACGGGTCCAGGTACATAGGTGTCGTAATTTCTGTAAAAACCTCTACCCTGATTCGAGAACTCCGTATAATCATAAGCATAGAACAGCATTGGCTTTTCGGTGAGGCAAAACTCAAAGATAATCGACGAGTAATCCGTAATCAGTATATCCGAAGCCAGCATCAACGAATTGACATCCGACTCGAAGGATAATTGATAGATACGAGGATTCAATTGCTTCTCTCCGAATTTGGCTGCAATAAATGGATGCAGGCGAAGACCGATGCAGTATTCCTTGGGTAGCTCTCTGGCAAGCTCATCAATGAGCTCCAATATTCTAACATTCTCTGTCTCAACATCCCGAAAGGTTGGAGCATATAGGATCAGCTTCTTCTCCTCGGGTATTCTATACTTCTGATAAATATATTCCCTGTCCCGATTCCAGTTTGTATCCCGAAGGGCATTAATACGATCAAGCAAATCATCCGTCTTAGGTAGTCCAATTGGATAAACCACCTGATGGGAAACTCCAAAGGCGCCGGCATATAATCCGACCATACTATCGGAGTTTACAATTAAATGTGTTATATTCCTGTTCGCCTTGTTCTCAAGCTCCTTTAGCTTACCCACATTAACATCCTGGCCAAACTTTTTAATAGTACCCGTTCCATGCCAAAGCTGAACCACCTTTGTATTCTTTCTCCGTCTAAGATAAGCAAACGGTAGAAATATGTTATCCAATAATATGATCTCAGACCTGGCCATTTCGTAAGGCTTACGAAAGAAAAAGGACAATAACGCAGATATTCCTGATAAAGCTTCTGCTGCATGAATATCACTTTTTTTCAAATAGAAAAAAGTATATCCCTGATCCCGTTCCTGAAGTTGTCTGGCAATAATAGCAACATTACCCCCTTCTCCTTCGTCATGGGACATAATACAGAATACACTTTTCTTTTTCATTGGAAATAGCCTGCATATATAATACACGATGGCAAAAAGATAATATCCAAGTACTTTTTTCACAACCTACCTCCAATATCATATGATTAATTACATCTACCCTGCTATCTTGGTAATCAGTTCTACAACCTTCTTCGATGCATTTCCATCATCCGCATGGTTATACTTATGACAAAATGCCTCCTGCTTTTCTCTATATGTACTTGCCTCATAATTCTGAATTGCAGCAATAAGCTCTTCCGTGGTGAAGGTTACCGGTCCTGGAGCTTCCTCAAGAAAATCAAAATAAAAGCCACGTAATGTATCCTTGTATGCTTCCAGATCATAACAGTAGAACAGCATCGGACGTCTTAGGATACTATAATCAAACATAACGGAGGAATAATCCGTTATTAACATATCCGAAACCAGATATAATGCGGAAATATCGTAGCTTAAGTCACAGGGATAGATAAATCCCTTGTACGGACTCCAGTCAATCTGTTCCATTACCAGATAATGATATTTTACAATCATTATCGTATCCTTAGATAATGCTTCCTTTAACAGATCAAATTTCAACGGTGAATTGAACTTATACTTTCCATTATCATAGAACTCGTTATCCCTCCAAGTCGGAGCATACAAAATAATCCTCTTATCAAGAGGAAGGCCAAGTTCCTGCTTCAAGGCGCGGACATCTTCAGGATTGTTTTTCTTAAATAAAACATCATTTCTGGGATATCCGATCTCCAGCATTTCCTTTTTAAACGCAAAGGCTCTGCGGAAAATCTCCGTAGAAAAATGATTTTGAGATATCAGATAATCCCAGGTCTGTGTATTCTCATAAAAATTCTTTTTGTAACTATCAATCTCCTCTTCTCCTGCCATATAGACGCTGTCCATGTCAAGAGCCAGCTTCTTTAAAGGAGTTCCATGCCAGGTCTGAATATAGGTACACTCCGGTCGCTTGATAATATATTGCGGAAGTCTGGTATCACAAACCCAGACACCAGCCACTGCAAATAGGTAGAAATAGCGAAAGCGGGAGCGCTTCACAGTTGATGCTGCTCCCGGAATTGGTGTATTCGGATCCTCAAGGATAAAGTAGCAACGGTACTTTTTGTCCAAGCCCTGGCGAACCATTTCTTCATAGATCGCCCTGGGGCTTCCGGTATAATTCCTTCCCAGATTACTTTCAAATAGGATAATACGCTTATTAACCGGTAGAATACGTGTTGCTGCTTTATAGCAATTCAGTATCACTATCTTAAGCAGTTGCTTTACTCTTTTCTTAACTTGGTTCACCATATACTACGTGGTCCTCTTTTCACATTTAGTTCTTCTTCCCACCGAGATTAAGGTCCTGCTTAATCTTTGTAGTCGATATTCCTTCCGTTCTGGGCAGATATACCACTTCACAATAATCCTTCAGGAAATCAAACTGACCCTTCCAGTCATCTCCCATAACAAAGACATCTACCTGATTATCTACGACATCCTTAATTTTCTGTTCCCAGGTATACTCTGGAATTACTTCATCCACATATTTAATTGCCTCTAGAATTATTTTCCGGTCTTCATAGCTATGATAAGCTGTTTTATGTTTAATAGCATTAAACTCATCCGAGGAAAGCACAACAATCAGATAATCACCTAATTCCTTGGCTCTTCTGAGCAAATTAATGTGCCCTACATGTAATAAATCATAGGTTCCGTAAGTAATTACTTTTTTCATAATCTCCCTCCATTCTGCATTATCATAATTCATTATGTGCTGTCTTAATTATTCCCATTCTCATTAATTTTCGATTCATAAACTGCGCTTACCTCTTCCACAGATCCCTGCGTAATCAACTTTCCTTTTTCCAGTAAGATGGCACGGTTACATAACCGGTTTACCTGCTCCAGTGAATGGGAAACAAATAACACGGTTACGCCTTTATCAAACATTGATTTAATTTTCTTTTCACTCTTCTTCCGGAATTTGGCATCTCCCACCGATAGGACCTCATCCAGAATCAGAATGTCCGGATCTACCACGGTCGCAATGGAAAAGCCGAGTCTTGCTTTCATACCGGAGGAATAATTCTTTACCGGTACATTAATAAAATCTCCCAACTCCGAAAAAGCAATTATTTCATCATACTTCTCCTTAATAAAATCCTTGGGATAACCCAGTACGGCCCCGTACAAATAGATATTCTCCGCTCCGGTATATTGCGGATCAAAGCCAGCCCCTAGCTCCAGCAAAGGGACTATTTTTCCTTTTATCGAAACCGTTCCCTCCGTCGCCTTAAGTACTCCGGCAATTATTTTCAATAAGGTACTTTTTCCTGCACCGTTTAATCCTAATATTCCGAGTCGGTCTCCCTTATTCACGGAAAATGTTATATCTTTTAATGCCCAGAACTCCTGATAGCGAAGTTCATTTTTTATCATTCTGATGAAGTATTCCTTCAGATTGTCTACCTTGCGTTCCATCAGGTTGAACTTCATACCGACATGATCGACAGTTAAAACCTTCTCTTTCACACAATCCTCCAATTCTAATCTGTTCCAATGATTATATATTTAGAATAAACTTATCCTGCTTCTTGTAGAATACCACAATACCAATAATAAGCGAGCCGATGGAACAGATTGAAGATATTATCAGTGCTTCCCGGTTTAATGGTGTACCGAATAAAATGCAATCCCTGAAATTCTTTATAATATCGAACAGCGGGTTAAATTTCAATGCCCATTCTTTACTTGCAAATTTCGGCTGCGTCATATCGTAAAAAATTGCGGAAGAGTACATAACAATCATGAGTAGTACACTCCAAAGATATTCCAAATCGCGGAAAAATACAGCCATGGTCGCTAATATCAAACCTACACCCAAGGATAGGATGAGTAGTAAGGTCAATGGAATAATTGACTGAAATATATATATTGTAGGTGTGACATCAAATACGAACATTGACAGGAACAGAACTATTAATGAAATCAAAAAAATGATATAGTTCGATAATATGGAGGAAATCGGATAAATGTACTTTGGTACATACACCTTCTTAATCATCGCACTATTTGTTCTTATGGATTTCATCGCAGCTTTCGTGGAATTTGCAAAAAAGGTGTATAACAATCTTCCAGTTAGGATATATACAGGGAAGGTCTTGCCTCCCTTTCCATACCAGCCGGAGAATACAAAGGTTAATACGATGGTAGTCAATATTGGCTCTAAAAGCGTCCATAATAAACCGAGATAGGATCTTCGGTATTTCAGTTTGATATCCTTTTTAACAAGTTCCCCCAATAGAAACCGATATTTACCAAAATTATTCAGCACTCTTTTCACGCGTTACCTCTCATCTTCTACTCAAAAAGTTATCTTTATTTTAATGAGTATTCTAAAATTATGCAATACTATTATTTCTCTTAAAGACTGATTTTACCACTTTTTCAGCAGCATGTCCATCTTCCCATTCACAAAATCTTTGATAGAATTGCTCATATCTTTGGTTAAATTCACAGGAAACCTTCTCAATGTTCTTTATTGCATCTATGACCTCCTCCGTTGTATACAACAAAGGTCCCGGCACTTCCCTTTCAATATCAAAATAAAAGCCTCTCAGTGTGTCACGGTACTTCTCCAGGTCGTAGGTAAAAAACAGCATGGGGCGTTTCAAATTGGCATAATCAAAAAAGACAGAGGAATAGTCAGTTATCAGGATGTCCGATATCAGATACAGCTCGGTAATATCATCATATTTACTTACGTTATACGCAAATCCCCCGTATTCACTGACATCGATGGAATCTGCTATAAAATAATGGGTTCGTAATAGAAGGACATACTCCTCACCTAATTGCTCCTTCATTAAACCAATATCCAATTGAAGCTGAAACTTATACTGTCCCTTCGCATAAAATTCATCATCCCTCCAGGTCGGTGCATAGAGAATCGTCTTTTTATTCTTCGGAATTCCCACTCTATCCCGTATTTGTAGCGCGATCTCGTCTTTATTCGGACTATGCAGAAGATCATTTCTAGGATATCCGGTCTCCAATATCTCTTTTTCGAACATAAAGCATCTGCGAAAGGTCTCACTACTGAATGCATTTGGTGCAATCAGGTAATCCCATATTCGTGATTGCTTATAGACCTGTTGCTTGTATTTTGGGGTAGCAGAGCTGATATCATCAATATCAAAAACCAGCTTTTTCAATGGTGTTCCATGCCAGGTTTCCAAGAAGACATTATCTTCCCTCTTAACCATCCATTCCGGCTGTCGGCCATTAAAAACATCATACTTGCAACGTGCCAGATAGTAATAATATCTTATACTAAATCTTTTTATTTTTTTATGCGGATATGGAATATTGGTTTTTTTATTAATAACCCAGATGAATTTATATTCTCCCGGGTAGTTCTTTGCTAAATATTCATAAATATACTTTGGACTCCCCGAATAGCTTTTGCCAAAAAAGCTTTCAAATAATATCCAGTTCTCCATCACTTCTTGCTTCAAAAATATATGATCATAAAGAAATTTCGCCAATGATTTCTTCTTCCTTACGATTTTCTTTAGTTTTTTATAACCCAAATGTATTTTTACAATTCGAAGTGATCTCAGTAGATTGTTCTTTATCAGCGCCTTTATAATCCGTTTTTTATAACCTTTAAGCTTATGGATGACCTCCGGATTTATGTCTCTGGCAATCTTTCCCATCAGCTCGAACTTGTCCGTACGCCATGCATCATTGGAGCTTCTCTTTAGTTTCGGAGCATGTACACGGACATAGTAGTTAATATATTTCATGGCAATTCTGCTTTTTAGGTCCATATCCTCCGGAATTCTAAGAACCGTCTCATAATATGCATCAATAAACTCGTAGAATCGATCCGGATCCTTAATCTGAGATAGGGATGGAGAGTTAATTGGATCATTATGTTTTCTTTGTATATATATTCCATCCGTATGATATAAAAATAACTCAGCCTTGGACATTGCTTCTACCAGAAATGGTACATCTGAAAAATACTTCAGTTTTTCAGGAAATAGAATACCATTATCCATTAGAAATTTACGCCTAAAATAGATCCCGAGTACGGAGATATTTCGCATTCCTTTTCTCTTACTTACCAGCGCCCGATAGGCTTTTCGTTTCCGTGCCATGATCTCATTCTCAAGATCTTCCTCGGTCATCTCCTCTGTGTAATCTTCCGTGGTATCATACGTATCTTCACCGAATCCATCCTCCTGATCCGAGTTAGTACTCACATCCTCTGAAGTATCTGACTCACCTTCTTCCGATGCTTCTTCATCATTTAAGCTCTTCTTTTCCAGGGAGGCCAGATATACACTTCTTTGGAACCATGTATATTCCCTCTTTCCATATATGATATCATAACCAGTCTCTTCCGTTATCAGGTGTAGATCCAGTACATTCCCATACAGATAGTCATCACTGTCCAAAAAATATACATAATCTCCGGTGGCCTTCGCAATTCCCATATTTCTTGCTGCAGCTACACCCGTCTTACCGTCCAGCTCATATATAGAAAGCGGCAGTTTTTCTTTATATTCATCTACAACGTGCAAATCATCCTGACTGACATGATCACAAATGAGAAGGATTTCAATATTATTTAGAGATGAATGTTCGATAATGCTGTTTAAACAGTCTCTAAGATAAGCTTCTCCTTTATGATATGGAACAATAACGCTCGTTTTCATAGCATACCTCCATGCATTTGGGATATTTCTATATCCTTTTTTCTGTAACCACAGCAAGGGCATTATAGCATTTAAGGGATATCTAGTCAAGTTACGCCCAATTTGCTCAATCCCTTGCTTCCATAGTTTTTCCACTTTACCTGACTTTTATATGACTTAAAGATGAATTCAATTAATTAATATTCATATTGTAATATTTTATCTGATCGCCAAACCGCATCGAAAATTCTTACATTATTTAAGCCAATACATGAAATATACTCAGATACATCCCTATAACACATCCCTATAATATGCCGTAGACAGGAAAAGAGTGGTCCCCATATGGAGTGTGGGCAGATACCGTAAAACGATTAGCCTATTTTCGAGCGGATTTCTGTATGCTAGTTCGTTTCGCGAGCGACTGACGTTCCTATCAAGGAGGAGCGAAACGTAATAGACGCATGCAGAAATTCCCGAAAATAGAGCTTGTTTTACGGTACTGCCCACACTCCATATGGGGACCTCTCTTTTCCGTTAACTCTTTTTCGTTAACTCTTTTTCGTTAACTCTTTTCCGTTAAGAAGGGTGTAATGATGGTTTCCTATTTTGGAATCCATCATTACACCCTTCGTTATAGTACAAATTATTAACTTTATTTGAAGTTCAATCGATTCATTGCACTAAAGATGGCACGCAGAGAAGCTCTTGTGATGTTGGAGCTTATACCGACACCGAAGGTCATTCTTCCGCTTGCTAAATCCACCATTTGTATATAGGCAGCAGCCTGTGCATTTGCTCCACCCGCTAAGGAATGTTCTGTATAGTCAAGGATTTTAAAGTGAACACCAAGCTCCTTCTCCAAACCGTTATGTACTGCATCGATCGGTCCATTACCGGTGGCTTCAAAGGTCTTCTCCACACCGTTATAGGTATATACAACTGTTGCTTTGGTATTACTTTCATCACGATCGGATAAATCCTCAATCTTACATTTTCTAAAATGTAAGGGCTCCTTCTTATCCAGATAATTGGCTTTGAATTCCTCCATAATCTGTTCCGGAGATACCTCGCCCTGCTTCTCGGATAATACCTGTATTACATCTGCAAATTCCTTATGCATTGCCTTAGGAAGCTTAAATCCGAAGTAGGTTTCCATGATAAATGCTACACCGCCCTTGCCGGACTGGCTGTTGATACGAACGATCGGTTCATACTGCCTTCCAATATCCGCAGGATCAATGGGTAGATAGGGAACAGCCCAGATCTTACTGTTACGTTCCTTCATCGCCTTAATACCCTTATTAATAGCATCCTGATGAGATCCTGAAAATGCAGTAAATACCAGCTTTCCTGCATAGGGGTGTCTCTCATGTACCTTCATCTTACACAGACGCTCATAAGCTTCAATTATCTCATTTATATTATCTATTTCCAGTTCAGGATTAATTCCTTGGGAAAACATGTTGTAAGCCAGCGTCAGAATATCCACATTACCGGTTCTCTCGCCGTTACCAAATAAGGTTCCTTCTACTCTGTCAGCTCCTGCAAGTAACGCTAATTCAGAGATAGCTACGCCGGTTCCACGATCATTGTGGGGATGTACACTTAAGATAATCGTATCACGATTCTTAAAGTTCCGATTCATCCATTCAATCTGATCCGCATAAACATTCGGTGTATTCATCTCGACGGTTGCAGGTAAATTGAATATGATCTTATCCTCAGTCGTCGGTTGCCATATGTCCTGCACAGCTGTACATACTTCAAGGGCATATTCCACTTCCGTTCCTGTGAAGCTTTCCGGGGAATACTCCAGTATGATTTTGCCAGGGAACTTTTTCGCATATTCCTTAACCAGCTTTGTCCCTTCTACAGCAATCTGCTTTATTTCTTCCTTTGACATATTGAATACAACATCACGCTGTAAGGTTGAGGTAGAGTTGTAGATGTGGACAATTGCACGCTTCACACCCTCCAACGCTTCAAAGGTACGTTTCAGAAGATGCTCCCTGCATTGTACCAATACCTGTACCGTTACATCATCAGGTATTAATTTACGATCTACTAACTGTCTTAAAAAGTCAAATTCAATCTGGGAAGCGGAAGGAAAACCTACTTCAATCTCCTTAAAACCAAGCTTCACCAGCAACTGGAAGAATTCTATCTTCTCTTCCACAACCATTGGCTCAATCAAAGCCTGATTACCGTCTCTCAAATCAACACTACACCAAATCGGTGCCTTCTCGATCTGTTTATTTGGCCATTGTCTGTCATCCAGCTTTATTACCGGGTTCCTTTGATATCTCTTATAATTCAACATAATATATTCCTCCTATTCTTTATACTAATCCATTTTAAAAAATATATTAGCCATGGAGTCGATATATCACGCTGTAGATTTTTACAAGGAACAATACGGCATTGTCTATTCGAGTCCCATCCAAATCAAGTCCTTTCTCTATTTTTATATTAGTAAATACGACTTCTCCTGATTATGCCTGGATTATACCAACGAAAAGAATCAAGAGCTTCGTAATCTACTTCAGTATAAACAATATTCCAGTCACCACTTCAAGTATGCTGTATCCTGTTATGACTTATATGTAGAGGTATCCTCAACGAGAACACCTTATAATAAACATGAATGATAGAACCATATGTAAATGGTCATTACCTTTCCGTCCTATGGTATTATCCATATTACGGAAATGTAATGACCTAAATTATATCATTATGGAATTTCTTTGGCAACTATTTTTTTATAAATTCATCACCGAGTCCGCCTTTGATCATATCGGTGAGTACTTCTAATGCTTCCTCCTCATCCGGACCTTCACAGATGAGTTCGATCTCATCTCCTTCTTTCACACAGGCAGATAACACACCAATGACACTTTTCGCATTCACTGATTTGTCACCAATGATTAATTTGATACTTGATTGGAAGTCAATGGAGCGATTACACAGTACGCTGATCGGTCGCAAATGCAAACCGGCCGGGATATTAACCATTATCTTTCTACTTACCATGATATACCTCCTATCCATGTACTACTCACTTTCAGTTTTCGCCAGATACATACTAACCTTCGGAACGTTAGAGAGCGAGACATCACCGGATACATTTGCTTTAATATCAAGAGTATATGTACCGGTGGTGTAACCGGTAATATCAATATAAGGTTTTAGATTCGTTCTGTCATACTTATCAAGTTCCGCTGCGGGTCCTGTTAGTTTAATCGTAATGGGTCCGGTGGAGATAAAGTTAATCGTCATGTCATTCTCTTTTCCTCTTATCTCTATATCTCCAGGCCATATATTAATTTCCTTTGTCTGCTTTTTTTCAATTGTTATATTGATAGCAGCGGTCTTATTCTCCCCTACCAACACTAGACCTTCCCGTAGCTTTTCTTCCAGATTTATCTCTTTTATTATGGAGGATGTTGCTCCACTGATACTTTCTGTTATGGATAAATACTGAATACTCCTTAGTGCCTCATCATCACCAGCCACCTCAATGGTCTCCGGTCCATATTCGATGTTGGTCATAACATAGCCCTCTGCAGGCTTTCCGCTGGCTGTAATCTGGAGATTAATTGTTTTTGTTTTGTATACACCGATATATATGGTAACGGCTTTCTGACTGAATTTCAGATTCGAGGCATCAATTTCATTCCCCTCTTCATCCAGTGCTTTGGGCTCTTCTATCGTTCTAAAGGAACCTGAAACCTGATCTACATCCACCTCTACGACAATATCCTTAATTCGTTCGATTTTACTTTTGGGTCCTGATACCCTGAGAATAGTACTGGCCGTCTTCTCACCGATAAAATAGCCCTCTGCGGGTTCCCCCTTCAGTACTACATTTACCTTAAAATGCTTCTCCACCAGCTCTTCCCGGTTAATCTTCATAACCTGATACAGGCCATCAATAACGGTTACATCATCTCCATATCTGGGACAGGAAATGTTAATCGTGACAGCATTGACATCCGAAAGCTTCGCAAAATCTGCTGTAACCTTAAAATCCGATACTGCCAGGTTATCAGCAATGGTTCTTCTTGCAGCAACAGTAAAATCAATGGTCTCGCCTTCTACAATTTCATAAACCTGATCCAGGTAAGCAATTTCCTCTTCATTGAGTATGGTTACCGGCACATTACGAAAATCCACGGGTACCACAGGATCATCCACATTGGTAATTACAAGCCACATAATGGCGGCAAGAATAACGGACAGAATTTTCAAGCCGATGTTTTTCGTCAACTTTTCTTTCATTCTTTATTCTTCCCCCTCCATAGCTTTAATTTCTTGACCTCGACAGTTTTTTTCTGAGCATCAATCAATTTAGACCTCAGATAATCACCATCCACGTTGCGGATCAGTTTACCTCCCTTGGCTATGGATACCTTGCCGGTTTCTTCTGATACTATTATAGTCAAGCTATCGGACACTTCACTGATGCCGATTCCTGCACGATGTCTGGTTCCCAGGTCCTTACTAAGCTGCATATTGTCCGACAAGGGTAAATAACAGGTTGCGGCAACAATTCGATTGCCTCGAATAATAACTGCTCCGTCATGTAAAGGAGTATTATGTTCAAATATATTAATTAGCAGTTCACTACTGGTAAGACTGTCGATACTGATACCGGTGCTTTCATATTCCGCTAATGGAGTATCCTGTTCAATCACAATCAATGCACCGGTCTTAGCTCTAGCCAGTTCAAAGGTCGCACGAACAATCTCATTCAGAGTATGGTCAGAGAACTTCTCACTTAGATTCTTCGAATCATCAAAGGTTATGAAGGATCTTACCAGATTCTTCTGACCCAATTGCTCCAATGCTTTCCGAAATTCCGGCTGGAAGATGATGACGATTGCTATGATTCCTACACTGATCGTATTCGTGATAATCCATAGAAGTACATTCAACTGTAGTATTACAGCCAAAAGCCAGAAAGCCATGATCACTACAAGTCCTTTTACCAGCGACCACGCTCTTGTATTCTTGATCCACCTGACAACGTGATAGATCAAATATGCGAGTATTAATATTTCAATAATATCCGTGAAGTTAATCTTGGGAATTGATAACCGCACCAAATAGTCGTTTATAAACTTCTTGATTCCCTCCATAATCCTTCTCTCCTGAAAAATATTCTAGTTACGTCTCCCTATCACGGCTGCCGGCTGAATTGTCATCCTTATTACAGAATCACTCTAGTTATCGGAATAACCGTCATCCTCATCATCATATTCTTCGTCATCCTCTAAATCATCCTGATTCTGAGCTGCATTCACCGATCCCTTTTCTGCGTTCTTTGTATTAATATGCTTTACCTTCATCTGAGGAGTTGTAACCGTCACCTTGGGTACTGCTTTCACATAATAATAATATACGTCATCTTCAAATTGTACGTTCTCTACACCGGAATAATCCAGAGTCAACTGGAAGAATTGAATGATATATACAATGGCAGCAGACGCAAGAGTTCCTAATATCATGCTTAGAATCTTGTCTGACTGACCAAATAAAAAGTCGCTGATTAAAAATCCCAGTATACTGGCCAAAGCTCCGGCAGCAATCGATATTTCAAATGCATAATCAAATTTTAACTTTCTCACATAATACACTACGATGAGTATCAGTGCAAAAATTACAATGGATAGTATCATTTGCTTATTATCAATTATGCTGTCCATAACATAGGTATAGAGTTGAAGAATATCATCCACAGTGGTATTCACCTGCATGGTAACAGCCGTTTGAATTACCCTGATAATATAGTAAACCACCACTCCACAGGCCATAGGAATGATGGCGATAGGAGTAGATACAATTCCTAATAATATAGGCATAAGATAGGGTACTTTCAGAAAATATAATATCGGTACCGCAAGCAGCACGTATCCCAAATGTGGGGTAAATCGCGCAAATAAAAAGTAAATAATAAGCAGTAATACAACAATTATAATTGATAAAATAGGCGATGCCACATAGACATGCAATATGGCTACTCCCGTTGCCAATAGGACCATTACCGCAGAAGGGGTAATGGCACTAAGCAAAGATAATCCTAAAATAACCGGTAATGATTCTAAACGGGTATCATAGCCTATCTCTCTGTTAATCATCTGAAATGCGATAAATGCAAATATAAATTTTATTACAGGTTTAATATATATATCATATCTGTGATATATGTTTTTTACTCTTTCACGAAAAACCAGTAACGGCATCATTCTGATTTCCTCCCCCAATTAAGACTCAGGTGTCTCATCTTTATAGATTTTGTTCAACCGATTTAATAGTCTAAAGTACTTGGATAATTTCTTTCTGGATCTGTCATACCGTATGGAGTATCCAACCATAGAACCCAGTCCATATACGGCAACAACAACAATATATATTCCCAGAAGATTGGTGCCAATCGTCTTATAATCCAGTCCAACGGCATTTTTTATAATATATTCGGATTTATATACAAATACTAAGACCAAAATCAATAAATACGCAAAGGTTGCACTGATAATGGATTTAAGAACCTGATATCTCACATAATCTGTTTTGTAATACTTACTTAAGCGGATATCTTCTTTTCCCTTCTTACTCTCATATACAGCAAGCTTTGTCATAAGTCTGATTTTATTATTGTTGAGCATGTCTTGCCTCCTAATCCCGATATAAATGCTTGGTATCATAGCCATGCAATAACCGATCTTAAGCAGCCATTCTTCATACAGTTCTATGGTGCGATATGAAATGACTATGATTCGATGATACAAGCAAAATATCCATTGCGTTAGTTCATGGATAAGGCGATTATAACATATTATCAAGCGAATTTCGAGAAATTTTTTCTTATTTGGAAAATTTGGTGATTTCGGTTCATATTTGAATGGTATCCGATGAAATCGAAGTGGGGGACTATGGCTTACCTCACACACAGACGGGAGGACATGTTACTGATTTTGTATGTCTCATACGAACAATAAATATTCGTCTGAGACATACAAAACCAGCAACAAGTTCTCCCGACAGTGCATTATGGTAAGTCATAGTCCCCCACTTCGATTTCATCGGATATCGTTCAAGGCTGAACCGTAAATCAAGCTATAAGAACAAGATGGTGACACCATGTCATTACTTGCCCACCTGTACATTTTTACGGTATTCCGATGGAGAAACCCCACAGGCATTCCGAAATGTTTTCATAAAATGCTTTTCGTTTTCATAACCGACTAAATTACTGATTTCAATTATTTTGTAATCTGTAACCTCCAGTAGTCTCTTTGCTTCATTAATACGGATTGCTTTTAAGTAGTTGACAAAATTCATTCCCGTATATTGCTTAAATACATAGGAAAACAGCGAGTAATTCATGGAGATATAATTAGATACCATAGCCATATTCAAATTCTTATTGTAGTTATCCTGAATGAATGAAATTGCCTTCTGAATTTTCTGCTTGTTCTTATAATCATCAAACTCTGTGGATATACGTTCGTTAATTACTTCGATCCAATTGGTAATCACTTCAAAATAACTACCTGCTGTATCATATTCATATATATTTCTCAGTGGTCTCTGATCCATATCGTGGTCCAGAAGGTTCCTGTAAATTACCGATATCTTATCAACAATCGTTTCCATAATCGAACGAAAATGATCCGGCTCAAGGAATCCCTGCTTGGTCTTGTATAAAATACGAACCAGGATCTTATTCGCTGCATCCAGCTTATCCGTTCCTATCATTTGCACAATTTGATCCAGTACCTTCTCAGATACTGTCTCCTTCTCTCCTTCAGACGGATTATACTCCACTATAAAGCTTCCCGTGGTAAATGCAATCTTTCTGGCATGGAAGGCTTCCTCATAAGCCAGACGTAATTCCTTCAATGACTTATGTACTTTACTTACACCAACGAAATGATCCTTTAATAAATTACTTAGTAATTCTTCCTTTTGTTCTATACTTACAATAAATACACTTTGACCGTTAATTTCCTCCAGATAAATCACATCATTCAGACATGGCGGTGTAAGAGATTTAAAGTTGGTACAGCAAGCCACATATTGTCCATGTAGAAAGCTATCCTTAAATCTATTCTCCATTGCAGCTATTTCTTTCTCATCATAATATATATTCATCAGCATATATTTTAGCTGCTGGTGGCTGATCTTCTCCACGCTAATCTGCTGTTCCTGCTCTTCCTTAATCTCCTGATCCAGTCTGATCAATAGCTGATTAATCTTATCTCTGTCCACTGGCTTCAGGATATATTCCTTGGCGCCGTAATGCAGCATTTCTACTGCATAGGAGAAATCATCATAGCCACTGATTACTACTACCTTCGGTTTAGATTGCAATGTCTGTATTTCTCTTACTAATGTGATACCATCCATTTTGGGCATCCGGATATCTGTTATCATGACATCAATCTTCTGGTTTTTCGCTACTTCCAATGCTTCTATCCCGTTTTTACAAAGAATAATTTCCTCCACCTCAACCGGTGAACGTTGTACCATAGCCTGTATCCCCTGACGAATCATTTTCTCGTCTTCCACAATCATAAGTTTTTTCATGAAACACTACACCTCTCACATTCAATCAAATAGGAACACCCTTACAGATACCTTATTTATCTTAATCAGCGAATTAGCGGGATTTTCACTATTACTTTGGTATAACAGTCCTTCTTTGATGCGATGCTGATCCCATAATTGCTACCAAAGCTTATCTTTATTCTGTCCTGTACATTTTTTAATCCAATCCCATTACCGGAGCTACCGGTTGTCTCAATTTCGCCCTCTATTTTTTTCTGTAACACGATTATCTCCTCTTCGCTCATACCTCTTCCGGCATCCGTAATTTCAATTGTACAGTAATCGTCATAAATTAGACCTTTCATATATATATTTGTATCTTCAGCAATTCCCTCTATTCCGTGATAGATAGCATTTTCAATAATCGGCTGAAGCGACATCTTAGGTATTTCCTGGCTAAGGATTATCTCAGGAATATTAAGACTTAGATATATCTCATAATCGAAGCGCAAATTAACTAATGACAGATAGTTCTTTATGTATTCGATTTCTTCCGCCACCGTAACATTCTTCGAGACCCACTTCATGCTGTATCTCAGAAGCTTTCCCAGAGAGGTTACCGCATCAGAGATTTCATAAAGCTCATCAATCTCAGCCATCATTTTAATGGATTCCAGAACATTATATATAAAATGAGCATTAATCTGATTTTGTAACGCACGTATCTCTGAATCCTTAACAAGGACCTCTCTTTTAATGCTTTCATTCATCAACAGGGTAATGCGATCGAGCATCTTATTAATCTGTTGTCCCAGTTCACCAATTTCATCAGTACCGCAACGAGCTACTCTCACGTCCAGATTGCCCTTCTGAACAATACGAACTGTACTGACAACGGCATAAAACTGCTTTAAAACTATTTTGACAATCTTATTCAGGAAAAAGATCAGCGCTACAAAGATTACAAGAAAGCACAACCCGAATATATTACGGGAACAGTTTACCGAAGCAATTTCCTCTTCAATGGAGACGATTTTAATCAAATGTCCCTTCAATTCCTTCAATGGTTTATGACAGATAATAACCGGAGTACGATTGATCACACTTTCTTCACTGTAACCCTGCTCTACATCCTGATTGTCAGAATAAATTTTCTTCGCATAATCCAGCCACTTGCTGTCTGCTTCAGTGTCATAATAAAACTGTCCATTCTCATCAATAAAACAGGTCCATTCCTCATCTGAAGTACTGTACATATCCGGGAACATGCTATTCATCCTAGTAGAAACCTCAATTGTCGCATCCAATGTATCATTGTAGTCTTCTATTTTGGTTACATAGGAAACCAGACGTTCCTTCGGCTGTGATATGTAAACCGGAAAAATCCTATCCTCATAATCAAACTGCCAGGTCCCGGAAGCAAAATCCTTCTTCCCCCAGGATAGCCGTTCCATTCTTTTCTTATGGTAAAGAATCGGCATCATCTCAGGAAGCTTTTCCGAATCCACATAGACTCTGATCTGATATAAATAAGGATTACTGTTTACTATTTTTTCAAGACTGGCTACATCATTCCTATAAAAATATAGTAGGTCACTAATATCCACCTTTTCCGAGCTGTTAAAATCACTTAACTCGTTCCAAAAGCTCTGGCTGTTGATAATAACCTGTGTTGACATAATACATACTTCTACCTTTTTCTGAATCTCTGCGTAGTTCTGCTCAAAATTCATTTCTATATTTTTCTTCTTTTCCTTAATCCTTGAATCTTTGATATTCCGAAAAAACAACGTAGAGAGAATAACAACTGGTACGAATATCGTAATAATGATTAGGAGTGTAATTTTCTTATTAAGTTTTAAAGAGGAAAAATACTTCTTTATTCTGTTCATTCCGCCTCCATATAAGTCGCCCTGGTTTTAAGGTAGTGTTTGCACGAAATTATAAAGCGTTCAAGCTTTCTCGTATCCTATTGATTATAACATAAATGGATTCATTATTACTATAACGTAAAATCCAGAAAAAGAGGATGCTGCAAAATGAAGCTATAGGGATTATGGCTTGCCATAATCCCTGCTTCTTCATTATGCAACAACCCCTTTTCTCGGGTATTAATCTAGTTTACTGAATTCCAAGCTTTGCTTTAGCTTCATTCATCAGCTCCGTTTTCTTATTGATTACTTTCTCCATACCCCAATCATTTCTCTTCTGGATAAATTCATTCCAGATTTGATCAAATTCTGCCTCGGATTTCGCAAGGAGTAGCTTCGGAAGAACAACACCCCATTCATTATCAACCTTGGATTGTATTTCTGACTCTTCTGAATCCGGTTTAAGTGTAACCTCGTATTGAGATGTAATTATAACATAAGGATAAGTCCATCTTTCCATCTGACCAAGAGGCTCTGCTGTAGGAGGTAACCATTGAAGAGCCATAGCATTATCCTGGAACATCCAATAGCAGGAGTCTGCTCCATAGAGCTTATCGTATTCGGATCGATTGGAATTTAGTAAATCCCTTACTTCCTGTTTCATGGTAGGAACACCGTCCACATAATCCCATGTCTCACCTTCCACGCCTAACCAGGTCATAAGCTGTCCATGCTCGCTCATCAGGTAAGAGAACAACTGAATCGCACGATCAGGGCGCTCACAATTCTTCGAAATCATAGTAAGTGTCCATCCATTGATACCACCACCGGGTAAAGTATACGCATCCCCGTTGGAATTCTTGGGACCATCCACAGCAATGTATATGGAATTAGGATCATTTTCATATAGGATTTTCTGCTGGGAAGCTAAGTCCGTTCTCTGATAAAGCATGCAGAAGTAGCGGCCCTGTGCGATTTTCTCTTCCATCTGCACTCTCTTATCAATAAAGATATCATCCGCTAAGTATCCTTCTTCACCTAATTCACGGAAAGTCTTTAACCATCTTACTAACTCCGGATCAGTAAATCTATCGTAGAACTTTCCATCCTTCTCATAAGGAATTGCTAAGAAGTTGCATAAAAAATTATCAAAGGAATTATTACCGTTGGCAAAGAACTCATGAGCACCAATCGGTATTAATGACTGACCATTTACTTCCGGGAATTTCTCAACGGCTGCCTTTACAGCTGCTTTAAAGCCCTCCGGTGTTGTCATATCAGGACTTCCGATTGCTTCATAGATATCCTTACGAACCAGGAATGTCTGGTTAGAAGGGATATTGTCGTATTTCTCATAGTCCGCAGGTGAGAAGGATGAGTTTGGATATCCATAGATATGTCCATCTTCCTCTGTAAACCAGCCTATACGGCCAGGATCTGCAACCTCGAACCAATAAGGATCATATTGTTCTGCTAATTCATCCAGTGCGTATACCATCTCATCTTCGATGATCTGTCCTACCTGGCTTTCATACCAGCCCAGAGTGATCAGATCTGGAAGAGAATCAGAAGCAATTAAAGAATTCAGCTTTTCTGCTTCATTACCAGCAGGTACTATAAATTCAATATTAATACCAGTTTCTTCTGTAATTGTCTTGGATACAAGATTTTCACCCCATGGTGTTGTGAACCAGGAAAAGTGAAGGTACCAGGTGAAATCTACTTTATCATCTGCATTAGCCTGCCATCCAGGAACTACTTCACTGGATTCTTCTGTTGCTGCGTCCCCCTCTGAGTCTGCATCCCCATCTGAGCTTTCAGGAGCTTTCGTAGCTTCCGCTGCTGGGGCAGTATTGTTTTCCTTCTCTGTCTTTTCTCCTTTTGCACAGCCAATGGATGTAACAGCTATTGCAAGGACTAAAAGGAGAGTAAGAAGCTTTTTGTAACTCTTTTTCATTATTTTTCCTCCTCTTAACTATGTAGTTTCATTTATTCCTTAACTGCGCCTACCATCATTCCTTTTACGAAATACTTCTGCAGGAATGGATAAACACAGCATATAGGCAGAGTTGTTATTACCATTGTAGCTAACTTTATCGCCGTAGAGGTTGTCTCCGGAGTTGATATATTGGAAGCGGCTGATGAAATATTTGCCATCTGACTCGACTGGGCCTGAGCAACCATTCTATACAGATAAGTCTGAATCGGTTCCAGATCCACCCGGGTTGTCATGAACATCAAACCGCCGAAATAATCATTCCATTGTCCTACACCGCAGAACAATGCAATTGTGGCGAGTACCGGCTTGGATAACGGAATTATAATTCTTAAGAATATCTTCAAATCGTTGGCGCCGTCAATTTTAGCTGCCTCCTCCAAAGCCGAAGGTATTTCCCGGAAAAAGTTAATAAATATTAACAGGTTAAAAAAGTTAAATGCTGCAGGAATGATATATACCAGGAAATTATTCAATAAATTCATTTTTTTGAATAGAATAAAGGTCGGTATCAAGCCTCCTGAGAAGAACATGGTCACTGTACCGATAGCCATGTACCACTTTCTTCCTACTAAATCTTTTTTGGATAGCGGATATGCAACCATTGCTGTAAAGAAGACATTGGTTACGGTTCCTAATAACGTCTTCCCAATGGTGACCTTGAACGATTGCAATACACTGCTGTCTTCAAAGACGGTTCTATAATTCTCTAAGGAGAATACTCTCGGCCACCAGTAAATTCCCCCCATCATCGCATCCTTTGCATCATTAAAGGAGTTCACGATTACATACCAGATAGGATATAAACATAAAAAGCAGAAAGTAATCATGATAATCATATTGACCGTATCAAATACAATGGTTCCCTTTGAACGCTTTATTGTTGTTTTACCTGTCTTACTCATACCATACTCCTTTCTAGTACAATGATCTTCCAAGCAGCTTCTTACAGGTCTTATTAGAGATAAGAAGCAAGATTAGCGCTATTATGGATTTAAAAAGACCAACTGCAGTCGCATAGGAGTATTTCCCGTTCATCATACCAACCTGATATACATAGGTATCTATAACCTGACTTCTGGAAACGTTAATTTGGTTCTTCAATATCATAATCTGGTCAAAATTAGAGTTTAACAGGGAGGACACCTGTAAAATCAGCATAATCGCTATGGTTCCGGTGATGGAGGGCACTGTAATATATAATATCTTCTGTATCTTTGACGCCCCATCCACCGTAGCTGCCTCATACATTTCCTGATCTATACTGGCGATGGATGCCAGATAAATAATCGCGGACCACCCAAGCTCCTTCCAGCTGTCCGTAATCAATGAAATTCCCCAGAAATATTTAGGCTCACCCAGGAAGGAAATCGGTTCCTTAATCACCTTAATAGCTACCAGCAAATCATTAATCACTCCATCCTTTGCCAGCCAGGTAGTTAAGATACCTCCCAACACAACCCACGAAAGAAAGTGTGGCAGATATGATATGGTCTGAGAAATTCTTTTAAACTTTTGACCGCGAATTTCATTTACCAGCAATGCAAATATAATAGGTAGCGGAAATCCGATAAACAGCTTCAGTAAGCTGATACCCACTGTATTTACCATAATATCTGCAAAGTTTGAATCCTCAAAAAAATCTATGAAATATTTAAACCCAACCCATGGGGCATCCATAATCGGCTTTGTAATCTTGAACTTTTTAAATGCAATCACAATTCCGCCCATAGGTATGTAGTTAAAAATCAGCATCCACAGAATACCGGGCAGCACCATGAATTGTAGATATTTTTGATTCCACCATTTATGTATTGTCCTTTTCGCTCCCAGCTTCACACGGGGCTGAAGGTTACTTGTCTTAGCTGCAGCCTTAGCCATTTCATTTCCTCCGTCCTTATTTCATACCCTTATCATACAGAATATCTTTATTGAATATAATGTCTTAATTTTGTATTAGGTATCATTTTTTTATTTGAGATTTTCTCCTACCTTTACCTTTTCCCATATCTTTTTATTTATTGTAATTTGATGTTCTTTTTTAAGTTTTTCATATGCCAATTCAAAGGCTTCATTCTGTGCCCGTTCCACTGCATCGGATACTGCTGCCTCATAGCTATCCTTTGAGATGTTATCCTTTAGCTTAATAACATAATACCCTTTCACTGTCTCAATAATATCGCTTACCTCTCCAGGGTTCAGGTTCACTATTTCTTCTTCCAGATTCGTCTCCTCTCCAAAGGTATCCTTACCGGATATAAAGGATAATGCACCGATTTTCAGACTGGTCTTATCCGATAGCTGATTAAAATCCGTTGCATTCGTTATCTCCTCTTTCAGTTCTTCAAGCTCTGCAAGCTCCTCCTTTGTAGCGTAGACGTATTCCATATCGTATTGCTGATAATCCGCGGCATCAATGGTTTCCTTAATCGCTGCTTCATCCACGTTCAATGCCTTCACAAAATCATTATAATATCTGGTCGCTATTGCAATCTTATTCAGAATGATAATAAGCTGCTCTTCCGATAACTCCAGCCTCTGAAGTACCTCTGACGGAATATTTAACATGATGTTTTCCGCCTGGGATTTACAGATTGCCTTCTCCTCATCCGTCAATTCATATCCCTCTTGCATTGCCAGGTCATAGAACAGCTGGTATTTTACTGCATTATCCATGGCCATATCCTTTGCAACCTCCGCCATGGTAGCTCCATTTCCATCATCCATGTCCCAATACTCTTCCCCATTCTGAAGAACGGAAGCATATAATTCTCCCTGTATTTCCGCAAGCATCACGTGATACATCATTTCATTCAAATATACCTTGGTATCATCCACTGTTAACACCAAGGTCTCAGATTTCGCTTTAACCGCTGTGCTGCAGCCTGTAGCCAGAAGGCTGAGCGCCATAATTATTAGAACCAGCCCTATGCTGATGAAATGTCCATTCTTTTTCACATTTACTCCTCCAAATTGTGCTCTCATTATACTCTTTCTCAATATCGATTCGTTTCACTTTTGATACCATTATATCAAGATAATCCGGCTTTTAGCGGTGTCCAGATTTATGTATTGGTGTGATTTTTTTATCTTATACTATAAAAAAGGGCTGTTGCATAATATACGTGCAGAGAATATGACTTACCTCACACACAGACGGAAGTAACACATTGCTGATTTTATATGTCTCAGGCGGACAAAAAAGTTCGCCTTATCCATATAAAATCAGCAATCTGTTCTTCCGACAGTGCATTATGGTAAGTCATATTCCCTGTAAATGTATTATGCAACAGCCCCTATAACTCTTATTATTTAAGAATAATCTAAGGTTATCACATGTATAGAGACGAAATTGTCTAGTCCGAAAATTGGATCCAGTCATACTGTGCTTCCAGCGGAACCTTCCCGTCAAAGGGTTTCAACCATTGGTCCACACCGATTCCCGGCCACACATTCATCATAATCTTTCCCGGTGTCGATGGTATATCCTTATCAGCCGTATGTACCGCTACCCCATCCACATACCAGGTTATCGAATTCTCTTGCCACTCAAAGCCATACTCATGGAATTCCTCGCTGGCGTCAAAACCCAGATCATAGATAAACTCATGACCACCCACTCCGTTAGTGAAATAATTAAACTGCACCTTCGTCGTGTCTTTTCCCACGAACTCTATATCAATTTCATCCCAAGGATTATTATCACTGGGGCCTGTGTATACAAAGAAGGAGGACACCACTCCATCATTACGTATTGGCTTCATTCTTACTTCATATTTTCCATAGTGATAAAATTGATTGGTTCGATATTCTCCTCCCGACCACCTGGGAGAGGTATTTTCACCATCTGTATCAATTCTTAAGGTCATAATTCCATCATTAAAAGTGATATTATCTGCACGCCAGGTACAGTCAAATATGGACCCATTGGACCAACCGTCCGCTTTCTGCATGCGCTCTGCATCATGATTATCCATGTCCAGATGGAACACTATATTATACTGCTCCTCGGTTTTGCTTTTCACGTCCACATCAGAAGCCGCTTCTATAGACTTATCTTCTGCTTTTTCTTCTACTTTATCTTCTACTTTTTCTTCTGCTATTTCCTGATCAGCAGCTGTCTCATCTACTACTTTCTCATCTGTTATTTTTTTATCCTCTGTTTTCGCTTGAGGTGTTCTATCTTGTTCAGACACCATATTACTTGAGGCTGTAAGTGAGCTTTCTACCTCTTCTGTTTTTGAAATACATGCTGTACCTAAACAACCAATCATTAGACATAGAACTATTAGCTTAACCCTTTTCATTTCATTTTCCCCCCATCTTGTAATGCACTGCTCCATTTTAACATCCACCCGTTACTGCAACAAGTCTCCATTTTTCATCCAGAGTTTCTGTTTTTTATAATTATAGAAATTATTATTTTTATGTAATCCGACAATTATAATGTCAAAAGTTGCATATTAGAAACTTTTGGATGTTATGATTACAATTTTCCATATCTATGCTATAATGTAATCAGGAGGGTAACAGACATAATTAATACTGAAAGGGGCGATTCTATGAGATGTAGAAGAGTAGGTCTAGAAGCCGATGTTTATAAGTTTGAATTTAATAAAGGATATGAGGATGGCTACGAGCTATGGTCCGATGTAATAACCAAGGGCTGGATAGTTACTGATCATTTACTTAAGGTAAAGCAACCCGATGGTAATACCTATTGTCCCTATATCACCCACAGTCGTGGAAGAACCTTCATTGGAGAAAATGACTATATTATTATAGACTCTGATGGCACCAAGCATGTATGTAGTGCCAGCAAAATCTTCAACCGCTACGAGCCAATCGAATAATGCAATTATGGGGCTGTAACATAATGTATCAGCAGGGATTAAACTTACCTCACACACAGACAGAAGTACAAGTTGTAAATTCTGTATGTCTAAGACAAACATAAAAGTTTGTCCTATCCATACAGAATTCAACAACGTTGTTCTTCTGACAGTGCATTATGGTAAGTATTAATCCCTGCATATTTATTATGTTACATCTCCATAATTTTTAATTCCAAGCCTTCCATATGTCCGGGCAGTATCCCACTGTTGCCTGCCTGCCATTTCGAACAATGGGAGTTCTTAATAACTGTTGGTTTTCTAACAGCTTCTCTTCCTTATCCTCGTCTGACATATATTGAATTAACGCCAGCGTATCCTTATCCTTACAATCAGGATTTATCATGGCCTCCAGTCCGCCCACTGCCTGCTTTACACTTTGATACTCTCCTTTGCTCATTCCCTTTTCTTTCAGATCGATGAACTGGAACTTAATATTTCGCTCTTTAAAATAACGCATTCCTTTCTTGGTATCAAAGCATTTATTGGTTCCAAATATCTGTATGTTCATAACATCTTCTCCTAAAATATCTTCTTCTATATAATCTTTTCAAAACAAAAAACTTCTCTATTATTGTACCATAGAAATGTACAAAGAATAGAAAAGTTTTTTTAACCCATTAATATTTATATGGATATCATATCAGTAACTGTAAGTACTATCTCTTATCGTTTTATAGCCATCTCAACAATATCCTGGGGCATGTTCAAATAATAATAGGGTTCTTGGACAGTCTTCATAATTTTTCCGTCCTGAACTGACATCGACTTACCATTAATAGTGAATTCCCTGTCTATATCCAAATTGTTCGACTTTAAGAGAGTACTGACTTTATCACTGTCCTCCTGGGTGTATAAGGAGAACATGATCTGGTTATTGGCATATCGTATAAATCGATTAAGTGCTTCCGCAAAAAGCTTTGCCGTATCCCATTCTGCTTTTTCATATTCCTTCTCTCCATTTATGCAAACTTCAACAGAATTCGATGTAACCTTTAAGTTAAATTTTTCATTCAGATGTAGAACGGTTCCGTTACCGATTTCAGCCGAATTGCGTTCAGTATCAATACCAGTCATCCCTGTATAGGTATAATCAGATGTCAAATCAGTAGCCTTTTCATAATCTTCATCTGTAAAATCTGGTATTGAAACATAATTAATAACCATATCTCCCGAAGCAATTCTATTTGTTAATGCATCCACTACTCCAAGGGTTATCTCATATTCCTCTTGTCTCATCCACTGATCATAATCCGAATTAATATCCGCTTCTGACTTACCCTCTCCCTGAAGCTTGGTACGAATTAAACTTATACCATTATGTCTCATCTGCTCATAGAAATTCAATATATCCTTTTTCTTTCCCTCGTATGAAGCATCCAGTGCATCGGTAACTTCTCCGTTAAAATGTCGACAAAATTCAAGTTCTGCCGGATCATTTGACTTTGTAGATAGTTTCCCGGTCGTTGGGTTATAAATATAATTTTGAATACCATTGAGTCCCTGTGTTTGCATTAACTCTTCCTCCTCTTATCATTAGAAATTTCCGTATACAATCATTACTTTTGTCTTATAAATAATATAAGTATTATGGCCAGAGATTAGTATTTATAGTTCCCTTTCGCTCAACGGCAAAGAAATAATATAGACTATAGGGATCTCCTCCCGAAATTTCAATATAATAAATTCCACTTACTGATGGTGTAAATCTATAGTGTTCCGGTTGTCCTGGAACCTGATTAGACTTTTTCCATCTAGTCCATGTTCCATTACCATTATCCCTCCACAAATAAATATGTCTATCTTCACCGTATATATTCTTTAGAACAACATCATATGTTACACCTGCTGTTAATGTTATGTAGAAAAAGTCCACATCACCTAACACATGTATATTGGAATTTCTATATCCTTCGATAAATGAATTACCACTCAAAACTTTTGTTTTTGAGTAAGGATAAGCTTCACTAATATTATTATTAGATTCATATGGATCCTCAGCTATGCTTGTAATTGCTTTTAAAGATAAATTATATTGAGAAATATTCTTTTGATTAGTTATTTGCGTCGCATTAACAATAATCCCATTATTATTAATAAAAATAAATGAAAAAACCAAAAGCAATGAAAATATTTTTAGTTTTATTTTCTTCATAAAAATTTCTCTTTTCATAATTATACAATAGTTTGTCTTGCAATAATATTCGTCCAATATACCTATTAAAGTTATAAGTCATATCTATTACATTGACATACTCACAATCCTAGAAATATCATTAGTTAAAGTCGTCCACTAATAATGCTACAAATAAGATGACGTTCTTAAAATATAATTCCTCCTCTCCATTTTCATTATTTCTATTGCCTGATACCGAGATTATTATTATATAGAGTAACAGAGTATGACTTATTTAATAACATTAATTTAGCAACATCCTGTCACGTACTCAATATTCTATGCATAAATAGTCCGACAAAGTGCAAAAAACGACTGTTTTTTAGCTTATGGCTATACTTCATTGCATATTTTCTAATAGAAAAGTCCTACACATATAATGCAGGACTCTCTAAACTTCTATTTTTTAAAACAATTCATCTAATAGTATATAGTACCGTATTTTCTTATCATCAGGCTCGATTCCCAGTTCTTCAAAGAATATCTGATACAATGCCGGATATGTCTCTTCTTTTCCTATTAACTCAAGATTATATCTCATGGAACGAACCGCCAAAGCAATATCCTGCCATCTATCACCCACTCCGCTATTACCAATATCTAAGTAGCCAGACACCTCATTATTTTCAATGAATACATTCGGCAGGCAGTAATCCCCATGCACAAATGCCTTCTCTTTTTCCGGTCTATTATCTCTTAGATATTCGTATAGCTTCATGGGATTTGAAAAGCCATTATCGCCAAAGGTATCCGGTTCCACTTGCTCCATGTCGATTAGATTATTTTCAACTCTACTCAAGGCTTTGCTCAGTTGATAATCAAGATTTACTATCCTTGGACAACCAGTGATATCTACCTGCCACAACTGCTTCAGTCCCTTTGCTAATGCTCTTGCCATATGTTCCAGGTCAGACATAATGTCCGGATCGCAGGCCATCCTTCCATAAAGCCGTGTCATCAAAAGATAGTTGAACGTTCCGCCCGTGTGGAAGTATTTGATGTCCGGTACCGGGAGCTTGCCCTGAAGCCATTGTAGCATCTGATATTCCTCATCGGAGGAGCTTTTTTTCTGTTCCACCTTCAGTACCAGATCATTCTCAAACATATAGATATGTGCTCCTGAACAACCGATGGATTCTACTTCAAAGGAATATCCTTCTATCATTTCCTTCATAATATCCGGTATACATGGAAGAATATCATTAAAGAAGATCTTCTCTTCCCTTAGTCTTTCCATTACTTGTGTTTCTCTGGTCACCCACGGACAGCGTTCGAGGTCCTTCATTTTCTTATTCATCTCGATTGCTTCCTGCAAGGTCAACCATACTGCTTCGTAACGATATTCCTCTTCGTAGGTATCCAGATTTCTCTTTCCTATCTCAGACTTTACCTCACAATAGTAATAAAGGGATTCCATTTCAAGAATATCCTCATATTCTCCCTTTCTTCTCTCAAGTACTCTTCCATATTTCCTGATGGTTGCCCTATCTACCTGATAACCGGTTTCTTCCTGAACCTCACGAAGTAACGCTTCCTCCAGCTGTTCTCCCTTTTCCACACCACCGCCCGGGAATTTGACGTCTCCGTACCTACTGCATATGAACAGATATTTTTCACCGTCACATATGATGGCCCTTACTGCTGTCCTTTTGAATACGGAAGTTTTCGTATTGTAATTTTTCAAATCTATTAAGATATCCATAAGAATTGCCTCACTTTTCTACATTCGCAGAGCTGTGATCCAAAAACAGATTGCTGAAAACAACGATAATGGAGTCATTATGTATTTTTCTTTTTTGCTTTTTGAAATGAAATTCATAATGATATTTAGCGACAGGTATACTGCCATTATAATGCAAATGATTCTAGTGATTTTATGGCTAAACCAAAGGGATATGATTCCTCCCGCCTGTAATATTATTATCACAAAAAACACCTGAAGTAATAGCTGCCCTACTAATGCTATTCGAAGCTTCTTAGGAAAGACCTTATGCTGTCCTCCCATCGTTAATTCTCCTAATGGTAATCCACAAATCAAGAGAATACTTATTAATATTACAATTGAAAACAACCCTGCACCAATGATTGCTGACATTATTCTTCCTCCTCACACTCAAATATTTGTAATCAATTATTTTTTAATCGTTTACTATTGTAATTGCTCATTTGAACACATATTTATCATCCAGCACCGGTAACATAATTTTTCTTTATTCGATATTTTCTTAAGCTCAATCCAATAAGAAGCAATATCGCAGTTGTTACAAAACCAGATATGGGATCAATCATAACAGATAAGCTTTTCTTAATTCGAAACACATCAGTTGTTACAAACAGCAAAGTAGGTACTGCATCTTCCATTGCATGCAAGATAACACAGGGCCATACGGAATTAGTAAGCCTTCGTAATTCTACGAACAGAGGCGACCAGAAAATCATCAATACAATTCCTATTACTACCATCATTGGTCTGCTGGTCTCTGTAAAATATTCATCCGGCAAGAAGAACATATAGTATGTAATATGCCACATCCCCCAAACCAGTCCGCTGGTAAAGTACAAAAGCCAATCGTTCATCTTTGTTTTTTCCAGGTATGGAACAAGACATCCCCTCCAGGCAAATTCTTCGAATATATTCTTGATACAGCTTCCGAAAAATGTGGTAAGCATTAATGCAAATAATGCTCCTGATTCAAATTTTCCTATGGTTAATCCACCGCCAGCTTTCGCTATAATGATACTAATCAACATGATGAAAGGGTATACAAGAACAGCAACGCCATACCATTTTATATTATTCCTAAGATTAGTTCTGGCACCTATCTCTTTTAAATCCTTGTTAATGATTCGTAGCACAATACCTGTTAATAACGGAAGTACCAGCCATAACCCCATACCCAATGAATTGCCTTCCGGCTGATCTGTAAGTACCTGATCCAACATATATCCAAAAATCCCGGCCGTTAAAGTCACAAATACAAATATGGCTAACGCAATTTTATCTCGTTTATTCATTTACTTCACCCTATTCTATCATTTTCATCATTTTTTAATATTGCTAAAAACCATTCCTTTTCTGGTAATATCAGATTATCTCTTGCTACCAGCGTTTCTGCAAAACCCTGAATACTGCTATAAAATAATGCAGAGAGTGTCAACGGATCCCCCTGTCTGATTATTCCTAGCTCCTGCCCCTTTTCAATGTATGGAATACTCTTTATCTCAATATCATTCTCCTTTATCATTTGAGCTGCCCGCTCTGATACTGTTTTTGCATTAATTGCCACCAAGCCCATGAATACGAACATTCTTGAGGCAAAATTGTTACGGGTTGCAACCGATAGAAACCATTCCACTTGTTTTTCAAAAAAAACTAACGGCGATTCATCTTCTCCGGCATCCATCTTCAGCTTTTCGCATCCGATCTCCACTAATGCTTCATAAAGTGCCAGCTTATTAGGAAAATAATGAAACATAAGTCCTGAGCTTATCCCTGCATCTTCTGCTATTTTTCTGGTGGATGTTCCATGATACCCATACTGAATAAAATGATTCAATGCAATATCTAATATCTGCCACTTACGCTTTTCGTACTGTTCTTCCTTCTTTGACATTCAATCCTCCATACTCGAACACATATCCAATATATTGAGCAACTGCTCAACTATATATTAAGCATCTGCTCAATATTTGTCAAGTATTTTTTCTTAGCATACTGGCATATACATACAAAACGCCCTTATCTCCCAATACTATGAGCTTCTTAACTTATATAGGTCGAAGCAACCTCAATCACCTTCCATTTGGCATCGCCATATTCCATTCGCACTTCAAATCCTTCAGCACACCTGATGAATGGATATGAAATATCAATATTTATTACTTCGGATCTATGTATATATTCTTTTTCTGATTTTCTGCTTATTGTGATGGAGGTCCAATCATACTCTGATTCCACAAAATTATTGTAACCGTTTTGACTCAGATAATCCTTCGCCTCCTGAGAAGATGCCCATCGTTCCTTATTATCCGTAAAGACCACTAATACCGTATCTTCATTAGCATAAGAATCCTGAAGCCATTCTTCATACTTTTCTATTGCCAATTCTTGAAACTCCGAAATATCAATTGTGATAAGGCGTTTTCCCTTATCTATTCCCTTGGAATCAATAAATTCAATTGTAACTGACTGAAGAAGCTCTACAGCATAGCCGGACATATCCTCCTGTTTAACCGCACCACATCCGCTAAGTAATAATATTGTACTGCATAAAGCAATCAAGCACTTTCTGTATTGTTGCAAATTCCTCAATATAGTCTCCCCTTTTCTCTGCTAGTATTAAATACGAGTACTGTTTGGACCTACTAGGATCGCAGTGGCTTTTCCATAATCCTCGCTCTGTAAAAAAGTATAAGAAAAGACCGCTCGTCTAATTAAAGATAAGCGGTCTGATAGTTATGTAATATTATTTTATATCAGTCTTCCACAGACCATGTAGGTTACAATAAGCATAAACTGCAACTGGTTTATCCTCTTCAAAGCTGAATACTACCTTGGGTGCTTCACCAACCTTGAGGCATTTACGTTGGCCACCTCTCTCTGTCTCAACATATACAAAATCAATGTGATGTGCTTCCTCCATAGGATGAGGAGCACTACCAATTTCTACTTCAATCTTATTACCAGTAACCTTAACAACCGGTAAATGCTTTTCAACGGAAGCTTCAACTGTGTTCGGAACAAGCTCTGTCATCTTTTCACCACAGCATACCATCGGAACACCTTTGTTATCAATTAAACCAATCAAATTTCCGCAATGCTTACATATAAAGAATTTCTGCTTACCACACATAATATACTTCCTCCTTTAATTAATAATTTTCTTTTCTAACTTCAAAGAAGCTCTGTGGATGTGCACATACTGGACATACCTTCGGTGCTTTCTTACCAATAACTAGATGTCCGCAGTTACGGCATTCCCACATGGTTTCTTCTGATTTCTCAAATACCTGTTGCATTTCTACATTTTTAAGGAGTGCGCGATATCTTTCCTCATGAGCCTTCTCGATTTGAGCTACCATTCTGAACTGAGCAGCCAGGGCAGTAAATCCTTCTTCCTCTGCATCCTTAGCAAATCCCTCATACATATCAGTCCACTCATAATTCTCACCTTCTGCTGCATGAAGTAAATTTGCTGCGGTATCTCCCAGCTCGCCAAGCGCTTTAAACCATAGCTTAGCGTGTTCCTTTTCGTTATTAGCAGTCTCTTCAAAAATTGCTGCGATTTGCTCAAAGCCTTCTTTTCTTGCCACAGATGCAAAGTAAGTATACTTGTTCCTTGCTTGTGATTCCCCTGCAAATGCTGCTGCAAGATTTTTCTCAGTTTTTGTTCCTTTGATGTTCATAGTCTTATCTCCTCCTGTTTCATCTTGAATTTTTGAAAAATCCTTTACTCCATGTTTACAAATCGGGCATATAAAATCCGGTGGTAATTCTTCACCTTCATAAATATAACCACATATATCACAACGCCAACCTTTTTTTGATGCTTTTGGCGGCTTTGGCTTTATATACTTCTGATAATAGGTATAGGTTACCGTTTCATCATTGTTCATGGAATGAGCATCCACTACTTCTGCTTTAAATAAAGAATGAGTTCCGAAATCAGTCACATCCAGAACCTTGCAATACAGATAGGAATTCGTATACTTAGATAAGTAATATAGTCCACTTTCACCGATCAATTTATCTTTAAAATCCGAGAATTTATCTGCAGTTTTTCCAGATTGATAACCAAAATGCTTAAATACATCAAACGGAGTATCCTGTGTTAAAATGGATATATTAAATTCTTTGGTTTTCATAATCATATCATGAGTTAAATTCTGCTTATTCACTCCAACCACAAGGTATAACGGAGTATCCGTAACTTGCATTACAGTATTAATAATACACCCGTTTCTTTTGTCACCATCCTTTGCTGTCAAAACATACAAGCCATATCCAATGTTAAATAGCGCGTTATTATCCATTCTTTACTCGCTTACCCCTTTCCCGGTTTCCGATATCAATTTATCAATGCATTTATTATATCATATTGTTTAATAAAAATCATGTATTGTTTGTATATTTTATAACAATTTTATAAATTATTTCCTCTATCACTTCATATTTTGACTTTTACATATAAAAAAGGAACACCTTTCCAAATTAATAAGAAAAGTGCCCCTAATATGTTATTAATGTATGTCATTAATTTATTTTCATTTAGTCTCTGGTTATTATTCCATCCCAAAATCATTCCTTATTTCATCTGATACTTTTGTAAATCCACCTTTCCATCAATCACTTCCACTCCTTCCGCCTCCAAAATCTCCGCCTGAACTCTTTCTCCACCAAAAGCAAACGCTCCTGCAAGCTCTCCCTTCGAATTCACCACTCTAAAACACGGAATATTCTCTGGGTCTGGATTTTTGTGAAGTGCATTACCGACTGCCCTTGCCATATTCTTATCACCCGCAAGCTCCGCCACTTGGCCATATGTCGCAACATGCCCGTAGGGTATCTTCTTCACAGCTTCATAAATACGCTTTGTAGGTGAATTAGTAACTAAGTCATAGCTCTCCTCTATCATCGTCTTGATGTCTTCGTCCGGAATCGTACCATCCAATATAATTGTATTCCAATGCCGTTTATTCTGATGATACCCCGGAATTACAGACTTATAGACACTTCGCCAGAAATAGGCCTTGTCTGGGTCAACCTTTACGTTCAGGTTGATGTAGCCGTCTCGCTCATAGGTCCAGAGGAACGCCTTCTTGCTCGGTAAAACACGAATAAGCTGCCAGTTCGGGTCATGAAAGGGAGCTTCCTGGTATGTATCCGGAAAAGAAAGGCCAAACTCCAATATCACTTCACGCGTTACCATCGCACACATATGTAATCACTCCTAATCAATTAAATGTCTGAAATATCTCTATCTAATCTTCTATACCAACAATAACTCAAGTTAATGAAAATAGTCCATCTTTATTAATCCATTTTATACGCTAAAGCCAAATGTATCAATGAAAATTTTCGCTTAATCGACAATGCTTTTCGTATATCTATCTCTTCCCCGGGTGGCATTGATTTATCCCATGGGAATTGATAATATTATTAAGAGGCAACAAATAGTCCTAATTATAAGAGGTAAGGGAATAACCCAGAATTAGAAGTTATTAGGCATAGTCACTAATATCCAAATTAGTTAGGAGACTGATTATGATTATTAAAAATGCTCACGTATTTACAGATGATGGTTTTTTAAAGAAAGATATCTATACCGACGGGGATCGTATCTCCAGCTCTCCTTCCTCTGAGGTTGAAGTCCTTAATGCAAAAGGGTTATATGCCATTCCCGGCTTAATTGATATTCATTTTCACGGCTGTGTGGGATATGATTTCTGTGATGGCACTCAAGAAGCAATTCAGGCCATTGCAAACTATGAAGGCATTTGGGGTATCACAAGCATTGCTCCGGCAACAATGACCTTAGGTTATGATGAGTTAACAAGAATATTCAAAAACGCTGCCTCTTATCAAAGTAAACAAGGCGCAGAGCTTGTTGGTATTAATATGGAGGGGCCCTATCTTAGTCACGCTAAAAAGGGTGCCCATAATGAAGCCTATTTAACTCCCCCCGATCTTGATCATTTTCGAACAATGCAAGAGTTATCCGGAGGATTGATTAAGCTGGTGGCAATCGCTCCAGAGGAAGCTGGTGCTATGGACTTTATTCAGGCTGTAAAGGATGAGGTGGTCATCTCTGTAGCGCACACCACGGCTGATTATGATACCGCAGCAGAAGCCTTTCGCAGTGGTGCAAGCAATGTAACCCACCTGTACAATGCCATGCCCTCCTTCTCTCATCGAAGTCCGGGGGTGATCGGTGCAGCTCTCGATGCTGAACATGTGATGGTTGAATTAATCTGCGACGGTATTCACATTGCCCCCAGTGTGGTTCGCGCCACCTTTAAAATGTTCGGAGATGATCGGATTATTCTAATCAGTGATAGTATGATGGCTACCGGCCTCGAGGATGGAGAATACTCACTTGGCGGACAGAGAGTCCGTGTTACAGGAAACAAAGCCACACTGATGGATGAAACCCTCGCAGGCTCTACCACGAATCTCATGACATGTATGACAACGGCTGTATCAATGGGTATTCCTTTGATAAGTGCTGTTAAATGTGCCTCGGTTAATCCGGCAAAGCAGCTTGGAATTTATGATGAGTATGGCAGTCTTACCCCTGGAAAATATGCCGATATTGTACTACTTAACCCCGATTTAAGTATTAATCGAGTTATTCTTAAGGGGAAAACTTTTCATTCGGTTTCTTAAATAAGTAATACATAAGTAATACAATAGGAAGAAACATGCTTCGTATATATAAAAGGTCTGATGTATCATATATGCAACAGACCCTTTTTATGAGTTGCTTATCTTCTCAACTGCCCCATGACGCAACGTCTGGTGGTAAACAACCCAACGCCCATTATGAGGATGCCCCATATTCCACATGCCTTTATAAAGGATACCACATCAAAGATGATTCCCCGATCAAATATGAGCTTTCCGAATTGAATACAGCCTACTAAGGCCGAGGCCAGACCTATCAGACCGACAATTGCCAGGCTAAGGGTAAGCAGCATAAGGCTTTCATACATAGTAATTCTCCTAATGACTTTATTACCGGCGCCGATTGCTTTCATGATCGCCATTTCATTTCTTCGTTCATCCAGCTGCGTATTCAGGGATGCGGCCAGTCCAAATCCAGCTACCACAACAAGCAACAGACTTACCATCAAAAGTGTGTTCAGCGTTACCGCATAGTGGTTGAAAAGCGTATCTGCTATCTCCTTTTTGTTCTCGTCATTCATCATAATAATTCCATTCTCCTTTAACTGAGATGCCAGATTATTATAATGCCTGCGGTCGCTAAATCCGACTTTATTGGTCTTGCACTTTACGCTGCTATAACATCGATTCAAGTCCACATATTGAGAAAGACTCGCTTGCGGAAGGAATATGACTTTTTCCTCAAACAGTTTAACAATTCCACCCACACTGCCTTCCATCATGCTTCCTTCTATCATAAGCTTTATTGGGTCACCAAGCCTCAGCTTCTGTTCCTTCTGGAGTTCTTCGCTAATGACCACCTTCCTATTGTTATCATATTGAAGCCAATCCCCCTCCAGCATAATCGGAGCAAATAAGCGGCTATGATCCTGTGGTGCAATAAGTTGATATGGTACTTCTTCCTCTCCATCCACATAGGTAGCCTTTGTTATTTTCCAAATCTCATATTCCTTAATTGTATCCACCTTTGAGAGCATTTTGCTGGTTTCCGCTTCATTGGATGCTCCCCCTAATATGAACTGGTAATCATAAAGCTGAGAATTCATGTATTTCATAAGATTGGATTTTAATGAAAATTGAATTGTGAAAATAACGATGAAGACCACACCACCAAAGCTTAAAGTTATGAGATTCAGGATTAAGGTTCGCTTCTTTCGAAGTAAATTCTTCGAGGCTAACAGGATGGTACTGGGAAGCTTCAGCTTACTATCCCAAGTACGATTCTTAAAGACCCCTTTATAGCTGATACCATAATCCTCAAAGGCTTCCTTAATGGTAGCCTTCACTCCCCTTCGAATCGGAACGAGTATCAGAAGAAGCGGCACCAGCATGGAGACCATTGTAAACAGCCCATAATCCCAGAAGGGCACCCCTGTATTCTCCGGTATCAGATTACCAAGGCTCATTAAAAGCCTTGCTATAAAATCTGATGAAAAAGCCACAATAGTCAGAGAACAAAGGAAACTGATCCCCAAAATAATTTCAAAAGCAATGAGATATGCTTTATATATCTGTCCGGGTTTTGTGCCTATTGACTTAAGGATACCGATTTCCCTTACCTTTGCTGCCATAATAGAGGATATGAGATTACCCATAATCATACTTCCTAACAGGGATGCAACAAAAGCAATGATTCTTAGAAGGAACAGGGCCGAATCATATTCCTTATAGTGCATGTTCTCTCCAGGTACTTTGGGTATCTCCAAATTAATTACGTTATATCCCTGCTTCTTTAAGAGAGAGACATAGTCATTGCATACCATCTCAATCGTTTCCTTCTCGTAGGTATTTTCCTTTAGTAGAATTTCAACCAGAAAGGTATTAGCGCCTTTCATATATTCTATGGGCACATATAAATACACGCAGCCATGAATAAAGGGAGGATGTACACTCATATCCTTCACCGACCCTGATATCAGTAGCTGAGACTCAATGCCCATCCCATCTTTTATCGTTACCGTATCTTCAATAGAGGCATTTGCAACCTGGATAGCACCTTCTTCAATCAGAGCTTTCCCTTCTTTGCCGGGGAGTTCCCCCTCCAGTAAGTTGATCTGGTTGATCTCTTTATTAGCTATGTTATGAATACCAAATAAATATAGAGGCTTCCAATCCCCATTTCCTGTCATGATTTGCAGTTCTTGAACACTTTTGATTTCATAATCCATACTCTCGGACATTCGTTTGGTTAACTCGTCTAATGCTTTATAATCCTCTGCTCCCTGTACGGTTACAACAGCCGATGACGGATTTGAATGTCTATATACCTGTTGGATCTCTCTTCGAATAATCTGATAAGAGAACAACATCATTCCAAAAAACGAAATACCCAGGGTCATGGCAATGAATGCAGTCATAGACCGTTTTCCTGTACTGATTAAATCCTTAAGAGCCTTCTTCACTAATCCTCTCATCTAGACACACCTCACGATCAGCTTATCAGCAATAATTCTTCCATCCTGAATAACAATATTCCTTGTAACTCCCTCATGGATTTCTCTTTCATGGGTTACCATGAGAATTGTTTTTCCTCTCTGGTTAAGCTCTTGGAAGATCTTCAGGATATCCTCAGAGCTTCTTGAGTCCAGATTACCGGTGGGCTCGTCGGCAATGATTAAATCCGCGTCATTTGCCAATGCCCTGGCGATTGCCACTCTTTGCTGTTCTCCTCCGGACAGCATGGCAGGGTACTTATTCTCATGTCCCTCCAAACCAACCATTTTCAACAATTCCTTGGCTCTTGCAGCCCGCTCCTTCCTGGGAATTACTTTGGCAATATTCATTGGCAATAAGACGTTCTCTAACACAGTCAGGGTTGGTAGCAGCTGAAAGAATTGAAACACGATTCCCACATTAGCCCCTCTCCAACTACACATCTCTTCTTCAGATAAGCCATTCACATTAAGATCATTCACATACAGATAACCGCTATCTGATTTATCAATCCCACTTATCATATTCAATAGAGTTGATTTACCACTTCCCGATTTACCTGTGATCCATACATACTCTCCGGTTTGAACATTAATCGTCACATTATCCAGTACAATCCTCTTACCTTCACCTTGGCCATATACCTTACTTACATTTCTAAACTCTACCATTATAGAATTCCTCCTTGCAATTTACATTTTCTGATTTCAAATTCTAAGACCTGATTCTTTGAATTTCCTTTGAAAATGGATTTAATTTTCAAAATATTCATTTCGTTAACTTACAAGTGAATTCCAAGGAGAAATATGTTATGATAAGGAAAATATAGAAAAACTTTAATTTATTGAGATGAGAAAAAGTTATAAATGAAGGAGATGAAGGATGCGGGTATTAATTGTTGAAGATGAGATCGCACTGGCAGATGCTCTGCAATATATCTTGCTGAAGAATGGATATCAGGTCGATGTAGTCAATAATGGTATCGACGGAGAAGCCTATGCCTGTTCCGGTATTTATGATGTGATTGTATTAGATCGCATGCTTCCCGGAAGAGAGGGTGTCGAAATCCTAAAGGCTATTCGTAATACAAAGCTGAAAACACCAACCATGTTCTTAACTGCCAAGGATTCCATTGATGATCGCGTGGAGGGACTGGATGCAGGAGCTGATGATTACTTAATTAAACCTTTCTCCAACAAAGAATTCTTAGCCCGCGTCAAGGCTCTATCAAGACGAAGTGAAACCCTCACCATAGGGGAAGCACTTACGATATCCGATACAAAGCTTTATATTCATAAGTGTATTTATGAAATTGATGGAAAGCAGATATCCTTAACGAAAACAGAAACGCAGCTATTAGAGTTATTTATACGAAATAGAAACCAGGTACTCACAAAGGAGCAGATTCTTGAGAGAATCTGGGGCTTTGACAATGAAGTAGAAATCGCAAATGTAGAGCTTTACATCTACTACTTAAGGAAAAAAATAGATTTCTCAAGCTCAGACATAGAATTAAAGACGGTAAGAGGTGTTGGATACACTTTGCTTGAACGTATCTCATTGAAAGGATAAAAGCAGATGATAAATAAAATAAGACATCGTTTCATTCTGTTTACTATGCTCATAATCAGCATTGTTTTAGGATTTGTAATCCTTCTTGTTTCCTTAGGCTCCAAAAGCGCGCAGCCTATCCACCGGCTGTTTATATCAGCCTTCGTAATTATTCTGATTGTATGCGCTGCCAGCATACTTTTAGCCAATACCGCAATCAAGCCGATTAAAAAATCATGGCAACAGCAGCTTGATTTTACCGCCGATGCCTCTCATGAACTGAGAACACCGCTTGCCATTATTCAATCCAATCTTGAAATTATTATGGAGAATCAGTATGAAACTGTGGAAAGTCAGGAAAAATGGTTGAATAATGTACTCTACGAAACGAAGCGCATGGCAAAGCTGGTAGATGATCTTATGACCTTATCGCGTGCAGACTCCAAACAGCTTAACCTGCAATTTGCTGAGTTCCCGATGGATCTGATCCTCAACGAACGAATTAATTCCTTTTCGGCAATTGCCAAGGCCAATGATATCCATATAGAAAGTGATATTACTCCGAACCTTACCTTTAACGGTGATGTAAACCGTATCACACAATTATTCACCATTCTTTTTGACAATGGTGTGAAGTATATGGGACGTCCGGGAACCATCCATGTATCAGCGTATTTATCCGGAAAGCATATCCATGTGGACATAAAGGATGACGGGGTAGGAATTCCCGCCGAGGAAGTAGAGAAGGTGTTCTATCGTTTTTATCGTCTTGAAAAATCCAGAACCCATACACAGCCGGGCTCCGGCCTCGGCTTATCGATTGCCAAATGGATTGTTGAGGCTCATAATGGAAAAATATCCGTTCATAGTGACATTAATCTAGGTTTTGAGGTATCGATTGTATTCTGATGTATAATACATTCCGCCATTACTGGCGGAATGTTATGTCCTCTTGATTGCATTATTGGAAAATAAAATCACCCAAAGAAGTTACATATTATATATGTGCTCTTAGGAACGGTACAGTACCTAAATGGTAGTTTCCAAGTATAGCTTATAAATGATCCATTGAGAAATTTCTATATACCATTAACCTTACTTTAATGTTTCTTAATAATGAAAAAGCTTAATTGGTCATCAGATGTCTCTCGTATAGTGTATTATAAGTTTACAATAAATGTTTGGAGATGATATTATGTTTGACTATAACAGGGATGGAAAATCAGATTATAAAGATCAAATCACAGAAATGATGATAATTAATAAAGATGCTAAAAAACAAACGCATCTCCATAACAACAATAAAAAGAATGGTAGTTATGGCTGCTTGGTATTTATTATTATTTTTATTGTTATATTGTTCTTTATCTTAAAATAACTTATAACTATGAAATGCTGGTAAATATAATCACCAGCATTTCATAGTTATAAGTTATTTAAATCATAAGAGCTTGAGCTTTCTCAATCTTTCTCGACCATTGCCTTATATATATACTCGTATTCAATGCAGTCAGGAAGTCCTCATTCATCTGATTAGTATCATCACTGACAGCTTCCTCATTTTTGCTTATTAAATGCCATTGGCTTGGCAGGAGGCATATCAAAAATAAGTGGCCCTTAAACTAATTCATAAAATTACCATCCTAGCGTAAAGCAACCCAATACTGGTAGTCCATTACTTGAGCACCTCATAGCATTTACTTCTTCAAATTTAAAAAGCATTATCTTCACCTCACTTTCCATTATTTATTTTGTCATACTACTTTTTCCAATGCTCCCAAACAGCAGTCATTCATCTTACCAGTAAGAGCATTAACCTACAGACCGTATGCTGCTTTCAAACTACTGAATTTTTTATCCAATGTATGGTAACTCACTTCACAAATATCTGCTTTCGCATATATACTTCCAGATGCTAAATAGCTTCTAGCCCTGCACCCACCGCCGCAGAAATTACCATACTTGCATTCACTACATCCTTCTATATTATTAATATCCAAATTCAAAAAGGGATTATCTTCATTAAACACTATACTTTGCAGATCTTTCTCAAAGATGTTTCCAAGTTTTAAATCATCTATATGTAACATATGACAGGGGTATATCGTTCCATCAGCGCTTACACTTATAAGAAACCTTCCAGCACCACATCTGGATTTACACGATAAACTCTCACCTTCCATTGCCGAATCAGTAATAACGGCTCGATGATGTTTTAAGAAGTGTTCGACCATATCAGACTCTTCCTTTCTCAAGGTATAATCTTTAAACACTTCATCAAACGGGGAGGTGGTCAACATACTGAAGTTGAACATTGTTCCCATATTATTTGCTAAATTCATATACTCTTCCATATATATTGCATTTTTTCTATGAAGAGTAAATATCAAATTTACTTTGGCTTTATGCTCCATCAAAAACCTTACGGTTTCTAAGACCTTTGGCATAATACCTTCGTCTCTTATAAAGTGCACATCCTCTTGGTAACCATCTACCGATACGCTGATTGCATCAATATATGGAAGTGCTCTAAGGTATCTTTCATGTGGCATAGTTCCATTCGTAATAATCTGCACAACCATATCCAACCCTTTTGCATACTGGCAAATCTGTTCAATATCTTCTCGTATAAATGGCTCACCCCCGGATATCACAATAATTCTCACACCATTATCTGCCAGTTGATCCAGCACATGGCAAACCTCTTTATATGTAAGATCTGTCTTCTTGTTTCGATTTACGACATAAGAATAACATCCTACACAATGAAGATTACATTTATCTGTTATATGCACATACGCAGATGCCATTCTTATATTGTTCTTAATTGAACTTTTAAAATAATTACCTCTCTTCAATGCTTCATATAAGGGTTCTGTCGTCTCTGTAATTTCTGCTTCTCCATCACTATAAATATCATCTATCATTTTACTGCCTTCTTCGGTTAGTCCAATCAGTGATCCAGTACGATTATTCCCAATCATCTTAATCCCATCAACTTCAAACCGAACAACATCAACCTGAAATCGTTCTTTGATTACCATCTTATCTCCTCTCTTGTTTCTGTTAATTAATGGTATTATATTATCATACGAATTTCTACTTTGTATTAAATTGTAATTTTTATGTTGATTTTATGTAATTATCTAACTATCTAAATATCAAGGTATAGCATTATATTTACAGTAAAATTTTTGCCATCATCTTCAACCTCAAATGTTCCATTATATAATTCTGTTGTAGTCTTAACAATATCAAGGCCTAATCCATGCAAGAAGCTGTCCCTGTTATATTTTACAGGTTTATCTTTATATAGATTCGAAATCTGTATTATAAGTGCATTCCCCTTAAAAAACATAAACCATTTTATAGTTTTTTCGATCTCTTCTTGATCCTTTAAAGCATTAATTGCATTATCCAATAAATTTCCAAAGAGCCTAACGCAATGGTGATATGGAATTGGCAACCCCGCTGGAATGTTAATATCTTTTTCAACTTTAATACTATATTTTTGAGCTAATGAAAGCTTTATATTTAATACAGTATCAATAGCGTCATTTCCTGTCATTATCAGATTTTTCACTTGCGCTTGTTCAAAGAGCAGTTCCTTTAGATAATTACCGGCTTCATCCACTTTTTTCTCAATTAATAAACTAGAAACAACCTGAAGATTATTTTGCATATCATGTTTTATTTTCCGAATAGCATCTTGGTTTTCTGCAAGTGAATCATAATAATTCTGCTGCCATATCAGCTGTTGCTCATACTCATCTTTTTGTCTTTTTACTTCAAAAGTAGAACTAATTGTATCATAAAGATAAAACACAATAATGTTCATATACAATATCAAAACGGTAATAGGTATTAACATAGTCGTTTCTTCTTTTAATGATACATTATTTATTTGCTCACTAATCAGCACCATACATGGCATAGCGATAAAGCTGAATAAGGGTATAGATATTAGTAATGCCAATAATTTAGGCTCAAGGATCTTCCCTCTTATTGTCTGACATCTTACACCAATCTCAACAATAATAAAAAAAATAAAATGAGGAATAAAGTACGAATAAATAGTATGTGTATTACTGTGGGATACAATGAACATAGTCATTTGTGAAAAACCAGCAAACCCAAGTAAAAGAACTGAATATACTAATTTATTTCGCTTTTTACCTTTATAAGTAGGCAAAAACATGATACTCCACGCTGCTATTGATACAATATTTGAATACTTAAGTTCAAATTTAATTAAAAGCGTAAAAAAAGCCAAAAACAAAAAGTACATACAATATAGAATTATTTTTTTTAGTTTGATCAACTCCATTAACCTATTGAAATATCGGAGAATAACCCACAGGTCAAACATATTTAAAATAAAATAGAGAAATATATTTGATGCTTCCCAATTCATAGTCCCATCCTCCATTTAGTATATTTCATATACTCCATTTTTACACTCTTGCGATATTTCTTGCTTATAGGAAGATGTGTCCCATTATTAAGAATTATTTCATCCAGATATATTGCTTTAACGTAGTCCATATTGATAAGATATGATACATGTATTCTTACAAACCAACTATTATCTACCATACTTTCTACATCGGATATTCTTGAATAAAAGGCATACACGTCATCGATTGCATAAACATTAACCTTTCTTTTATCTCCCTCAAAATACATAATATTCTCGCAGCATAACTGTATTCTTGCTTTATCCACAGTAATAAATATGTACTTCTTACTGGTATATATATAATTCACAGCAGCCTGAATCACATCTTCTAATTTTTTATAATCAACTGGTTTGCTTATAAATCTAAACGGCTGTACTTCAAATGAACTAAAAACATAATCGGAGTATAATGTAACAAAAACAATAATCGCTCTTTTATCCATTTCTCGTATTTCTTTTGCAACATCAAGGCCATTAGTCCCAGGCATCTCAATATCCAACAAATATATCTGATAGTAAAAATTTTTATTTTTCTTCAAATAACTTAATAGATTGTCTCCGCTATAGAAGCAATCTATCTCGGCAT